>MHFG01000043.1:5770-11743 GCA_001804065.1 Omnitrophica bacterium RIFCSPHIGHO2_02_FULL_46_20
AAAATGAACATGTTTTTAAGAATAAGTTTTATAATATTACTGTGTTTTGTTTTCCTGCCGTTTACGGCAAATGCCGATAATAAATGGACGAGCCTTGTCGAGGAGTCAGGAAAAGTATTATCAGATGTGCAGGAGATGCCGGATCAGGGCATACCCGGAGATCTTATAGAAAAAAGTTCGGCTATAGCGATATTTCCGTCTACAGTGTCGGCGGCGTTTGGTATCGGCGGAGAATACGGCCAAGGCATAATAATGGTCAGAGATGAAAAGAACGGAAAATGGTCCCCTCCGGCTATCTTTACCATAGTAGGCGCAAGCTTTGGCTTTCAGATAGGCGGGCAGGCTACAGACATCGTATTACTAATAATGAACAGAAGAAGCGTGGACGGCATTCTGCAGGGCAAATTTAAGCTTGGGGTTGACGCGGATGTGGCCGCCGGTCCTGTAGGGAGGTCAGCCGAGGCTTCAACAGATATACAGCTAAAAGGCGGGATACTCTCATATTCGCGAAATCGCGGTTTATTTATAGGCGTTAATTTGGCGGGCACCGTCCTAACGCAGCACTGGGAAGGCGATAAAGAACTCTATAATAAGGAATTATCAGCCCGCGAGATACTTCTTGAAAATAAAGCGCGGATGCCTCGATCGGCAGATGGCGTGCTTAAGGTTTTGAATAAGTATCCGTATAGACGTTAATTAAAATATTACAGAAAATGAGGCATCTCACACGAAAACTTTTCAAGATCAAGTCTCTTAGCTCCATATTGGCGGAGACGCACGATCCCAAGACAAGATTAAAAAGGGCGTTAGGCGCCTTTGACCTCATCTTGCTGGGCATAGGCGCTATCATAGGCGCGGGAATATTCGCTACTATCGGCACCGCGGCGGCAGGAGACGCTTTACGGCCTGGAGCCGGTCCGTCGCTGATCGCTTCCTTCGCCATTACGGCGATCGCTTGCGCCCTCGCCGCTCTGTGTTACGCTGAATTGGCGGCGCTCGTCCCGATCTCCGGCAGCGCCTACACATATTCATATGCTACATTCGGCGAATTGGTGGCGTGGATAATCGGCTGGGATCTCATGATAGAATATGGCGTGGGCGCGATCGCGGTCGCCATCAGCTGGTCAGGATATTTCGTCGGATTCTTGAAGGGCTTTGGAATAAACCTGCCTGCATGGTCAACTCTCGATTTTCGTTCAGCAATTAAAGGTTTTGAAAAAGCATCCGCTTATTTATATAACGGCGTACCTTTCGATAAATTAGATCCAGGGCTCCAACACACATGGCAGGCGGTACACGAAGCGCCCAGCATTTTGGGGATACCCGTCATCTGTAATATTCCGGCCTGTCTTATCGTAGTATTTATTACAGCGTTGCTTGTCAGAGGCATAAAGGAAAGTTCCAGATTCAATGAACTGATAGTCGCCGTAAAACTGATTGTGCTGTTGTTTTTTGTATTGGTAGGCGCCTTCTATGTTAAACCGCAAAATTGGGCCCCGTTCGCGCCCAATGGGTTTGCGGGGATCAAGGCAGGCGCCGCCATCGTATTCTTCGCGTATATCGGGTTTGACGCGGTATCGACGGCCGCCGAAGAGACGCGTAATCCAAAACGGGATTTGCCGATCGGAATAATAGGATCCCTTATTATCTGCACAATAATCTATATGGCAGTCGCGGCGGTCTTTACAGGACTTATTCCGTTTCCTGCCCTTAAGGCTTCTCTTGCGCACGAAAAGGCAGAGCCCCTTACTCTGGCGATGCAGTATATCAAACTCAATTGGGCAGCGGGCATTATAGCGTTTGGCTCCGTTGCGGCGCATATTGCCGTGTTATTAGTTCTCTTGCTTGGTCAGGCGAGGATATTCTTTTCCATGTCCCGTGACGGCCTTCTGCCGCGCGTCTTTTCGCGCGTGCATCCAAAATTTAAGACGCCGCATGTTACGACAATTATTGTCGGCATTATAATAGCCTTCTTTGCCGCGTTTACGAACATCGAAGAGATGGTAGACCTGACCAATATAGGCACGCTTTTTGCATTTACATTAGTTTGTTTTGGCGTTATCATACTGAGGGTAAAAGAGCCGGCGAGAGCGCGCTCGTTTAAGGTGCCTTTTAATCCTATTACGCCGCTTCTAGGCGTCGCAGCCTGCATCTTTCTCATGACCGGTTTGCCGGGAGTTACATGGTGGAGATTTATTATGTGGCTTGTCCTGGGGCTGATCGTATATTTTTCCTACGGCATCAAGAATAGCGAACTGCATAAGGCATAGAGGGGCTGTTTGCATGACAATTTTAATAGTTGATGACGAAAGAGAATTTATCTCATTTTTGAATGACAGGCTTCTCCTCAAGGGCCATGCGGTGGATATCGCCTACGATGGCAGGAGAGGATTAGAACTGATAAAAACAAACCGGTATGATCTCGTATTCTTGGATCAGAATATGCCGGAGTTGACAGGAATGGAATTGGTTAAATATATGAAAAATAATAACCTTAAGGCCAAGACAGTAGTTGTTACCGGATATCAGGAATCGAACGAATATTTCATGAGGCTCGCGGGGGCGGATGAGTATCTGACCAAGCCCGTTCAAATAAAAGATATAGATAAATTAATAGAAAAATATAGTTCTCTCATGCGAAAGAGCGATAAAACCTAAGGAGAAGAGCAAAATGATGTATGGGCTTAATCTTTTTGAAATTATAGCGCTATGGAGCGTTTTAGGAGTTTCGCTTCTCGGGCTCATTTACGCGCTTTTCCTTCGCCGCCAGATTTTACGCGAAGACAAAGGCACGACTTCGATGCAGGATGTGTGGAACGCTATACGCGAAGGGGCTAACGCCTATCTCCATAAACAGCTTTTTACGATATTACCCCTCATAGGAGTCCTCGTATTCGCGCTATTCTTTTCAGTCTATATCGTCCCGCCTTCGCAGGAAGCGCTGCAGCGGTTTCAAGGGCAATCTGAATCATCCGTGCGTCTTATCATAGGATTCGGAAGAGCTATCGCGTTTGTCATGGGGGCAGTATTCTCGCTTCTTGTAGGCCAGCTCGGCATGCGCATGGCGGTTCAGGCTAACGTGCGCGTAGCCTCTGCCGCGAAAAAATCTTTCAATGATTCTCTTCGGATTGCTTATAGGGCGGGAACTATTACAGGCATGTTGACTGACGGGCTCGGGCTGTTCGGCGGAACTATCATATTCATAATTTTCGGAATAGCGGCTCCTGACGCTCTTCTTGGATTCGGTTTCGGCGGAACGCTGCTGGCTCTTTTTATGAGAGTAGGCGGCGGTATATACACTAAAGCGGCTGACGTGGGCGCGGATCTGGTCGGCAAGGTAGAGGCAGGCATACCGGAAGATGATCCTCGAAACCCTGCGGTAGTAGCGGATCTTGTCGGGGATAATGTGGGCGACTGCGCGGGCATGGCAGCCGATATATTTGAATCATACGAAGTCACTATAGTCGCGGGCCTGATACTAGGGCTCGCGCTGTACCACATAACTCACAGGCTCGAATGGATAGTCTATCCGTTATTAGTCAGGGGAATCGGCGTTATCTGTTCCATAATAGGAACTTACGCGGTCAAAGGCGATTCTTATGGAAATAAGAGCGGCAACGCCATGAAAGCCATATTCAAAGGATTCCTTACCTCCGCCGTTATGTCAATAGCGCTTTTCGGCATATTAGGTTTCTTCTACATGGCCAAGATCCCGGGCGGTTGGTGGAGGCCGTTTCTGGCGACCACTCTCGGTGTCCTGCTCGCTATTTCTATAGACCGCCTCACGGAATATTTTACCGGGACCGATTATCGGCCTGTCCGGGAAATAAGAAAATCTACGCAAACAGGCCCCGCTACTACGATCCTTTCTGGTTTAGCGGTAGGGTATGAATCGTCTGTTTGGGCAATATTAGTTATCGCGGCGACGATATTCGGATCAATATTGATATTCGGCACAATCCCTGATATAAGCGCGGTTGAAAGGGTAGCGTATATACTTTACGGCGTGGCAATGACAGGAATAGGAATGCTGACCCTCACGGGCAATAATGTGGCGATGGATTCTTTCGGCCCGATATCGGACAATGCGAACGGTATCGGCGAAATGGCGTGGCATGGCCAGAATGATGATGAGACAAAATCAGCGCGCAAGATAATGGCCGACCTGGACGCTGTCGGCAATACAACTAAGGCTATTACAAAAGGCGTGGCGATAGGATCCGCGGTCATAGCTGCCGTAGCTCTTTTCGGATCATACATGGTTGACGTGAGCAAGATTCAGGCCGCTATGGGTGTCCCTCTGGCGGATCAATTAAGTTCAGTCGGTATACGCGTCTCTGTCCCGCAAGTGTTTGTCGGCATGCTTATAGGCGGAGCAATACCATGGCTTTTTTCCTCATTCTCTATTCAGGCGGTCAGCCGCGCGGCCTCACTCATCGTTTTGGAAGTGCGCCGTCAATTCCGGCTGGGGGTGCTTGACGGAAAGGTGAAGCCCGATTACAAACAGGCGGTCGAGATATCTACCGCAGCCGCTCAGAAAGAACTTGTCAGTCTTGCCTTGATAAGCGTTGTTAGCCCCATTCTTGTAGGGCTTCTTCTGCAGGTTGAGGCGCTTGGCGGTTTTCTGGCGGGCATAATCCTTTCAGGCCAGCTTCTCGCTGTGTTTATGTCAAACGCGGGCGGCGCATGGGATAACGCCAAAAAGACGATAGAAGACGAAGTGAAGGATATCGCCGCGAACACAGGTAAGGGCTCCGAAAGGCATAAGGCGGCAGTAGTAGGGGATACGGTCGGAGACCCATTAAAAGACACAGCCGGCCCGGCTTTAAATCCCATGATAAAAGTCGTAAATTTAGTCTCCGTTATAATCGCGCCCATAATCGTTCAGTATAATAAACTCGGGCTTACCGGCTGGATAATAGTGTCGGGCTTAAGCGCGGCCATGGTATGGGCGATATGGCAGAGTAAAAGGCCCGTTCCGCAGGTAGCGGAGCGCGAAATAAACCCCGCGTCATAGCCTCGGATTTCCATTTACAAATCCTCATACCCCTCACCCTATCCCTCTCCCCTAAAGGGGAGAGGGAATTTTGTGAATGCCTATTCTATTTTTCCTCAGAGAGGAAATTTTGTTAAGCCCTACCCTATTTTTTCCTCAAAGGGAGAGGAGGTCAAATTTTAACCCTTACCATCTCCTCTCCCCTTTGGGGAGAGGATTAAGGTGAGGGGAACTGCCAATAGGAAATTGTCTTCTAAATTGTAACACCTTCTCAGCCATGAGAAGTTGTAAAAAATAGCAGCGTCAGGCGAACCACCAAAAGTTCCACCATCGATAAGAGTCGAAGAAATTCAGTCCGTGAACATATGTGTGGCAGGTAATTTTTACGGGTGACGCTGGATGAAGCCTTTTTCTTATGGGGGCACTAGGGCGCGGTGGTGAAAGCTTGAGCGGATTGCGCTACGCCTCGGCTCATTGAATGCCCCCTTAGAAAAAAGGCAAAGCCAGCGGCAGGCCCCGTAAAATATAGCAGGGCTCATTTGACAAATCCCGCCTTGTGTGATATAGTTAAGTATATTAACTATTAACATACATTAATATAAAGGAGGTTTACTGTGAAGAGTCTCACTGCAGCGGAATTTGCGGATAGAGTCGGCGAGAGCATGGCCGCTATTTCCAGAGAATTTATGAAGCAGCAGTCAGGCGAATTTTATAAAGTAAAGATAACCTTGCCCCAGCTTGCCATCCTTGACCTGCTCAATAGACTCGGCGAGTTAAGCATGTCTGATATGGCGCGATTTATGAATGTAACGACCGCGGCCATGACCGGTATTATTGACAGGCTCGTAAGAGACGGTTATTGTATGAGAATACCCGATCCCGATGATAGGCGCGTAATAAAGATAAAACTGACGGCCAAAGGCAGCTCGGCCGCGAAGAATATTCTCGAGCAGAGAAGGCGGCTGATTACGAAAATA
>MHFG01000044.1 GCA_001804065.1 Omnitrophica bacterium RIFCSPHIGHO2_02_FULL_46_20
GGGACTGAGGGCCTTTTGGTAATGGAGGGGAAGACATTCAGGTGGAAAGGCAGGTATGAATATGATCTTAATGTCGCGCATACCCTGACAACGCGTCTGAATGTTTTTAAAGACTTTTCGCCAAAGATTCCGCGCGGCCTGATGAATTCGGAGTTCGTATTTCTGGCAAATATCGATCCGGTTCTGCAGGACAGGGTATTAAGCCAGATAAATAGGCCCAAACTAATAGCCTGCGACTCCATGAACCACTGGATAACAAATAAGAAAAGAGCGTTAGAAAAATTCTTACATAAAGTCGACATATTTTTACTGAACGACGCTGAAGCAAGGCAGTTTAGCGGAGAGGCCAGCCTCCTCAAGGCCGCGAAGGTAATAATCTCTAATGGCCCTAAGGCGGTTGTCATAAAAAAAGGCGAGCACGGCGTAATATATTATTCCAGAAGATCGCACTTCTTGGCCCCTGCATATCCGCTGGATAATGTGTATGATCCTACAGGGGCGGGCGATACCTTCGCGGGGGGGATGATAGGATATCTGAGCAAGGCCGCCAAGGTAAATGACGCTTCGATAAGACGGAGCATAATATACGGCACCATACTAGCATCTTTTGTTGTGGAAGATTTCAGTATAAATAAATTATTAAATATCTCGCTTGGCGACATAAATAAAAGATATAATGATTTTAGGAGGATGACGAAATTTTGAAAAATGAATATCCGCGAGCGTAGTTCAATGGTAGAATACCAGCTTCCCAAGCTGGCTACAGGGGTTCGATTCCCCTCGCTCGCTCCAGCTAATATGAAACTTTTATCCCGCCGCCCCAAAACCCCGCCCTTAAGGGCGGAGATGGACGGGGCGGGATTTCGCTCGGACGAATTGAAACTCCCGGTTTTAGCCCGGAGAGCTTCATTTACGTTTCTTTTAATCTTGGCTCTTGCAGGTTGTAAAACGATAGAAGCGCCATACACAACCAGTGTTAGCGCTATAAGCGGCGTGTATCATTACGTGAAAAGCGGCGAGACGCTCTGGAGTATATCAAAACTATACGACATTAACATAAAAAGCATTTTAAACGCAAACAATATCCATGATACAACATATATAACACGCGGACAAAAATTGCTGATTCCAGGCGCGTCTATACGCCCGGAGAGACAAAAAATATTTTCATACAGCGATTCATTCGTATGGCCTTTAAGAGGGGCCGTTATTTCGCACTTCGGCTCGAAAATGGATAGAACCAGAAATAAAGGTATAGATATAAAAGCCAGTGAGGGGAGCAGCGTAAAGGCCTCAAAGGCTGGCAAGGTCGTATTCTGCGACGAATGGCTCAAGGGTTTCGGAAAAACAGTGATACTGGATCATGGCGATAATTCCCAGACAGTCTATGCTTACAATTCTATGATACTTGTCAAGCCGGGAGACTTAGTAGAGCAGAATAGCGTCATTGCTAAGGTCGGCAGGGGCGGCCGCGCAAAAGAGCCGTCGCTCCATTTTGAAATAAGAAGAGACGGCGAACCGCAGAATCCTTTTTATTATTTATCTAATTGAAGGCAGATTATGTTCAGCGAACCGGTTGTAGGAGAAAAGTTTTTCGGAAGGGAAGATGTCCTCGAGCTGCTCAATAAGAGGGCACTGGCCTTGAAAGACGGCTACAGGCAGAACGTTGCGCTCATAGGCCAAAGCCTCGCTGGAAAGTCATCTATCTTGCACAACTTCCTCCACTCTATAAAGGAAGAGGATTTTATCACGATATACGTAGAGGTCATAAAAGAACCGTTCAAATCTTTCTCGAACAGATTTATCGCGACTTTACTATATAACGCTCTCGGCAAAACGGGGGAGGATTGCTCCGTTGATGCGGACAGCCTTCTAGACAGGGCTGAGAAATCCCTTCCCAAAACTTACGCCGCAATAAGGCATGTAAATTCATTAATCGAAAAGAGCGACTGCGACGAAGCATATTCCAGCCTCCTCGGGCTCACATCAACGCTTAAAGATGAAATAAAGATGTCCTGCGTCGTAATACTCGATGAGTTCGACAACCTGGAATATGTCGGGGTAAAAAATCCATTCTTGAATTTCGGGAAAGTCATAATGATACAGAAGGATACCATGTACATAGTATCCAGCTCCCGCAATCAGGCCTTCAAGAAGATCCTATCCGAAAAGCTGTCGCTTCTATTCGGGAATTTTGAGATCATAAAGATTTCTGGTTTTGGCGCGGACAGCGCCAGAAAGTTCATAGAAATGCGCCTGTCGGGATTCGAAATAGACAATATCATCAAGAAATTTTTAATCGCTTTTACCGATGCCAATCCGTTCTATCTAAATCAGATAGTAAAACAGGCCAAGGAGATCGCAACCGATAAGATGTCTAACTATATAGATAAAGAAGTGATAGCCCGCGCCATAGCCGACCTAGTTTACAGCGCGAACGGCGTTATTCACCAATATCTTCTGAATTACATACTCGACCTTATAGATACACGGCATAAAGAAAAATACATGTCTATATTGGTTTCGATAGCCAATGGCCGTAATAAGCTTCCTGATATATCAAAATCGCTTAAGAAGAAACAATCTGAAATATCAAAGGACCTTCTCGAGCTTTCCCAACTCGGATTCATCTCTAAGGGCGGCGTGTTTTACAGGGTAGACGATTCCGTGCTGGAATTCTGGCTAAAGCATGTATATCAAAAAAGAAGAGAGCTGCTTGTAGACGGCATATTTAATAGGCTTGAGCTCTTCGGCTCAGAGATCGGGTCTTATATAACCGAATTTGTAAATGAATCCGAAAGAGGGATGATCGCGAAAGTTTCAGAGCTCTTCAACTCGTTCTCGAACGAACTCGTTCTGATAGATTCTAAAAGTTTAAGGCTTCCGCACTTCACAAAAGTGGAAACGAAGCTTTCCCTGGATTTGAAGCAATTTATAGCGGCGACATTCAGAGGTAAGACATGGATAGCCCAGCCGCACGAAGATACCGTGGGCGAGAATAATATAATAGATTATGTCAAAAACATTAAGTCGCTAGGTTATAAGATCTCGAATAAGATCATAATCCCTTTAAACGGGATTGAAGAAAACGCAAAACTCCTGGCAAAAGAGCTGAAGATCTCAATATGGGATATTGCGACATTCAATAATCTATTGAGCATCTATGGCAAGAGAAGGGTCGCGGTTTAATGCGGATACTCGTGTTATCAGACACTCATATACCTGTAACTGCGCAGGACATGCCGCAAAAAATATATGATGAAATAAAGAGCGTTGATATGATATTCCACGCCGGAGACTTCATTGAAATGAAATTATTGGACAAGTTAAGGGGACTTAAAGAATTGAAGGCTGTCGCGGGCAACATGGACTCGAAAGAGATCCGTATGGAGTTAAACCCCAAAGAAGTTATCGCTATAGGTAAATTCAAGATAGGCCTGATCCATGGTTATGGCGCGTCTTCAGAGCTTCTGGCTACAGTGAGAAGGGAGTTCGATAAGGTCGATGCTATAGTGTTCGGCCACTCCCATTCGGCCACGAATATAAGAAAAGACGGCGTATTGTATTTTAATCCCGGTAGTCCGACGGATAAAATATTCGCTTCAAGCAATTCTTACGGCATACTTGAAGTTACGGATAAAAAGATAGAAGGGGAAATAATAGGGTTATAGAATATGAAACCCCGTATTGTATTAGGGAGAGGTTCCATGTACAATCGTATGAGAGTCGGTACATGAAAAGCTTGTGGGCGCCATGGAGAAATAAATATGTATACTCGCGAAAGAATAAAAAATGCATATTCTGCGAACCTAAAGATTATGTCCTAGAAAAAACTGAATATTCCTTTTCGATCCTAAATATCTACCCTTACAATAATGGCCATGTAATGGTATCGCCGTATAGGCATGTCAAGGCCCTTGAAAATCTGTCGGATAAGGAATTGAAGGATATAATGAATTTGGTGATAAAGACAAAGAAGACTCTGGATAAGAAGCTGAAACCGCACGGATATAACATTGGTTTTAACATTGGGAAGGCGGCAGGCGCAGGATTCGCCGGACACATCCATATACATATAGTCCCGCGCTGGGCGGGCGACACGAATTTCATGTTGGCAGTATCCGGCACCAAAGTGGTGTCGGATTCGCTTGATGCTATGTATAAACTATTTCGACGAAAATAAAATATGCTGAAAAGAAAAGACCTCGAAAAGAAAGAAGAAGCCTTGTCGCCATACGCGCAGAAGAGCAAGTGCTCTAAGGGAAGGCTCTATAAAGAGCGCGAACACGGGTATAGGTCCTGTTATCAGCGCGATAGGGACAGGGTTATATATTCAACCGCTTTCAGAAGATTGGAATATAAGACTCAAGTGTTTGTAAACCACGAGGGAGACTATTACAGGACACGCCTTACACATACGCTTGAGGTAGCGCAGATAGCAAAATCTATCGCGCGAGCTTTGTGTCTTAATGAAGACCTGGTTGAGGCGATATCTTTAGCCCATGACTTGGGGCACACGCCTTTCGGCCATTCTGGCGAGGATGCGCTTCGCGAAATGATGAAGGACTATGGAGGCTTTGACCATAATTCTCAAGGCTTAAGGGTGGTGGATCTTCTCGAAGAAAGATATCCGGAGTTTCCGGGCCTTAACCTTACATACGAAGTGCGCGAAGGCATAATAAAGCATTCTACCGCCTATGACCTGCCTCGGCCTGTGATCCCTCTCGAGTCTACTGCCTCTCCTATATTAGAGATCCAGGTGGTTGACGTTGCGGATGAAATAGCCTATGATAATCATGATCTTGACGACGGCATAACGAGCGGCCTGATAAAGGAAGAGGACTTAAAAAATGTTCCAATATGGGCTAGGAAAGAAAAGGAGATACTAAAACTCTATCCACGCCTGAAAGACGAGATACGAAAGTATCAGATCATACGCTCCATGATAAACGAACAGATTACGGACATATTGAATCAAGCGGAAAGCAATATTAAACGTTTCAAGATACAGAAGCCGCAGGATGTCACAAAATTGCCGGTCCGCGTGGTCGCGTTTTCGAAGGCCATTGAGAATCTACGTAAGCCGATGCGCGAGTTTTTAAAGAAAAATCTTTACCAGCATTATAGAGTTGTAAGGATGTCTAATAAAGCCTATCGGTTCATAACGGCGCTCTTCAATGTTTACCTCGATAAGGCGGAGCAGCTTCCTCCATCTACGCTGGCACGGCTTAAAAAAGAGGATAAACATCAGGTCATCTGCGACTATATCGCCGGCATGACGGACAGATACGCTCTTGATGAATACAAAAAATTCTTCGAACCCTACGAAAGGGTCTAAATAAGTTTTTTGACAATGAGCGCGCGGCAAACTATAATTAAAGCATGGGCGAGATAAAAGATAACAAGGGATATCAAAGAGAATTATTCGATAGGCTCAAAAAGAGCATAAGCCTCAAGAAGGAAGAGGAATGCATTGGCCTGTGCCTTGGTTCGGCTCTTTGGTGGCTCATAGAGGAGCCGCACCCAAAGGATGCCTGCTTAAAAAAATTAATTTCAAATAAATGCCCCGTCTTAAAAGATAAAAATTCGTATAAGAAGAACTGCTGCTTGAACACGCTCGTCGAGGTCGTCAAAAAGGCGGGCAAGTCAAGGGCGCTTACTAATTTCGAATGCTTAGAGGGCTTGCGCGGGTTCGTTTATCCCGTATTTCAAGGAGATAAACTCTATGGTTATATAGGCTCATGCTATACTAAAAAATACGTATCGCCTCAACTTATGAATGTATTTGCCGCGTTCACTGACGCGATTGTCAGGGAAGTCCAGAAAGAGCTCGAGCTATCCAAGTTATATGAAACTATCAGACCGCGCGCAGTGGCCTTATCGACAGTCCATACCGTCCACAGGCTTATTAGTTCTACGCTGGATATGAACGAGCTCTTGCAGCGCATCGCAAGGCTTTCATTGCAAATATTAAGGGCGAACAGGTGTTCGATAAAGTTAGTCGACTCTACAAAAAAATTATTGCTCCCAAAAGTAACGATTGATTTGCGGGAGAAGAAGTCGAAATTAAAGAAAGTCAGAATAGGAAGGTGGTCCCCGGGAAAAGCCGCAAAATTCGGCAGGCCGATACGGGACATAAACTATCTCGCGACGCCGCTAATAGACGAGGACGTCATAGGCGTTATAACTTTATATGATAAGGTAGACAAAAAACCGTTCACGGCATTCGACCAGGAGATAATGTCCACCTTGGCCGAGCAGGCGGTAATAGCCATAAAGAACGCTCAGCTTTATAAAGAACAGGAAAAACTTACAATAGGCATGATAAGGTCTCTCGCGACGATAGTGAGCGCGCACGCCAAGGGGACCAACTTGCCGCGCGCATCGTTCTTGAGGATAACGATACTAATCGGCCAGAAGATGCGTCTTCCGGCTATGGGACTGAAGGAACTCGAATACGCTACACTATTGCACGATGCGGGCCATCTGGTTGTGCCGGACGAGGTGCTGACAAAGCCGACGAAACTCACCGGAAGGGAATACAGCATGGTAAAAGAGCATCCGATAACCGGCGCCGAGATATTAAGGCCGATGAAATCGCTTAAATCGGTGACTCCTATAATACTGCATCATCATGAAAATTATGACGGGACAGGTTATCCTAAAGGACTGAAAAAGGACCAGATACCTCTCGGAGCAAGGATAATGGCGGTAGTCTCCGCGTTCGAGGCCATGATAGAGAAAAGGCCTTACAGGACTAGAATATCGATTGACGATGCCACGGAAGAGATAAGTAGAAATGCCGGCACTCAATTCGATCCTAAAGTGGTTCAGGCATTATTAGAGGTTGTGAAGAGGCAGGACATAAGGGCTATGCTCATGAAGGAGAGATATGGTAAGCATAAATGAAGGAACTTTATTGTCAGAATTACATTTAAAGATAATAAAATTCTTCCACGAAAACCAGGCTTCAATAGATACGCCGCGCGGCGTCTCAACGTGGGTGCGCGAAGAGAGGCCAAAAGTGAAGCAAGCGCTCGAAGACCTGGTAGTTCTTAAAATACTTTCGGCGCACCGGTCAACGTCTACAACCGGATATAGCTACACCACGAACAAAAAGATAATTTCCAAAATTGAAAAACTCCTTAAAAAGAGAAACCCCTCCTAAATTCTATACGGAGCTGAATGAAAAACAGCGGCTTGCGATCGACACGACCGATGGGCCCGTCCTTGTCCTCGCAGGCCCCGGCACTGGAAAGACACAGCTTCTCTCGGTCAGGGCTTACTCTATATTAAAAAAGAAAGATATCCTTCCAGAGAATATACTTATCCTTACTTATACCAACTCCGCCGCAAAGGCAATGAAAGAGCGCCTCGCGAAGATTATAGGCGCGGGAGGCTATGATATTGAAGTAGGGACATTCCACAGTTTCGCGAATTCTATCATACGGGAGTCTGAAGAGGCCGCAAATTATGTAGGCGACAAGATCCAGATGGACGAGATTGGGCAAGTCATGGCAATCGAGTACATCCTCGACCATGCAAAAGGCGTGGATGAGATACGGCCTTTTGGCGCGCCTTACCTATATTTAGGAGAGATATCACAAAAGATAGGGGAGCTAAAAAAAGACGGCATCACGCCGAAGGGTTTCGAACATTATCTATCAGGCAAGAAGGGTTTAGATCCGTATCTAGAGGATAAGCACATAAAAAGGCTTAAATCCCTCGCAATTGTCTATAAGATGTATGAAGAGATAAAGGAAGCAAAATTTAAAGGCGTATTCGATGAACGCGGAAGATACGATTATGATGATATGATACTATTCGCGACAAACGCGCTGAAAAAAGAGAAGCTTTTAAGAGAAAAATATCAGAAGCAGTACGCCCACGTGATGGTAGATGAATACCAGGATACAAACGGCGCGCAGATCGAGTTATTATTCGCTCTCTTGAACTACAAAGATCCCAACCTCTGCTGTGTAGGCGATGATGATCAGTCCATATACAGGTTCCAGGGCGCGAGCGTCGGTAATTTTAAGCTATTAAAAGAACGCTTTCCTGGTCTTGTTGAAATCTCCCTGAAAGATAATTACCGCTCGACAAAAGATCTCATACGGATCTCGAAAAGCATAATAGACCTCATACCCCCTGAAGAGAGGATGGCTGAAAAGAAATTAGAGCCGTCAAAGGATTACAAGGATAAAGAGATAGAATTTAGAGAATTCTCTACAGAAGACGAAGAACTGTTGTTTTTAGTTGATAAGGTAAAAGAATTAAGAGATAGGATCGCGAATTCTACGGACCTTACAAAAGAGGAGCAAGGGCATCCTTATAACAATATAGCTATTCTCGTAAGAAAGAGAAGCGATATATTAAAGATAATAGACGCGTTCCTGCAGGCAGGCATACCATATGCCACCGACGGAAAAGAGGATATAAGCGGCGAAAAAAGAGTCAGGCAGCTGCTCGACGTATTGGAACTGGCGCATATAGAGCCTAAAGATATGTATATGAAGGACCTAGTCCTGTATAAGGTGCTCATATCCGATTATTTTGAGATACCGCACTCAAAAATATTAAAATTCGTAAACTATGCCAATGAAAATAGGGAGAAGAGGGTCAGGGGCGTATCTTTATTGTCAGAGTTCTTCGAATACTTTCCGAATCACCGCGCATCCTACTCTATAAAGCACTTACTTGATGACGCAAGGGCAAAGACTGTTCACACGCTCCTGCTGAATTATATAAAAGACGCGGGAATATTCAAATTTATCTTAAAGGAATATGCGGGTAAAGACATATTAAAGATACGTGAATTGAGGGCTATCACGTCTTTCGTCAACATGATCAAGAATGCGGACATTGCGAAACCAGGTATAAGGCTCGATGACTTCATGCTCGAGGTAAAAGCCAGGCACGACCATAACCTTGCGCTTCAGGGCAATCTTGTTACTATGACGCAGGACGGCGTGAGGGTCTATACCGCTCACGGCTCAAAGGGGCAGGAGTTTCATTCCGTCATAATTCCATTTTGTTTGCAGAATAAGAATTGGCCGGCTAGGCCGATCCCTGAAAAGATACCTCTGCCGGCGGCGCTTTTTAAGACAAAAGAGAAGATAAGGGAAAAGGCGTTGATAAAACAGCTTGCCTTATATGATGAGACACGGCTATTTTACGTCGCCATAACAAGGTCGAAATCCACCTTGATCTTTACCGCTAGTCCTACGGAAAGCGCCATATCAAGCTTGTATTTAAACAGCCTCGACATACCGAAAGAGCGCTCGGAATATATCGACGAGGAGGAGGTGCTTGTAAAGTCGCTCGATCTAACAGATTTAGAAGACCCTTTTATCGGCACAGAAGCGGTATTGAGAGATATGACGAACAATTTATCGTTAAATCCCACAAGGATTAATAATTACATGATGTGCAAGCGAAAATTTTTATACAATGATGTTCTGAAGCTGCCGGGCGCGAAGAAGAAGAGCCTCGTATTCGGTAACTGCGTTCACAAGGCGCTCGAAGAGACGTATGGAGAATATAAGAAAAGCGCGGTTTTCCCGACGTTCAAATTCTTTTTAGAAAAGATCAAAAAGGAGCTAAAAAGTCAGGGCGTTGATGAATCGATCGAACGAGACTGTCTTAATAAAGCTAATGGAGCGGCGATGAAGAGCTGGTTCGACGCGGCATCGAAAAATCCAGTCATGCCGGTAGATCTGGAAAAGAAACTCATAATTACTCTGGGGGATAACATAATATTTACAGGAAAATATGACAAGGTAGAATGGTTTGATGAAAAGCGAAAGTTGGCGAGGATAGTAGATTACAAAACCGGCAAACCGGATGAGCATCTCAAAAAAATATACGATTGCCATGACTTGCGTAACGAAGCCTGCGACGGCTATTTAAGGCAGCTGGCGTGTTATAAATTACTTTATGAAAAAGACAAAATCGAGTCGCGCGGCAGGACAGTGAGCCACGGCGTACTTGTATTCATAGAACCTGTTTCGCAAGATATAAAGAAACTCGGATACAAAAAAGGGAACTATGTCTCTCTCGCCGTAGATATTTCCGATAACATGGTAAGGGACATGGAGGGTATAATAATAGATATCTGGGACAGTATAAAGAATTTGCGTTTTGAGAAACTCAAGGCACGGGACAAGGACAAATGCGGTAAATGCGATTATGATGATATATGTTGGGGAGTTTAGATGAGTAACAAATTCACTATTGGGATTATCACTGTCATGGTTATCGCCGGCTTAATCGCATATAGCGCATTCGATAATATAGCGTTATTCGCTCTCTCTAAATTATACAACTTTGACATATCATATAAAAAGATGGCGAGGGAAAAGCAAGCCGGCTTTGTATTCGAGAACTTAAGAATAATGAATAAAAAGATGGGTCTCGGATTCTACTCCCAGCGCGCCACGCTGAAACCTGTACGGAAAACCAATTTCTTAAAAACAATCAACTTCGATTTTAAATTTAAAGATGTGCACTTCATTAAGGGCAGGGAAGAAAAGCTAAAAACAAAATATGACACGTTGTCGGAGCTTGTAGCAATACCATTTGAGGGGCGATGGACTTATAAAGAGATTTCCGGAGAGGCTGAAATTTTTTCAAACGGTTTAACGTTAAAAAAATTTTCAGCTAATGGAAAAGAGATGCGGTTAATGCTGTCCGGAGACATTTTTCATAATAATGCCGTAGATGCGGAGATATCCATATATTTTTCAAAAGAGGTGCTAAAGGACATTCCTCCAGAACTGCATTCTGTCATAATGCGGGAGGAGCCCGATGAATGGAAGAGCCTTTCTGTAAAACTAAAGGGCGACTTGAATTCTCCATCCATACAGGTGTCCGGTAAACTATTCCGGCTGAATATAGGGACTGTTGCAATGAATTGATGTGATTGATGCATCGCGCCGCGCTAATCGTCAATTCCCATTCCCGCGATCCTTTGCCTATATAATTGATTTTTGGCTTACCCTATGTTACAATAAGAATTAATCATGGAAAATGATAGATCACAGAAAGAGCTTTTTGAATTTGAGGCGCCTAAGAAGGTTTTACGCCCTAGATTCAGTCAGTTTTTTCAAAAAACCGATTTTGGCGTAACGCTTACTGTCGAAAAACTGGTATTCGTCTCTATCGGGATAATAATGCTCATGGTGGTTTTCTTCGCGATAGGGGTTGAGAAGGGCAAGTCCCTGCCCGCAAGAAACGCTATGCCGCTCGTTCCCGCGCAAACTGTGACAATTCAAGTCCCGACAAAGGCTGTCGCAGCGTTAGTTCCGCGGGCCAGGGATGTCACAATAGTAAAGAATATAGCCCCTCAGAATAGAAACGCGGTTTCCTTACTCCAGAAAAATACATCGACAGCGCCAGCCAATACGGCTGTTGAAGCGCGGAATACGCAGGTTCCGCAACCCATAGACAGGCCTTACACAATAGTCGCGGCCGCATTTTTGCGTCAGGATCTCGCGTCAAAGAAAGCGGCAATCCTGAAAAGAAATAGTCTTGATGCATTTGTGTATTATAGTGAGCCGTATTATCTTGCGTGCGTCGGTTCATTCTCTAATAAAAATAGCGCGCAAAAAGTTCTTAGCAAAGTCAGGCAGCTGCATCATGACGCGTACGTCATGCTAAGATAAGCGAATGGAAATAGCCGCCCGACAAAGTCATGGCTATTCCCGCGATATCGAAAAGAAAGTAGCCCAGAAATTAGTTTCAAAATCTTGAGGAGGTAAAAATGTCGCAACATCCTAGTTTACGGATATCTGACAAGGACAAGAAACAGAGGTCTGTCCTCAAACGTCATGAGAGAGTAAAACAGCTTGAAGAAAAAGAGAAATGGGGCGAGGAAGATTCTGTATTCGGCCTGCCGAAGGTAAAGGTTACGAGATTCAAGATAAAGAAGGAAAAGGCAGCAGCGGTTGAAGGCGCGGCTCCGGAGGCAGCGGGCACAGAACCGGCAGCTCCTGGCAAGGAAGCTGTAAGCAAGTCGCCTCTGAAAGAAGCAGGGAAAGCGCCGGCGGCCGAAGGAAAAAAAGAAGCCAAGAAAGCAGCGCAGAAATAGTGAATCGTATCAGGGTCTCTCTAAAGGATAGGGCTTACGACATATTGATAGGCCGCGGCCTTATGCATGAGGCTGGCGTAATCATTAAAAAGCTTAAGGCCGGTAATGATGCCATAGTAGTAACCAACAAAAATATCGCCGTTATTTACGGAAAAACACTCAAGAATTCACTTGTAAAATCCGGCATTAGTATAAAATTTGAATTCGTTCCGGATTCTGAGCAGGCGAAATCCAGCGCAATACTCATCCGACTGCTAAACAGAATCGGCTCATACGATAAGAATAAAGCGCTGTTCATAATTGCCCTTGGAGGGGGCGTTATAGGCGACCTTGCAGGTTTCGCCGCTTCCGTATATAAAAGAGGCGTTCCTTACGTCCAGGTCCCTACGACATTATTGGCGCAAATAGATTCCGCGATCGGCGGTAAGGTCGCGATCGACTTAAAAGTAGCGAAGAATCTCGTAGGGGCATTCTACCAACCAAAGGCCGTTATATCCGATGTCGCCACGTTGACATCTCTACCCGCGCGGCAAGTAAAGAACGGCCTTGCCGAATGCATAAAATATGGCGTAATAAAAGACGATGGTTTATTTAAGTATATAGAAGATAACTATAAAAAATTGATCAGCATAGATCTGGAGACCATCGAGCGCGCGATCTTAGCGTCGGCTAAAATAAAAGCGGGGATAGTCAACGAGGACGAATTAGATAATAAAGGCAAGAGGGCGATATTGAATTACGGCCATACAATAGGCCACGCGATTGAAGCTGCGTCAGGTTATTCCGGCGGATATAATCATGGCGAGGCTATAGCTATAGGTATGATTATAGCGGCGGGTATTTCATCGAGAATAGGGTTAATGGAGGAAAGCGATTGTAATAGGATAGAGTCGCTCATAAAGAAATGCGGATTGCCTACGAGGATCAAAGGATTAAAACTTTCCGCCATATATGACGCGCACTTGCGTGACAAAAAATTCATACATGGTAAAAATAGATTTATTCTACCGCTTGGCATCGGCAAAGCCCGTGTGGTTGAGGGCATCCCAGATTCTGTGGTGCTAAAGACTATAAAAGAGCATATGGAGTAGGGTCATAATATGAATACTTTAAGGATATTCACAAAGGCAGATTCGGAAGGCGTAAAAGAACTTATATTGTCTATCCTGACAAAAGAATATCCGTTCGATAAGAACGCGTATTCTGACAGCGATCTCGACAAGATATATGAAGTCTACGGCGGCGAAAAGGATTCATTTTTTGTGATGGAGGAAGATGGGCTTATCGTAGGCACTGTAGGCGTAAAAGAGGATAGCGGTAATAGCGCGCTGCTGCGCCGGCTATTCGTCGATATAAAACACAGGAAGAAAGGATACGGCTCGGAGCTTCTCGACAATGCTGTCTCTTTTTGCAGGGATAAAGGTTATAAACACGTTTATTTCAGGTGCACTGACAGGATGAAAGACGCTATGAATCTTTGTATACGAAAGGGGTTTAAAGAAATAGAAGCGTTAGAGGTGTCCGGCTTCAAAATACACAACCTAGAGTTTAAGCTTTAAGTATAAGACATGCTATTGTTTCAGATTCAATTTTAACTTGTCGTCCTTCAAATTTAATAAGACGTAATCTTTATCTATGACCATCACGGTAGCGCCGTTTATCACGTCTCCCTCCTCAAGTATATAGCCATTTATTATTGCCTGGGGCGTAGCATCCAGATACATTATCCCATTTAATATGAAAATCGGGGGCGGCGCCGGAGATGCTGGTTCTATCTTGGATTTCACAAACGATTCAGGCGCTGCTATCTCGGCAAGGGGCGCGGCAGGTATTTCTTTAGACAATAGCGGCGCCGAGATATTTTTTTCTTTTTTTAAGTTTCCTTTATATATCAAAAAAATTCTTATACCAAGCGCCGACACTATTAGTATGCTTACTACGAAAATTGACAATATCGTTATCGAACTTTTTGTTTTACGGGCCGGCCGGATCTTGCCGCGGATGTCAACTTTCGGAGCAGCCATCCCATGTCGAGGCGATTCCTCACCTAAAGGCTTCTTCTTTTCTATGTAGTCAACCTGCGCTTTTTTAAGAGCTTCCTGTATTATACTCATGCCAAGACCACCGCCCCTTCTATTTCACGGATGCTTCTTTCGACTAGAGAAAGATTTATGGATTTAGTCCCCATGACATATGCAAAGAGCAGCGCCTTATCACAGACCTTATTGATGAGGCGGGGAATGCCTCCGGAATATTTAAATATAGCGTCGAGAGCATCTTCGGCGAAATGTATCTCGCCATTAGAACCGGCAATCTTCAGCCGATGGTATATATACTCACCGGCCTCGTCTTTCTCAAGCGGCGCGATGTGAAATCTTACGCTGATCCTCTGCTTCAGCTGTTTTAAAGAAGGCGAGTTGATCTTGTCCCGCAACTCTGGCTGGCCGACAAGTATCATCTGAAACAATTTCTCTTTCTCCGTCTCTAAATTAGACAGCAGTCTCAGCTCTTCCAGAACAGAAGGCCTTAGGTTCTGCGCTTCATCTATTATCAGCACGACGTTATTATTTTTTGCTAATTCTTCCAGCAGAAACTTATTGAATTGACGCATCATCGCGACATTCGTCTTGGTCTCAATAGGAATGCCAAAATCTTCTAATATCGCCTGTAATAAATGTCTCTTGAGAAGGGTGGAGTTAAAGATGAACGCGCTTTTAGTATTTATATCAAGCTGATTCAAAAGCGCGCGGCACAAGGTGGTCTTACCGGCGCCTATCTCGCCGGTTATCTCTAAGAACCCCTTTCTTTCCTTAATCCCGTATATCAGATGTGAGAAAGCTTCCTTGTGGACGCGGCTCAAAAAAAAGAAATTTGGATCGCTCGTAACGTTGAAGGGTTTTTCTTTAAGGCCGAAGAATTCTCTGTACATATGTTTTCTTGCTCTATTAAATTTTCCGCAAAAATTTAATACCCACTGCTTGCCTATAACCTAATGGGCTATTAAAATTATATACTCAAATACGCATTAATGCAAATGAATTCCATAAAATTTTCTTGCTTTTTGACAATCCTTTATGTATACTGTAATCTGTATTTAAGCAAGCCGCTAATAAGGAGAAGTGTTTTATGTGGAATGGCATCAATAGAAGAAAGTTTCCGAGGGCAAATTACAAGTGCCTCATTACAATACGAAAGCGTCTTACAGCTAAGACCATATCCACCCAAACCGAGAATATCGGAGCAGGCGGAATATGCGTTTTAATAAAAGAGGACTTAGGATTGTTCCAGGGCGTTGACCTTGAGTTATTCCTTGAAGACAACCGCCCGCAGATAAAGTGCGGCGGCACCGTAGTATGGGTTGTTAAAAAAAGCGAGCCCAAGCAGAAAGGGAGCTATATCTATGATACCGGAATCGAGTTCATAGATATAAGGCCTGAGGACAGGGACAGGATTTCCGAGGCGGTTGAAGAGATACTCAGATCGCACTTAAAGAGCAAAAAATAACCTTTTTTATTACCTTGACCCTTGACAAACTATACTATCTATGTTATACTTGAAACAAATTTAGAGTAAAGGGGGTGAAAAAATAAGATGAGAAATTTATTAAAGGGTATTATTATATGCGTTGTTGCTTTGATGATTCTGAATATAGCTTCTGCTAGCTATGCGCAGGATATGGGAAAGAAACTATACAGAGGAGTCGCGAACATCGTAACTGGCTGGGTTGAACTACCGAAGAATATTTACGACACTAGCGTGGAAGATAATCCTCTCTCTGGTATTACCATTGGGTTGGCAAAAGGAGTAGGGATGACGATCGTAAGGACTGGCGCTGGCGTATACGAGACGGCGACATTCCCGTTTCCGATCCCGGAAGGTTATAATCCAGTGTTAGAGCCGGAGTTTGTATTTAAGGGCAAATAATTAATTTGTGATTCAAAGATAAGGGGATAGAAAGTTTTTTATCCCCTTATTTTTGTCTCTCTACAAAAGCTTGCGGCAAAACTCCGCAGGCTGTCGAGTAGTCTTAGTCTAAAGGTTAAAATGATCGAAAGAAGAATATCCGCAAGATTCAACACGATGTTGAAAACACTCTGCGGGATAGGGCGCGAAAAAATAAAGAGTTCCTCCGAGCTCAAGAATATCAGCAAGGAAGGCGCCCTGCTCATATTAGATGTTCCTCTTGATCGGGATTCGGAATTGGATCTCTCCGTAGATGTGCCCGGAGATAATGTGCCTATATTCATGTCGGCCAGAGTTGCATGGCAAAAGGAATTAATATCAGAGCCGAAAAAGAAAATATATGAGACAGGCGTCAAGTTCGCTCAAATAGACGAATTTGACAGAGGCCGGTTTTTTGAATTAATATGTTCGCAGTGGTTAAAACTATACGAAAGGGAATGATTCATTTTTTATGAACGAAGAGAAGAAAGAAGAAAAAGAAGCCGCCCTGGCCTCGCCGGAAGCGCCGAAACAGGAAACCGCGGAAGAAGCTGCTCCAAAACCAGCAGTACCAAAGGTAGAGGCGAAAAAGGCCGAAGAAAAAAAGAAAGAGAAACCAGCTAATTGCGTTGCCTGCAATAAACCCATAAAGAAAAAATGTTATTACTATAGAGACGGTAAATACTACTGCACAAAAAGGTGCTGGAAGACGACCGTAAAGAAAGAAAATAAAACGGTTAAGGAGTTGCCGCCTGAACCGGAGGCAAAGAAGTAGCTGAAAAAATGGATGCAAAAAACGCAGTTCCCTCCAAGCAAAGCCCTGTATCCTGTCCCTGTCGTAAAGGAAAATCTGCCATGCGGGCAGAGGCTTTTAACAGATTTTTCTTGACCTGATATAATTTCCTGTGCTATCAAGGATATTATTTCCTACTGAAAAAGAGGAATGACATGCCAAGTAATGTGTACTTTGCTAAATTAAAGAACGGTGACTCGGATAAAGTAGTTAAAGAAAAACTGAATATGCTTGCCGATAAATCAAAAGCGCTAAAATTTATACAAAAGGGAGACTTTACCGGTATTAAGGTGCATTTTGGCGAGGAAGGTAATACGGGCCATATAAAAGCCGCGTGGTTGGAAGGTATTGTAGAGCGCCTGCGATCAATAACAAAAAATACGTTCTTCACTGACACGAATGTTCTGTACAAGGAGAGCCGAAGGACTAACGCCGTAGACCATTTAAAGTTAGCATACGAACATGGTTTCAGTTTAGATAGATACGGCGTGCCTGTTGTTATTGCGGACGGACTAAGGGGAAGAAATTTTGTGGAAGTAGAGATAAAGAAGAAGCATTTTTCTAAGGTAAAGATAGCCTGCGACATAGCAGATTGCGATAGCCTGCTTATCCTAACGCATATAACAGGCCATATAATGACAGGATTTGCGGGGGCTATAAAAAACCTTGGCATGGGATGCGCTTCGAGGCGCGGTAAATTCGAACAACATTGCGGCATACTTCCGTGCTTTAAGAGCGAATTCTGCTCTGGCTGCGGCGTTTGTGTGGTAAATTGCCCTGCCGGGTGCATAACGCTGGAGAACGGCAAAGCAAAGATCCGCGAAGCTTCTTGTATAGGTTGCGGAGAATGCGTTGTCGTATGCAAAACCGATGCGTTGACCGCTAAATGGAGCGAAACACTTGCAAAGCTGCAGGAGAAGATGGTAGAATATGCATGCGGCGCGATCCAGTCGGTCGATCGAAGAATAGGGTATATAAATTTCTTAACCAATATCACAAAAGACTGCGACTGTCTGGCGAAGGACGAACCGAGGATAATTCAGGACATCGGAATACTTGCCTCAGATGACATTATCAGCATAGACAAGGCCTCAAGCGATCTCGTTAACGAGGTTAAAAAGAAGGACATGTTCAGGGAGAAATATCCTGATATCGATTGGACGGTCCAGTTGAAATATGCCTCGGAGATAGGTTTGGGCAATATAGATTATAAGTTAATAGAAATATAAAAATGAAAGAATCGTGCATCTTCTGTAAGATCATAAAAAGAGAGGCGCCTTCAAAAATAGTATTCGAAGATAATAAGGTGGTCGCCTTTGAAGATGTAAGGCCGCAAGCGCCGGTGCACATAGTAATTATTCCAAAAACGCATATCGAAAAACTTTTAGATATCACGAAAGAGAATGCGAATATAATCGAACAGCTTATTTTAGCGGCAAATATCATTGCCAAAGAAAAAAATATTCAGGAATCAGGCTATAGGGTGGTTATTAATTGTAATAAGGACGCGGGGCAAGCTGTTTTTCATCTTCACCTGCATCTTTTGGGCGGTGCGCACATGACCTGGCCGCCCGGGTAATAAGAGGAGTATATAGAGAATGGTTTCCGAAGAGAGAAGAAAATCGCCGCGTATTAAAGACGAAGGGCTGTCACTCAGGCTTGAAGGTTTCGATTCAGTTACGCACACCCTTAATATCAGTCCTTCCGGAGTTTATTGTAAGGTAGACAAAGAATTACCATTGATGTCAAGGTTAAAGCTGGCGCTTATGATACCGGATCCCTCAAGAGAGGACGGCGTAAAAAGTATGGGGGTAACCGGCATAGTGGTCAGACAGCATCCTGTAGTAATCGATGGCGCTACAAAGCATTATGATGTCGCGATCTTCTTCGAGGATCTTTCGCCGAAGGATAAAGATGCGATATCCGCTTATATAGCTAGGAAGAAAAGGGAGTAAATGTTTTTTATCCTCGGGGCTTCTTTTTTGATTTTATTATCCCTTACCTTGGTCGCGCTCTGGGGGCTTGAAAGGCTGTCATCGACTAAGTTAATACCGCGCGCCAAGGTAGAGGAATATTGGACGGGAGAGGAGAGGCGCCAGCACCTGCGATTCAAGCATGTCCTTGAGGTAGAATACAACATAGAGAAGAAGCCGCGCCTTACAAACAGCAGAACCCTCGATATATCCAAAGGCGGAATGAAGTTGGTATTGGACGAGAAATTGCCGAGCGGCGCTATAATTGATGTAAAAATACAAATACCCGAAAAGAAAATAATAGAAGTGGAAGGAAGGGTCATCTGGACAAAAGAGTCAGAAGGAAGGGACGCTCAAGGCAAGCGGTTCTTTCATAGCGGTATAAAATTTATTGGAATACGAGAACCTTCGGGGATACGCTTGGCCGAATATATAAATTATCTCGAACTTCAAAATAAAGAAGGTTAGTTTCAATCTGTATGGGTAAGGCGCACCCGCCTGAAAAAGTCAAGCTGATCGTCGGTTTCATATCGAACAATACCGCCCTTTTTGATAAGATAAAATCGATACTGGAAAAGAAACTTAAGAATCCCGTAGACTTCGAAAGCCCTCTTCTGGCTTTCGTCCACACAGATTATTACAATGAGGAGATGGGGACGGGGCTAAAGCGAAAATTCCTTAGCTTCAAGAGGATTGTCCCGCTCGAAAACATCGCTAAGATTAAGCTGCTGGCTAACAAAATAGAAAAAAAGAATTCTATAAACGAGAAGAGAAATATAAATATCGACCCCGGTTACGTAGACCTTTCGAAGCTGGTCTTGTTTTCAACAAAGGATTATTCGCATAGAATGCATATAGGTAAGGGCATATTCGCCGAGGCAACCCTATTCTATAAAGACAAAAAATTCTGCGCCTGGCCGTGGACGTATCCGGATTACAAGACGGATGCCTATATATCGATATTTAACACTATAAGAGAGATCTATAAAAAGGATTTAGCGGGTTAATCGATGCCTATAAAGAAAAAAAGCGTAATAGTAGCATTAGTTTCGAGTCTCGTGATAGCGCTTGTGTTGATACTGACGCTAGTCGGGTACCTCGCCTATATTGAGTTTAAGGGCGAGGAGTTCAAGAGATACTATTCCGAGCTTCTTGATAAGGCGAAGGCGAGAGTATATTCCAAATATATAGACATAACCAAACTCGATGTAAGGATAGAAAATACCGGCCCCCTTAAAGGAAAGCCTATCATAGAAGGCGTTGTGACTAATAAGGGGGCTAAGCAAGTCGCTTATTTAGTTATAAAAGTGAATTTCCTTGATAAGGACAACGCCGTTATTTATGAGGTGCTGCTACGGCCGCAGGAGCCCGCCCTTGGAGGCGCCCCTATTACACATGTAGCAATACCCTATCTTTATACACCGCCCAAAGCTATATTAAAACCGAACGAGCAGCTAGCATTTAAAAAGATAATCACGAATTGTCCGACAGAGATTTTTGTGGAGCTCAGGGAGGGCGACAAGCCAAAAAAGACTTTCGGAAAATGGTCGGGTAAATTGACCTCGCAATCCATATCCCTGGATTTTTAAAATATGAGAAAAATCTATTTAGCTGTATTTATAATCTTCATTGCAAGCGTTCTTCTATTTATCGCATCGCTTTTCTATCTTGACAGAGAAAAACACAAGTTTTATTATTACATCGTAAATTCCGACGGCCATGATATCGAGGCGATCAGAATTGATAAATATATAACGGACGACAGGCTCATCTATAGATCTCAAGATTCGACGCCTTTCCAGCCGCTATTGACCGAGTCTAAGTCTAAGATAACCCTTGATAGAAAATATAATATAGTAAGTTATTCTAAAGAAGACTCAGGCGCGGGGTTACAAGAAACGGTTTATTTAGAAAATGCAAATAATAACGTCTCTTTTGTAGCCACTTCAAGATCAGAATTCGCATGCCTCACAGACCTTCCGATAAAACAGAGTACCTTCATTTTTGAAGAATACTCGCCAGTTACATACCTGCCTATACTCGAAAATTATGACTTCACTATAGGCCGGTCGCAGGCTTTTAACGTTATAACGCAATTTTCTACGCTGCTGCCTCCGATGAAGAGGCTTTTGATACTCACATCTATACGCGACGAGTATCTTAAGATCGGTTCAAGGAAGATAAAAGTTGAGTGCTTATTGATAAAGATAAGAAATTCTCCTCAGGGAATGCTCTGGGTAACGAAATCGGGGAGGACTTTGGTCGGGATCGAATTCCCCGATAAAAAAATAAAGATAACACGGTCATTTTTATCAAAAAATTTAGAATCCAAAAAATTCGTTTTGAAAAGCGACTCATATAGCGAGGAGGATGTAAAATTTAACAATAAGAAGGTAGTGTTGTCGGGTACGTTAACGATACCAAAAAAAGAAGGCCTTTGCCCATCTGTCTTATTAATAGGCGAAGATAAAGAGTGCGATAGGGAAGGCAACGGCCTATTCACGGCCGTCGCGGATAATTTAGGCAAACAAGGTTTCTTCGTATTGAGGTTTGATAAACGCGGCATAGGTTCCAGCAGCCAAGATTCAAAACCTGTTACTGATACTGATGAGTTTGAGGATGCGAACTGCGCATTAGGCTATATTTTGAGCCGAAAAGAGGCAGATCCCCAGAGAGTAGCGGTTATCGGTCACGGCAAAGGCGCTTTTTTTGCCGCAAAATTAGCGTCAGAACGAAAAAATGTTAAGGCGCTTATTCTTATGGCGCCCTTGATCTCGCTGGGAGGAGAAACAGATTTTAATTTCGATAATCTGAAGGAGATGGCTGCAAAGTTAGGGTGGGGCGATCAATATCTCAAATTAGCTATGAAATCACGCATGGAAACGATTGAGCGGGTGAAAAATACCAAGAATGATTGGATGTCATTATTGAGGACTAGATGCTTCCTGAAGAAACTCAGAGAAGAACTGGAGGAGAGGCCAACTGATATGATAAGGGGGATAGAGATCCCCGTATTAATATTACATGGTAAAGAGGATGAATTCATACCGGTCAAAGCTGCCGCAACACTCGATAAGGCATTGGAGGAGAGCGGGAATAAAAATCATAAGTTGATATATTATGGTTATTTAGGTCATTTTTTTGGAAAATACACTGAGGATGGCGTTAATAAGGCGCGCTACGACGTTGATAAGGAAGTTTTATATACGATAGATAGGTGGCTTGGGGATAACATGGCTTCGGTACCACAACCAGTATCCGAAGCGCCTACAGATACCTGATAAGAAAAATGATAAGAAAATAGATTTGACTTTGTAAACATTCTGTGGTATACTTACAAAAAATATGTAAAAGGAGGTGAATAAATGAAGAAGTTATTTTGCGCGGCACTAATAATTTCATTGGTATTGTCTTTGACAGGTTTATCATATGCTGACAGCGGCAGAGATATGGCAAGCGGAGCCATAGACAAGGCCGGAAGAGGATTAAAAAATCTGTGCCTCGGCTGGACTGACATTCCACTATCCATATATAACGTAACGAATGATAGCAAGAACGCGGCGTTAGGACTTACGGTAGGATTTTGGGATGGATTCAAGAAAGCTTTTCCGAGAACCATTTCGGGTGCGGTAGATTTAGCAACTTTCCCCATACCTGATTATAAGAAGAGCCCGGTTAAGCCGGATCCGCTCACTGAGTCTGCGACAACAGGGGCCAGCGCGCCAGCAACCAAATAAAGCAGTGTTTTTTATTGACAGGGCTATTTTGTGTTTTTTAAAACAAATAGCCCTGTTTTTTATTGACTCTCTATTCTTTATATGTTATCATTCCTATTCGATTAAAGGCGGCTTATAATGATAAAAGATAAACTTGTCGAAAGAAGAAAATACATAAGGCTGAAAACACCTATATCCTTGACATATACAATTCAGGGTTCCGGTAATATTTATAATGCGGTAACCAAGGATATATCGGCCGACGGCTTAAGGTTTGAGAGCGAGGCCAAAGGCCTGAAAGAATCCGTTAATATAGAATTAAAATTAGAAATTTACGACGCGAGTAACCCGGTCCACGCTAAGGGCAGGATAATATGGAAGAGGCGGATAAGCCTCGAAGACAACGCGCCATATAATGTCGGAGTAGAATTTACCGAGATCGAGGAGGATAACAAAAATACATTTTTAAAATTTTTGTGCGATCTCATATATAATCTACCAAAGGAGACCACGGATGCTTAATACTTGGCTTAAACTATCGGTTCTTATAATCACATTATCCGTCTTGGGTTGCGGCTGCACCTTAATTGAACAAATACCGAATCCGGAAGAAGTAATCAAAAATCCTCTCGGCAAGACCGACCTAAGGGTCGGGATGTCCAAACAGGAAGTTGAGGCAAAATGGGGAAAGCCGGACGAAAAACGGATAGTTGAAGATAAGGATAGGTGGCCGGATCCGCGGGAAATGTGGGTCTATCATGCCCAGACCGGGATACCTATTGACGCGGACTACCTATCCAAGACGAAGAAACTATACTTTGATGGAAACAACCTCACCAATATCGGCGAATAAAATCTTTTAGCCCCTGATGATTCGGTTAATGTGTAAATCTAAGATTCACCGCGCAAGGATAACTAAGGTAGACCTGCACTATGAAGGAAGCATCGGCATAGACAATGATCTGCTTAGGGCAAGCAATATATATCCGAACGAAATCGTGCAGGTTGTAAATATAAATAATGGCTCGCGATTTGAGACTTATGTCATTAGAGAGAGCGCCGGCTCAGGCGCCATCGGATTATACGGCGCTGCCGCCCACATGGGTAAAGTAGGGGATTTAGTAATAATACTCTCCTACGGCCTGCTAGACGATATTCATGCCAAGGGAATGAAATTAACCTCAGTGAAAGTCGACGAAAATAACAAAATAAGAAAATAATTATGACTGTTATAGAGGTACTATGCCTGCCAAATCCGCTTCTTAGGAAAAAGGCGCGAGACGTAAAAAGAATAGGGGGTGAGGAGAGGAATATCCTTGTTGATATGGCCCAGACCATGTATCTAAAAGGAGGGGTTGGCCTCGCCGCTGTCCAGGTCGGCATAGATAAGAGCCTGGTTGTAGTTGATATAGGCGACGGTTTAATGAAATTCATAAATCCTATAATAATTAAGAAAGAGGGCAGCGAATCTCAGGAA
>MHFG01000045.1:0-3079 GCA_001804065.1 Omnitrophica bacterium RIFCSPHIGHO2_02_FULL_46_20
TATCGTTATCAAGACCTGTGTAGGTATTGGCAGGTCAGCGTCGAAGCCGGAAAATATATTTTTAAATATCGGTATTACTTTCAAGAGAAGAATCAGCGTTATACCTATGGCCATAGAGCTCACAACAGCCGGATATATGAGCGCGGATTTTATCTTCTTTTGTAAAGTGCTTGTCTTCTCCATATACGTGGCGAGTCTGTCTAATATATTATCCAACATACCGCCCGATTCTCCGGCCTTGACCATATTTATGAAGAGCGGTGAAAAAACTTTTTTGTGTTTTGCAAGCGCATCGGAAAGACTTGAGCCTGTCTCCACATCATTACGCATCTTTAATATTATCTCGCCGAAGGTCTTAGTCTCTGCCTGCTCTCCTAATATGTCGAGCGCGCCTACTAAGGGTATGCCTGCGTCTACCATCGTGGCCAGCTGCCTTGAGAATACCACTAGGTCGTCCATCTTTATCTTCTTTTTTCCGAATAATGGCATTGAAAATTTTAATTTCGACAGCGCTTCGTTTACTGAAACTATTATGAGGCCCTTTTTCCTAAGCGCGTCTATTGCCGCGGCGTAATCGGCTGCTTCAAAAAATCCGCTCAAGCTTTTCCCTTCGGAATCTTTAGCTATGTATTTAAAATTCGCCATTTCTAATCCTCCGAAGTTACTCTTAGCATTTCTTCAAGCGTGGTCACGCCTATTATGCAATTTTCGACCGCATTGTCTCTAAGCGTAAGCATGTGTTTTTCTTTAACCGCGTATTCTTTTATCTGGTCGCTAGATGCCTTCTTCATTATCATGCCCCTTATAGGATCGTCGATTAAAAGCGCTTCGAGTATTCCGACCCTGCCATAGTAGCCGGTATCATTGCACCGCGAGCAGCCTCTTCCTTTATAAAAATTCTTCGCCTCCCGTTTACGCAATTCGTGAGTATCTATGCCTATCCGTTTGAGGACGTTCTCCGGTATCTCTATCTCTTCCTTGCAATTTTCACAAATCTTTCTCATGAGCCTTTGTGCCGACGACAGAATAAGGCTTGAGGCGACCAAGAACGGCTCCACGCCCATGTCTATGAGCCTTGTTATGGCGCCGCACGAATCGTTTGTATGAAGCGTGCTTAAAATAAACTGCCCTGTCAGCGATGCCTTGATCGCAATATCCGCTGTCTCGAAATCGCGTATCTCGCCTACCATTATTATGTCAGGGCTCTGTCTTAACACGCTCTTCAAGCCGACGGCAAAGGTCAATCCTATCTCCGGCCTCGCCGCTATCTGCGTAACGCCTTCGGTCTCATATTCTACGGGATCTTCCAAGGTTATGATATTACGTTCTTGCGTATTGAGTTGATTTATTATCGAATACAGGGTGGTAGATTTACCGCTTCCGGTAGGGCCCGTAACTAATATCATCCCATAAGGCCTCGTGAGCGCCGTCTTGAATATACTTAAAGGCGCGGGTAGAAATCCTAATTTGTCCAGGCCTACGCTTATATTGGATTTATCCAGTATCCTCATAACGACTTTCCCGCCAAACGTTACGGGTAGGACAGAAATCCTGAAATCAATCTCTTTTCCTTTGAAATGTATTTTAAATCTGCCGTCCTGCGGCATCCTCGTCTCTGTTATGTCGAGCCTAGACATTATCTTGATACGCGCAAGGATCGCGTTCTTGTTTTTATTTGGCAATGTCAGGATATCGTGAAGGGCGCCGTCTATTCTGTATCTTACTTTGAGAAATTTTTCACAGGGTTCTATGTGTATATCACTGGCTCTTTTCTTTATCGCCTCGTTCAGTATGAGGCTCACAACTTTTACTATCGGCGCCGTCTGGCTTTCCTCTGCTGCCTCGCTTACATCTATCTTCTCTTCCTCTACAACCTCAACCTCATCTTCGGCCTTTACCTCTTCCAGAATCTTTGTAATCTCTTGCGCATGCGAATGGGCAGTCGTTCCATAATATGAATTTATGGTTTCTTTTATTTCATTCTCTGGCGCAATCGCAATGTCCACCTTTAAATGCGTCATTGTCTTGATATCGTCTATGGCAAGTACATCCAAAGGATCCGACATCACAATCGTGAGGACATTGCCGATCTTGGAAAACGGCAGCACTGAATATTGGCGCGCCACCTTCTCCGGAATGAGTTTTAAGATCTCATGGCCTATCTTATATTTTGATAGGTCTATCGGAGGAACGCCAAGTTGCTCGCTCACGGCCACCATGAGCGCCTTATGCGTGATGAATCCTTGGTCTATCAAAATCTTGCCGAGGCTTCCCCTTGACTTTTTCTGGATCTCTAGAGCCTTATCGAGGTCTTGCTTCTTTACAAGATGTCCGTCTGTAAGGACTTTCACTAATCTTTCTTTTAAGGATGCTATCATAGGCTATTTCGCTTCTATGTCCTGGTCACCGACGGTAACACGTACGATTTCATCGATTGTCGTAACGCCTTCGAGCGCCAGTGTGATTCCATTTTCCCTCAAGGTCTTCATCCCTTCAAGCATGGCCTGGTCGCGTATCTTATATTCTTGAGAACTTTCCAATATAAGCGTCTTTATCTTTGGGGTAAGCGTAAGGACTTCGATAAGCCCTACCCTGCCCTTATATCCTGTATTTCGGCATGCATCGCATCCTTTGCCGCGATATAATGTCACTTTTTTTCCACCGCTCTTTATGCCGAGCTTCTCTGCCATATCAGAATCTAATTCGTAAGGCTCTTTGCAGTTATGGCAGATATTCCTCACAAGTCTTTGGGCCGCTATCAAGATCACGGACGAGGTAATAAGGAATGGTTCAACACCCATATTAAGAAGCCTTGTTATGGAGCCGGCAGCCGTTGTAGTGTGCAAGGTGCTCAAAACCAAATGTCCGGTGAGCGCTGCCTTGATAGCGATATCTACCGTCTCAAAATCTCTTATCTCTCCTATCATTATTATATCGGGATCCTGCCTTAATATAGACCTTAGCGCGCTTGCGAACGTCAATCCTATGCTTGGCCTTGAGGTGACCTGATTTATGCCATCGATGATATACTCGACCGGGTCCTCGACAGTGATCACGTTATCTTCAGGCGAATTTATGT
>MHFG01000045.1:3143-26059 GCA_001804065.1 Omnitrophica bacterium RIFCSPHIGHO2_02_FULL_46_20
TTTCAAGGTCGAGCATCGCCTGTGATTTATCAAGTATCCTTAAAGCAACTTTTTCGCCTCTGCTCGAAGGAAGAACTGATATTCTGAAATTAACCTCTCTACCGTGAAGCCTTACCTTAAATCTTCCGTCCTGAGGAAGCCTCCTCTCCGCGATATCCAGATTCGACATGACCTTTAGTCTGGATACGATAGCGCTATGAAGCGCCTTTGGCGGCCTTTTTGCCTCCTGCAGTGTCCCGTCTATCCGAAATCTGACCCTCATCTCATTCTCCAAAGGTTCGATCAGCACGTCGCTTGCTTTTAAATTTACCGCCTCGGCGAGTATAAGGTTGGCGATCCTTACGACAGGCGCATCCTGTGTCATCTTTATCAGGTCCGAAGACTCTTGCATCTCCATGCCGCGTTCTTCCAACGCGCTCATAACCGCCGATTCTTTCATATCGTCGACTATCTTCTCAATCGCGATATATGCGCTCTCTTCATAATACTGAGCAATGGCCTCCTTTATGTCTCTGTCCACAGTTATTATAGGGCTTATATTAAACCCTGTGATAGCCTTTATATCGTCGAACGCGAAGACGTTCAGCGGATCGACCATCGCGACGACCAGAGTATTGCCCATCTTTGAAATGGGGACTATCTGGTAACGCTTGGCGATCTTCTTGGGAATCAGCTTTATTACGTTGGGATCGACCTTATATCGCGAGAGGTTGATGGGGGGGATGCCGAGTTCGTGGCTCAACGCGACCATCAGATCATCTCTTGAAATCATACCCATATCCACAAGAATATCGCTTAAAGAGCCGCCCTTCTCTCTATGGACATTAAGCGCCTTCTCAAGATCGGCCTTCTTTAGGAGTTTCTTGTCAATGAATACCTTGATGATTTTTTCTTTTAGCGACGGAATCATATTATTTTTTGGAGTAGTACTTCTTTATCGCGTTGCTGACGTCGGACATTGTGCTTATAAAGACTTGTATATTGCAGCCGGTAAGCATCTCTATGTCTTCGACTGCCTGGATATTGAGAGGATTCGACATAGATATAGTTAACAGGCTCCCTATTCTGTCGATGGCGATTAAATTATATTGCTTCGCGACATTTTCGGGAATTAGCTTTATGGCATCGGGGCTTATTTCATAGCTTTCCAAAGGGAGATACGGAAAACCATATTGTACTGTCAGGACCTGAGCGATCTCCTCCTCTTTCGCGTAACCTAATATCACAAGGATCTGGCCTATCAGGCCGCCCTTTTCTTTCTGAATTTTAAGCGCCTTCTCTAGCTGGGCCTCATTGATTATCCCCTTTTCAAGAAGAAGCTCGCCCAACTGTTTAGACACTATGCGTTTGATAGGCGCCATATTTAATTTTTACCTTTTGAAGATACGCGCCAGGTCATCAGGATCTGTAGTCCTCGCAAAGGCATCTTCATAAGATATAAGTTTCCTTTGGTATAATTCGTACAAAGCCTGATTCATGGTCTTCATGCCTTCTTTTTGTGAAGTCTGCATAACGGAATATACCTGATGTATCTTCGATTCTCTTACAAGGCTTCTAAGAGCGGGGTTTGAAAGCAATATTTCTACCGCGAGAACTCGCCCTCTTCCGCCCTCTCTGGGTATCAATTGCTGCGACAATACCCCAAGCAATACGAACGATAACTGTGTCCTTATCTGCTGCTGTTGATGCGAAGGAAATACGTCCACGATCCTGTTGATGGTCTGAACGCAGTCAGACGTATGAAGCGTCGCGAATACAAGGTGGCCTGTCTCCGCGATTATCAATGCGGACTCTATCGTCTCAAGGTCCCTCATTTCACCTATTAAAATTACATCCGGGTCCTGTCTCAAAACGTGCTTTAATGCCGCTGGAAAAGTATGCGTATCGCTATAAATCTCTCTCTGTTCGATTATCGCTTTTTTGTTGGTATGAACGAATTCTACCGGATCTTCGATCGTTATTATGTGACATGGCCTGTCATGATTTATCCAGTCTATCATCGAGGCTAAAGACGTGGATTTGCCGCTTCCCGTTGCGCCCGTTAATAATACAAGTCCTCTTGGTTTTTTGCAAAGACTCGTCGTAACATTGATGGGGAGACCGCACTCCTCAAAAGTCCAGATCTTATAGGGGATGAGCCTTATCGAAGCGGCCGCGGTCCCTCTCTGTTTAAATACATTTACTCTGTAGCGGCTTATCCCGGTGATTTCAAAAGATATATCCAGCTCCAGGTCGCGCTCGAATTTAGCTATCTGCGCCTTATTTAGTATACTATACACGAGATCCTTTGCTTCATCCGGCGATAAGACACGGTCATCGGCGGCTATAAGTTTCTCGTCTATTCTTATATGCGCGGGCCAATTCGCGGTAATGTGAAGGTCTGACGCGTTCTTCTCAACCATCAGCTTCAATAAGGCATTTATATCCTTTGGCATATACGATCCTTTCTTTGAATCTTATTATCTTTACGCAACGACCCTGTTTTTACCTAACGACTTGGCGCTCTGAAGCGCCTCCATGGCCTTCTTGAGCAGCCCTTCCTGCGTCGAGCCGTCTATCGGATTTTCACTAACGCCGCCTGACACTGTAATCGAAACCTTGCCGTCACGCGAGAAATTATTCGCCTCTATCCTCTTTCTCAAATCCTCAGCGATATTCGCCGCCTCTTTCTTATTCTTTTCCGGCAATAACATCGCAAACTCATCCCCGCCGATCCTCGCGGCCTTCCCGACAGGAGTCATATTGTCCTTAATCAGCTTGGCAACTTTTTTGATTGCCTCCTCTGCCACTAGTTCCCCCCTGGAATCGCGCAATGATTTAAAATTGTCTATATTGAATACGACAAATGAACACGGCCTCTGGTAAAATATAGCGCGGCGTATCTCTTCATCCAGTCTCGATAAGATATAGTTTTTGCTATATAGGTCGGTGAGGTCGTCTTTTATAACCAGCTCTTCGCTCTTCTTTAGCCAGATATCATTTTCAATCGCTATAGTGATCTGCTTTGTAAATATCTTGATGAGGTCGATATCGTCCGTTTTATAACGGTAATCGTCCTGCCTGCTCCCTATGATAAGGAGGCCAAAATATTTTTTACTGGAATATATTGGAGCAACGACCATATTCTTTATGTTGTGAGAGGTTTTGAATTCCTCCAGATCCTTCGTTATCTTCGTCGTCTTATCAACGACTACAAATGATCTGTTTTCCATTATCTTGCCCAGAACGCCTTCGCCCTTCTTTATAGTTATATCTCGAAGCGCTTCTTCATGTACGTTGGCATATGTCTTTGGAATGAATTCTTCGCCTTCTGCCTTAGGGGCCATGTAGAAAACACAAAAACTATCGTCTAATATCGTCGCCACTTTTTGTACAGATAATTCGAGGATTGAGTCCAATTCTGTCGAACCGGACGCTATGAGGTCTCCTATCTGCAGAAGGCCCGATAACGCAAGGACCTTCTTATGTATCTCTATATCAAGCTCTTTTGTCCTTTGGCCGAAATTCTTCAACTCGTCCAAGTTCAGCCTTATCTTATGCGTCATCGTATTTATGGATTCTCCAAGTATCCCTATCTCATCCCGGCAAGAAACCGCTATTCCCCTGTTAAACTCTCCACTAGCTATTATTTTAGCTTCTATGGCCATATCAATAACCGGGTCGACAAGGCCCCTTGCAAGAGCAAGCCCCAATACGGCGATCACTGCGGAAAAAACTACTATGGTCGCTATATTTGCGAAGTTTCCGGCTATTGGGAATATATACGAGAATATGACATAGGCGCAAGCAAGCAAAGGTATTATCGACATGAGACTGAAAGCAACTACAAGTTTATACCTCAACCCTTTTGGGACAAGCGAGAAGTGTTTAAAAAAGCCGCTCATCGTTTCCTCCTCTTGGCGTATTTCTGGACAACGCTCATTAGACCATTCCAGGAATGTTCCTGAAGTCGTGCTACAGAACATTTCTGGACAACGCTCATTAGACCATTCCAGGAATGTTCCTAAATTATTCTACAAAACATTTATTATAATTTGCCTTTGTTTATGGAAAGTATACTATATAGATACGGACTTGTCAAACTACTAGGCATTATAGCGCGCATTATACTCTATGCATTATGCCCTCAATGTTTTCGTTCTGGAGTCGGCATGAGAGATTAGGGCGAGGATTTAACTACTCCTATATCAATAAAATCCCAAGGCAATGTTTCATCACATTTTCTCGCCCGCACAGCATAAAAATCCGGGTCAAGACCGGCTTTTTTGAAAGAATCGCTCCATAGGCCAAAATTAAAAAAATCATTCCAACCATCGAACCTTGCTCCCTTGCTCCATGCTTCATATATAACTTTTGAAAGCCTCCTATCCCCCCTTGCAAATACAGCCTCGAGATAAGCCATGTGAAATGAATGAAAATCCAATTCTATCATTTTGGTTCTTACGCTTCTTTTTAAGAGATCTTTTTTCTCTGACAATTTATCAAAATTTTCCATCGCTTCCAATTGAAACGGAGTGTGGGGCCGCGGTACAAAGGCATTTATACTGGCTGTAACATGCGCGGGCTTTTTGTCGAGAGAGCGCTTTAAATTAGAGACCTTGTAAAGAAGTTCCGGTATCGCTATTAAATCCTCTTCTTTTTCTGTCGGCAGGCCTATCATGAAATATAATTTTACCTTCCGCCATCCGGACTTAAAAGATTCCATGGCAGCGTTGAGTAATTTTTCTACGTCGATGTTTTTATTAATGACTTTTCTTAAACATTCTCTTCCGGCTTCCGGCGCGAATGTCAGGCCTGTCTTCTTCACTTGCGCTATTAGAGCGGGAAGTTCGCTCAGGACACCCTCTATCCTTAGAGACGGAACTGAGATAGACACTGCCTTATCTTTAAACGCCTCGTTAAGCTCCTCGATTATCTCTCTTATCTTAGAATGGTCGCCGCTCGATAGAGAAAGAAGCGTTATCTCTTCGTAACCCGTTTTTGAATAAGATTCTTTTGCTAATTCTATAATTTTTTCTTTCGACCTTTCGCGGCGCGGCCTATAAGTTGTGCCTGCCTGACAGAATTTACAGGCATGCTTACACCCGCGCATTATCTCAAGCATTATTCTGTCATGAACTATTTGTATGTACGGCACTAACTGATTGGCAGGATAAAACGAATTATCCAGATCCACAACAACTCTTTTCTTTATTTTTTTCGGCACATCCTTCTCTTTCGGCGAAAAATTCTTTATTGTTCCGTCATCGTTGTATTCGACGGCATAAAACGACGGCACATACACGCCCTGTATCTCGGCGAGTTCCTTCAATAATTTTTTCCTTGACCCATGATCATCGGCCATTGCCTGTCCGCCGAGGCCAAAGGCGAAAGCGCTTTTGCGAAGACGGAACCCTTTATATACCTCTACAATCTCCTCAATCGCCTCTTCCCCGTCTCCGATTATAAACGCGTCTATAAACTCTGCCACGGGTTCCGGGTTGAAGCACGCGGGGCCACCGGCAATAATTAACGGATCTTTATCGCTTCTTTCAGACGATCTTATTGGAATTCCGCCGAGATCTAAGATATTTAATATGTTGGTATAATTAAGTTCGTACGCGATACTGAATCCGATGATATCGAATCCTTTGATAGGCATACGTGATTCAAGACTAAAAATCTCGATATTATTTTTTCGCAATACTTCTTCGAAATCCGGCCACGGTGAGAATACTCTTTCACAAAGGCAATCGTCTCTCTTATTTAAAATCCCGTAAAGTATCTTAAGCCCAAGATAACTCATCCCGACTTCGTATACATCGGGAAACGCGAGCAGTGCCTTTACCTTATCATCAGTCCATTCTTTTTTTACAGCGTTCCACTCGCCGCCGATGTACCTAGCAGGCTTCCGGACTTGCAGTAATAAGTCATTGAGATTATTCATAACATTTTCTCTTATCTATAACTGGTGTTAATTTTTTCGCTCTTATTGCAGGCGAAACTTTCGGTGGTTCGCCCTTAAGTAGGGCGAAAAAATTTTCTCCTTAGCAAGTAAGGTGTACCCCTCCCGAGAGGGGAACCGGTTGATGAGAAAAATTTTTTAGAACCGTGACCGGCGCATGCCAATATTCAGTAGTAAGCCGATCGCGATGAATGTCGCGAGCATGCTCGAACCGCCATAACTCACTAATGGCAGAGGAATGCCGACAACCGGCATAAGCCCAATGGTCATCGCAATATTTATCACGACTTGCAGCGAGATCAATACGACGATGCCGACCGCGACAAGTTTACCGTACATATCATTCGTCGAAGACACAATATCAAAACCGCGTCTCGTAATTAGAAAATATAATAATATCAAGATGAGCGCGCCGAATAGCCCCCACTCTTCCCCGATCACAGAAAATATAAAATCCGTGTGGCGTTCGGGAAGAAAGTTCAGTTGATTCTGAGTACCGGCAAGCCACCCTTTCCCTGTCAATCCGCCCGAGCCTACCGCTATCTTTGATTGAATTATGGTATAGCCGGCCCCGAGCGGGTCTACGTTCGGATTCAAAAAAACCAGAAGCCGCTGTTTTTGATAATCTTTTAAAAAATGCCAGAAGAAAGGAAGCGCGCTTATTCCAATGATAACGAGTATAAGTAAATGTTTTACGCGCATTCCCCCTACATATGCCATAGCTAAGAATATGGGAATTAAGAGAAGCGCTGTGCCCAGGTCGGGCTGTACCAAGACGAGTAGAAAAGGTATCGCTAATAATACGAGCGGTATGAAAAACATTTTTGCATCCTCCAACCTCCCTTTTTTAGAGCCGAGAAGATTGGCAAGAGTCAGGATAAAATTTATTTTAATAAATTCCGAAGGCTGAAACGCAAAATTACCTACGGTAAACCAGCGCTGCGCGCCGAGCCTTTCCCTGCCTAGTATCAAAACAAGCATCAGCAAAACTATATTTATCGCATATAGCGCGTAAGAGATATCGATGAATTTCTGATAAGAGATATTTATCACTATTAAAAGAAAGGCTGCCGCTAATACTATCCAATTTATTTGCCTGAATACATAGCTTTCAATAAAGATAAGGCCCTTTGCCTGCGTGGCGCTGTGAAGCATGAGAACCCCTCCCAGACACAAGATGAATGTAATTACGAGCAGCGCCTTGTCAAAATCTTTTACCAATCTCTTGTCAAATATCATAGATAGCCCTTCGACTTTGCTTCCTGTAATATTTCATTAGCCATCTCGCTAGGTTCTAAACCACCTTTGCCGCCGTGCTCCAAGAAGACCGCGAGGCAGATCCGCGGGTTATCAAAGGGGGCGAACCCGCTGAACCAAGCGTGAGTCCTGCCAAGAGGGTTTTGCGCGGTGCCTGTCTTCCCCGCTATAGCTATACCCTCTACCTTGGCGCGCTTACCCGTGCCATTCTCTTCATTTACTACTTTGTAAAGTCCTTCCCTTACGGTTCTAATCGCATCGTCACTCAAGCCCACTGCGCGCCGGTTTACGCTTAAAATTTCTGTTGTGTCTACGCTTTTTACTAAGTAAGGCTTGACCATGCTTCCTTTGTTAGCCATAACCGCCATCATCTCTAAGACCTGGATCGGCGTAACGAGTAGATAGCCCTGTCCTATAGCATAATTAATAGTATCCCCTTCATACCAAATATCTTTTTTGTAGGCCTTCTTCCACAGTCTTCCCGGCGCGACCCCTTTGGTTTCGTCAGGCAGATCTATACCTGTTTCTTTACCGAACCCGAAAATTCTAGCAAAGCCTTCTAACTTTTCCACGCCGAGCGTTCTGCCGGTATTATAAAAAAATACATTGCAGGAATTCATGAGAGCCTCAATAATATTTTGCGAACCATGCCCCCCTTCTTTCCAGCAGGCAAATTTAGCATTTCCGATAGAGTAAGCGCCATTACAATTAAATCGCGTGCTAAGGGTGATCCTAGCAGTCTCGAGCGCGGCCGAGGCGACAACAACCTTGAATACAGAACCGGGCTGATAAACACCTGAAATAGCTCTATTAAGTAAAGGATATCTTCCCCTGTCTCTTATAAGCTTTACCCTTTCCGAAGAATCTTCGGGCCGGATAAATATATTAGGGTCAAAGGTTGGAGCGCTCGAAAGCGCTAGTATCTCGCCTGTATTTGGATCCATAACGATGGCAGCCCCGTTTTTACCCCAAAGCGCTTTGTCGCAAACAGTCTGTAAATTTATATCGATGGTAAGATGCAGGTCTTTTCCGCTGACCGGTTCTTTCAACCCAAGAGTCCTCACCTGCCTGCCCTTATTATCGACCTGCATCTGAAGTCCCCCATCCACGCCTGCCAGGTATTTATCATAATACTTTTCTAAACCGTCTCTACCTACAAGATCCTTTGCCCGGTAACCGTACTCTCTCAAATTTTGCAGCTCCTCTTCGTTTATCTCGCTTAAATATCCGAATACGTGAGCGCCCACATTTTTAAAGAGATAATTGCGCACCGACTTCGTCTGTATGACAAGCCCCCTTATATCAAAACTCTCTTCCTCCAGCATAAATGCTTTCTCTTTATCTATATCTTCTACTATTGTGACAGGGGCATAAGGTTTGAGGCTTGCCTTTTCAAGCGAATCCTCAATATTTTTTCGCGGGACATCGAATAGGCCCTTGAAAAGCCTTATGAGTTTTTCCCTATTCTTCAATTCCTGATAGACCACAGCCACGTCGAAGGAGATTCTGTCCGCTACAAGCGGGATATTATTCCTGTCGAATATCGTCCCGCGCGGCGCGTCTATAGGTATTATTCTTATGGCGTTGTCCTTGGAAAGCCTTGAGTAGTAAGGGTGCCTGATCACTTGGGTAAAAATAAGCCCGAGCACAATAAATATGAATAGGAAACGTATTGGTATCAGCAAGAATTTTTCTCTCATAGAAATTCCTCTTTTTCTTCAAGGTGGTACCTACTCATGAGAATGGGAAATATCGTCACGGATATAAAGGACGTGTAAAGAGAGGCAGGTATTATAAGTCCGAAAAGATATTCGGAGAAACTTATATAGGTAATTTTAGAAATAAAAGAATTGAATATGTAATGGGCGAGCATAAAAAAAAGCGCGAATGCGAAGACAAGAGCCATTTGCGTTATTCTCGATTCCTTAAAAAACTTTGGGCTCAATATCCCTACTGTAAGACCGGTAATGGCTAGCGTTAAGGTGTTTATCCCGAATATATCGACCGATAATATATCCTTCAATAAACCGGCTGCAAATCCTGTCTCGAGACCGACCGAACCGCCGAAGAAAAGCCCAAAAAATATTACAAGCAAAAGCATGATGTCCGGTTTCGCGTTAAATATCTTGATGTAGTCAATAACGGTCAATTGTAGAATTAGCGAAGCGGATAAAAGTAGGTATATGGAAAACCTGCTTACCTTATGATACACAAAACCTCTTCTAACTTTGACAGATCCTGCGACGGTTTCACTATAGCGTATTTATAGAGACGCCCTTCTTCCTTGCCCACCTTTTCTATCTCTCCGACCAATATACCTTTAGGAAAGACGCCGCCGAATCCGGCCGTTATGACCTTATCGCCTGGTTTAGCGTCTGAATCAAGCGCTATATATATGATCTTACACCTATCGCCCGGCCTTCCGACCATAACGCCTCCCTGACGATTGCGCCTTATCAGAACTCCGACCTTTAGATTAGGATCTGTTATAAGTAAAACCTTGCTTGAATATTTTCCTATTTCGACTATCCTGCCGACGATCCCGCGGGTTGACATGACAGCCATATTTTGCTTTACGCCGTTTGCCGCGCCCTTATCTATAATCAGGGAATTAGACCAGTTGGACGGATCGCGGCCTATAACCTGGGCAGGCATGCTGGCATACGGAATCATTTTGCGAAAGTCGAGAAGATTTCTTAATCTCGCATTTTCATCATTAATGGCCTGGCCCTCTTCCGCCATCCTCGTCAATAGATCTATCCTGTCGCGTAATATCCTATTCTCCTCCCTAAGGACGGCAAAGGGGGCTATGTCTTCTAAGAAACCCAAAAAGGAATGGACCGTCTTTAATAACGGGGTGCTTGTATCGGCGAGATTTATTCTTATTAAACGCGCTGCGGATGAACTTAATATGATGAGAATTGCGGCTGAGAGTACTACAAGGATCTTTACTATGCGTTTTTTTTGATTGCGCACATCTTAAAAAAAGTTAACGCTTACGTTTCTGCAGCTTGACTATCGCCTTTAAATACTTTTCTTCGCCCAAGACTTTTCCGGTGCCGAGAGCAACGGCCGTGAGCGGATCTTCCGCCAAGTGGACTGGCAGCCCCGTTTCTTCAGAAATAAGCTTGTCTATTCCTCTCAATAGCGAACCGCCGCCTGCAAGCACTATGCCTTTTTCTATTAAATCGGCCGATAGTTCCGGCGGGATCCTTTCGAGCGTTATTCTTACCGCCTCGACGATCTGCGACATCGGATCTGCCATGGCTTCCCGCACCTCTTCGCTCGTTATTGAGACAGTTTTAGGAAGTCCCGCGACAAGGTCTCTTCCCCTGACCTCTAACTTCAGCTCTTCCTCGAGTGGATATACGGAACCTATCTTTATCTTTATGTCCTCCGCGGTCCTTTCGCCAATCATCAGGTTATAATTTTTCTTAAGATAATTTATAACTGCTTCATCCATCTCATCCCCGCCGATCCTAACTGACTTTGAGAAGACCATGCCGGTAAGAGAGATCACGGCTATTTCGGTAGTGCCGCCGCCTATATCTATGATCATGTTCCCGGAAGGCTCTGAAATCGGCAGGCCAACGCCTATTGCAGCCGCCATAGGCTCTTCGATAGTAATAACCTCTCGCGCGCCTGCGTGCAGGGCTGAATCCTCAACTGCCCTCTTCTCGACCTCTGTTATGCCTGAGGGAATGGCTATGACTATCCTCGGACGGACAAAGCGCTTGCTCTTATTAACCTTCTGTATAAAATAACGAAGCATGGCTTCCGATATCTCAAAATCGGTGATTACGCCATGCCTCATGGGCCTTATCGCGACTATGTTTCCTGGGGTTCTCCCGAGCATTCTCTTGGCCTCTTCTCCCACGGCCAAAACGTTTGAAGTCCCTGCCTCAATCGCAACGACCGAGGGCTCGCACAATACTATTCCCTGGTTTTTCAGATAAACTAATGTGGTGGCAGTGCCGAGATCTATGCCTATATCGCTTGAGAAGAAACCGAATAAATTATTATATAATCCTGTGAGAAATTGCCACAGCCTTCGCATCATGAACTATCTCCGCGCCTGCCCTCGGCTTCGCCAAGAGGCGAGCCGACAGGCCCTGTACCATATCGGTACAGGGCGGGCAGACTTATTGTGTGATATTAACAAAAAATTATACTATTGTCAAACTAAATTCTCGCTGTGCGGCCGCTATGCCATAGATAAATTGGCTAATACTCCGAAGAATCCCGGAAAAGATTTTGATACGCTTTCCGCGCCTTCGATCCGGCTTTCGCCGCTTGCCGTAATGGCCGCTATTGCCATTGCCATGCAGGTCCTGTGGTCCCCGAAACTTTTTAAGCGCGCGCCGGCTAATTTTTCGACGCCTTCAATTATAACTTCATCGCCCTTAAGATAGAATTTCGCCCCCATTGCCTTGAGGCCCTCCTGCATGGAATTTATCCTATCGGCCTCCTTTACCCTCAGTTCTTCGGCTCCTTTCACTATAGTCCTGCCTTTTGATAATGATGCGAGCACAAATATTATAGGCAGTTCGTCTATAATGCCTGGTATCATATCTTTATCAATCGTGATCCCTCTTGTCCTTGAATACTCCGCTACTATATCGCCTGCAGGCTCGAAAAGATTCTTTTTATTGATTATCTTTATGCGCCCGCCCATCTTGGAGAGTATTTTCAAGATGCCGGCTCTTGTGGGGTTTATAGAAATGTTCCTTATCTTTATCGACGAGCCTTTTAAAAGAAGCGCGCCGACCAAGAAGAAGCTGGCGCTGGATATGTCGCCGGGCACATCCAAATCTTTAGGAGTCAGCTCAATATCGCCTTTTAAGAAGACGCTGGTTCCCTTAATGCCTATATTCGCTCCGAAAGTTTTAAGCATCCTTTCCGTGTGGTCGCGCGATTTAAATTTTTCCGTAATCTTTGTCGTGCCTTTTGAGTAAAGTCCCGCAAAAAGAAGAGCGGACTTCACCTGAGCGCTCGGTATCGGTGTTTTATAGTTTACAGGCCTTACCTCTCCTCCCCTGATAACAAGCGGCGGATATTCTCCGTCACGCGCCCTTATTTTTACGCCCATCTTTGATAGCGGCTCTACGATCCTTTTCATTGGCCGATTATATAAACCTTCGCCTCCCGTCAATGTAGACTCAAAATCCTGTCCAGCCAATATTCCCGCCAAAAGCCTCATAGTGGTGCCGGAATTACCCGCGTTGATAGGTGCCGGCGGTTTACTAAGGCCCCTAAGCCCCTTACCGTCTATCACGGTAATATCGCCCTCTTTTTTTATTGCGATCCCCATCTTCCTAAACGCGGCTATCGTGTAGTTACAATCATCGCAATCGAGCAGGCCCTTTACCCTAGTAACGCCGCGCGTGATTGCTCCTATCATAAGCGCCCTGTGAGATATAGACTTATCGCCGGGAACGGTTATGTCTCCCGATAACTTTTTTATTGGCCTGATATTCATTTGCATATATTTTTTCTTAAAACCGAAAGCTATTATATCACAAGCGCCCTTTTTTTATTATCTCGGCCATCTCCTTGGGCGGAGAGCTTGTAAACTCCATAAATTTTTTGACAACCGGATGGGTAAATCCTAACTTTTGCGCGTGCAGCATCGCGGCTTTAAAGCTATCCTTACTTCCGTATTTTTCATCGCCGAGTATAGGATGCCCTATATATGAAAGATGGACCCTTATCTGATGGGTCCTGCCTGTTCCGAGGGTGCATTCTAAAAGCGTAAAGCCCTCGAATCTTTTTATCACCTTATAATGAGTTACAGCGTATTTACTTCTTTCGTCCTCAAATCTTACCGCCATCTTTTTCCTGTCACGCGCGCTTCTGCCGATCGGAAGCTCTATGGTGCCGTTATCAAGCTCGACACTGCCTTTTACCAGCGCCATGTATACTCTTTTGGTCGTCTTATTTTTAAATTGCTTCGATAATTTTTTGTGAGCCTCGTCTGTTTTGGCGACTACGAGAAGGCCTGATGTGCCTTTATCGAGCCTGTGGATTATACCGGGTTTCAATACGCCGCCTATCCCCGAAAGGCCGCCGCAATGGGAAATAAGCGCATTAACTAAAGTACCCGTATAATTTCCCGGCGCAGGATGCGTTACCATGCCCTGGGGTTTGTTAACAACAAGAAGATGCTCATCCTCATAGACTATATCGAGAGGTATTTTTTCTCCCTTTATCTCGTATTCTTTGGCTTTTGGAATCTTCAGCTCTACGATTTCATCCGTATTCACCATATGATGGCGCTTCGGGACTTCTCCGTTAAGCAGAATCCCGCCATCCGCCAAAAGCTTCTGAATAAACGAACGGGAAAATTCTTTTTCGAACTGCTCGGATAGAAACTTGTCGAGCCTCTTACCTTTATTGTCCGCGCTTACGCGGACTTTGAGGAGCTTTTCTTCCATTGAAGCAACCTATATATGAATATGGCGAGGCATGCCGTAAATACCGGAATGCTTATTAATTGAGATATTGTCAGGCCTGATAATATTTTGGGATTATCCCCTCTTAAGAATTCGATGCCGAATCTTGTTAGAGAATACAGCATTACATAACCCAAAAAAACTTCGCCGTTAAAATTACGCCTCTCTTGCCAATTTCTTAAAATAACGAATAATAAAAGCAGCGCGAGCGCCGAGTAAATTTGTGTCGGATGACGGAAGGCCGATTCGCCGGGAAACACTACGCTAAACATATAATCTGACGGGACTTCGGCGCCGTAACAACATCCGTTTAAGAAGCAGCCGATCCTTCCGATCGCTTGGGCAAGCGCCATATAAGGAGCGAGAAGATCAGCCCCTGCCCAGAAATTTATTTTGTTCTTTTTTACAAAAAGAACGGCGACAAGAATTCCGAATAGAAAAGCCCCATACCAGACTAACCCGCCTTTTGTTATGTTTATTATCTCGAACGGATTCAAAATATAGTATTTCAGGTTAGTGAGGACGTAGAGAAGCCGCGCGCCTACTATGCCGCCTACCAGTATCGCGATCCCAAAATCGATTATCCTGTCTTTACCAAGGCCGAATTCGCCGGCGTGTTTGTAGGCAAGAAGTATCGCGATGGCAAAACCTGTCGCTACCATTAAACCGTAGGAATAGACGCATAGCGGCCCGATCTTCGCTATGATTGGGTGCATATATGAAACTCCGCATTATTACAGCTTTATTGTGCCTTTATTCTGTCGATGGTTCGGTTATGCTCGCCATCGACCCTCAAGCGAAGTCGAAGGGTCGAAGGGCTTTAAGCGCGCGGATGCGCTTTATCGTAAACGGACTTTAATCTTTCCATGGTAACATGAGTATAGATCTGCGTCGTGGAGAGATTCATATGCCCTAATAATTCCTGAACACTTCTTAAATCTGCCCCCCTATCGAGGAGGTGTGTCGCGAAAGAATGCCTTAATGAGTGCGGAGATATTTTCTCTTCTATGCTGCAGGCACGTATATATTTATCCACTACTCTTCTTATGCTCCTATCGGTCAGGCGCATGCCGCGGTTATTCAAAAATACAGCGTCCTTGTCCTTTGCGCAGGGTTTTATCTTATCAAGATATTTTCTGACGGCAGTCACGGCCTCATCTCCTATCGGAACGATCCTTTCCTTATATCCTTTCCCGAATACCTTTATTACGCCGCTTATAAAATCCATATCACTTACATCAAGACCGACGAGCTCGCTGACCCTGATCCCCGTAGAATACAAAGTCTCTAAGATCGCCCTATCTCTCAAGCCAGCCTGAGTTTTTGTATCAGGCGCGAGTATCAATTTTGTAACTTTTCCCACATCCAGAAGGTTAGGAAGCTTCTTATCCAGCTTCGGAGAACTTATTGCCGTGATGGGATTAGATTTTATATATCCTTCGCGGTATAGAAATTTGAAGAAACTTCTTAGGCTAGCCAGTTTCCTCGCTACCGTCCTCTTAGAATAGTTTTTAGAGCGCATCTCGGCTAAAAACCTTCTCAAGACAAGATGGTCGACAGCGCTGATATCCTTCTCCCCCAAAAACGCGGAGAACGCCTTTAGGTCTATCGCGTAATTTGTTATAGTGTGCCTCGATACATTCTTTTCGATCTTCAGATAATTCATAAATTTGTCGATGTATCGCCGCATTTTAAATTACTTCTTTCGCCTCTTCTTTGTCGTCCGGAAGCTTCCTTGCGGTGTATCTGCAGGCGGGAAATTTTGTGCAGCCATAGAACATGCCGCGCTTCGAGCGCCTCTCAACAAGTTCCCCTATACATCCGGGGGCAGGGCACTTTACGCCGCTCGTTATCGATTTTGCGCTCTTGCACCTCGGGTAGTCGGAGCAACTCAAGAATTTCCCTCTCCTTCCCCATTTTATAACCATCGGCTTACCGCAAAGTTCGCAAATCTCATTAGTAGACACGATCTCTTTCTTCACGTCTTTCATGTCAAGCTTCGCCTTCTCAACCGTATGCATGAACGGCGAATAGAAGCTCTTCAGCAGTATCTTCCAGTCTATTTCCCCTTCTTCGATGCCGTCTAGCTCATCCTCCATCTTAGCGGTAAATTCAACGTCCAGTACCTTCGGGAAATGCTCCATAAGCAATTTTGTCACGATGGTGCCGAGTTCAGTAGGCTTCAGGTATCCGGATTCTCGCCTGACATAATCACGCGTTACTATCGTAGAGATCGTTGGGGCATAAGTAGAGGGCCTGCCTATACCGAGTTCTTCAAGCGCCTTGACTAAAGAACCGTCAGAATATCTAGGCGGCGGTTTCGTAAAATGCTGGCTTGGCAACAGTTCTAATAAATCAAGCGGCTCATCGACTGAAAGCTGAGGAATCCTGCCCTCTTTCTCTTTTTCCTCTTCCTTATCAGTTTCGGTCTCATAAAAAACGGCGTATCCGTCGAATATAACCTTTGTCGCGCTCGTCCTGAACAGGTAATCGCCTGCCTTTATATCAACCGTGGTCTGGGCCAGAATTGACTCTGTCATCTGGCTTGATATAAATCGGTTCCAGATGAGCGTGTATAGCTTCATCTGGTCCGGCGTAAGATAATCTTTTACGTCGTGCGGAGGCCTCAGCGGCGATGTAGGCCGAATAGCCTCGTGCGCTTCCTGCGCTCTCTTCTTTGCCTTATAAAGATTCGGGACCTCGGGATAGTATTTTTTGCCGTATTTTTCAAGGATATATTTCTTAGCCTCGTCCTGAGCGTCCTTTGAAATGCGGACAGAGTCTGTTCTCATATAAGTTATCAGGCCTATGCTTCCTTCACTGCCAATCTCAACGCCTTCGTAAAGTGTCTGCGCTACATGCATGCTCTTGACGCTCGAGAATCTCAATTTATTGAACGCTTCCTGCTGCAGTTTGCTTGTCGTAAAAGACGGATACGGCTTCTTCCGTCTCTTCGTCTCGCGTATATCGCTTACTATATAATTTTCTTTATTAAGAATTTCCAATACTTTTTCTGATTCGGGATGCTTTTTAATATCTATCGGCTTATTCTGGTATTTCTCCAGCATAGCCTTGAATTTCTCCTTTGGCGCGTCGCCTTTTCGTTTAAGCTGGGCCTCGATCTCCCAATATTCCTCAGAATTGAATTTCTTTATCTCTTCCTCGCGCTCCACTATTAAACGCGCGGCAACAGATTGGACGCGCCCCGCGCTTAATCCCCTCGATACCTTCTTCCACAATAGCGGGCTTAAAGTGTACCCTACGAGTCTGTCGAGGATCCTGCGCGCCTGTTGCGCATTTACAAGATTCATGTCTATGTCGCGTGGATGCTTGAAAGCCGCCTGTACCGCGTCTTTTGTTATTTCATCGAAAGTAACGCGGTAAAATTTATTCTTTTCATCAGCCAACGCATTCTTAAGATGCCAGCTTATAGCCTCGCCCTCCCGGTCAGGGTCCGCCGCCAGATAAACAGCCTCCTTAGTCTTTGCTTCTTTCTTCAAGGCGGCAAGATTCTTTCTTCTATCAGGGATAACTATATATTCGGGCTCGAAATTATTCTCTACATCAATACCGAGGGTCTTTTTGGGTAAATCTATTATGTGCCCCATGCTCGCCTCTACCACATAATCAGGGCCCAAAAATTTCCTTATAGTCTTTGACTTAGCGGGCGATTCTACTATTACAAGTTTTTTAGCCATCGTCTCTCCGTTCTTATCCGCCGAAGCGCTCAGTTTATTTCTTGGTGAATGCGAAGGCGGACAAACTGCTTACCGGGTAATTCCTTTATCAGGCGTTTTAATTCTAAGTTAAGCAGCGCCTTGGCTATCTTGCCGATACCAACCTTGGTCTCTTTGATTATATCGTCTATATATAGAGGTTCGTCAGAAAGCGTCTTATAAACCCTTCTCTCATCATCTGTAAGTGAATTGCATATGTACGCCCCTGTCTTCGAATTAATCAAATCATCCCTTAAATATTTTTTCTCGCCGGTCATCGGCTCTATTATATGAAGCTTTAATTCTTCCATTATATCGTCCGCGGTCTGAACAAGTTTTGCGCCGTCTTTTATCAGATCGTGCGTGCCGGCTGAGGTAAGCGATGATATCTTGCCAGGAACAGCAAATACCTCACGGCCTTGTTCAAGCGCGAAATCAGCTGTAATAAGAGCGCCTGAATTCTTAGCTGCTTCTACCACGACTACGCCTAGAGACAGGCCGCTTATTATTCTATTACGTATCGGAAAATTCTTAGGCAGCGGCGCCATATCATTTTCGAATTCACTCACTACTACCCCTGCATTCGCGATCCTCTCATACAAATCCTTATTTTCCGGAGGATAGATATGGTCATGGCCGCTCCCCATCACGGCGATCGTCCGCCCCTTCGCCTTCAGCGCGCCTTTATGCGCCGCTGAATCTATCCCGCGCGCCATGCCGCTCACTATCGTTACTCCTCTTAAAGCCAATTCATAAGCCAATTTCTCGCCCATCTCAAGGCCATATCTGGATGCCCGGCGCGAACCTACTATCGCGACTACATTCTCATCCTCTTTTTCAAATGAACCGTTGAGGTATAGGACATTAGGCGGCTTGTGAATATTCTTTAAAAGCTTGGGATATTCGGCCATCTCGATGTCGATCTTCTTAATCACTTTATCAATATCTCCGCGATCTGGATAGCATTGAGAGCCGCGCCTTTACGGATATTATCGCTAACGACCCACATCGAAATACCGTTATGAACGGATTCGTCCTTCCGTATTCTCCCAACGAATATCTCGTCTTTGCCTTCAGCATAGATCGGCATCGGATATGATTTATTTTTAGGGTCGTCCACAACTTTCACCCCCGGGGCCTTTGTTAATATCTTACGAACCTCATCGGCGCCGATGTATTTTTCTGTTTCAATATTGATACTTTCGGAATGAGAATAGAAGACCGGAACCCTTACGCATGTCGCATTCAATTGTATAGAATCGTCATCCATGATCTTCTTGGTCTCATTGACCATCTTCATCTCTTCTTTAGTATAACCGTTATCCATGAACAGATCTATCTGAGGAATAAGATTAAACGCTATCGGATGAGGAAATTCTACGGACTTTATTTTTTTCCCGGCCAGAAAATCCTTTGACTGCTCCCGCAGCTCCTGTATTTTCTTCTGTCCTGCGCCAGAAACTGATTGATATGTAGTTACAACTACCCTTTTGATCTTCGCCGCCTTATGGATCGGATATAGCGCGACCACCATCTGTATGGTAGAACAATTTGGATTCGCTATTATACCCTTATGTCCCTTTATACGATGCGCATTTACCTCCGGCACGACCAATGGCACGTCTTTCTCCATCCGGTATGCGCTCGTATTATCCACGCATACAGCGCCTGCTTTTACCGCACTGGGTAAGAATTCCAGGCTCCTAGAAGCTCCTGCGCTCGACAATACTATATCTATGCCTTCAAAAGAATCATGGCCCAATACCTCGACCGGATATGATTTGCCGTTAAATTTTAGCTTCTCGCCTATTGACCTTTCAGAAGCTAAAAGCCTTAACTTGTTGATGGGAAATTTTTTCTCTTCCAGGATCCTTAAGAAACAGTTCCCTACCACGCCTGTTGCGCCCATCACCGCTACATTGTACTTTTTGTTTTGCATACTACCTCTTATAAAAACTTCACAATCAAATCTCCGACTTCCTGCGTCGAATAACCCATCTTTCCAGCAGCAAGGCTCTTCAATTCAGTGCTTACAGCCTTTATGACCGAATTCTCTACGGCTCGTCCTGCCTCTGCCTCACCGACATTTTCAAGCAGCATAGCAAGCGCGCATATCGCCGCGAGAGGATTGATCACGCTCTTACCCGTATACTTTGGAGCGGACCCGCCTATAGGCTCAAACATGGAAACGCCTTGCGGATTTATGTTGCCGCCCGCGGCAATACCCATGCCGCCTTGTATCATCGCGCCCAGATCAGTGATTATATCGCCGAACATATTGTCCGTTACTATGCAATCAAACCATTCGGGATTCTTCACAAACCACATAGTTATCGCGTCCACATGCGCGTAGCCGGTCTGAATATCAGGATAATCTTTTTTAACCTCGTCAAAAGTCCTCTGCCACAAGTCCCACGCATACGTGAGGACATTCGTCTTTCCGCAAAGCGTCAACTTCTTTCCTTTATTTCTCTTGCGGCAATAATCGAACGCGTAGCGAATACATCGCTCAACACCTTTTCTAGTGTTATGAGAAATTTGCACCGCTGTTTCATTTTTTGTGCCCTTCTTTATGAACTTGCCCATGCCCTTATATAGGCCTTCGGAATTTTCTCTCACTACAACGAAGTCTATGTCTTCCGGCTTCTTGTCTTTTATGGGGCAGAATGCCGAATTATAGAGCCTTACCGGCCGCAAATTTATGTATTGGTCTAAACCAAATCTGATCTTCAATAGGAGCCCCTGCTCCAATATCCCGGGCCTTACCTCAGGATGGCCCACTGCGCCCAGATATATTACGTCGTGCTTCTTTAAATCTTTTACTTCCTTATCGGATATGATCTTGCCTGTCTTAAGATACCTTTCGCCGCCATAATCGAGCATGGTCTTTGAATATTTAAATCCGAATTTCTTTGACGCGGCCTCGAGGACTTTTAAACCTTCCCGCACTACCTCCGGCCCTGTCCCGTCTCCGCCTATTACGGCAATCTTGTGATGCCTGTCTTTAGCCACTTATGATAACCCCTCTGGTATCTCATCGTCTTTTTATCTTTTCCATTAGTCCGCCGGCCTTGATTATCTTCCGCATAAACGGCGGGTATTTCTCAAAGGCATATTTTTCTTTTCGAGTAATATTTTTTATGCTGCCTTTAACGGTGTCGACCGAAACTATGTCGCCGTTTTTGATTCTTTCTGACGCTTCCGGCGATTCTATTATCGGTAGACCTATGTTAATACTGTTCCTCGAGAATATCCTCGCAAAGCTTTCAGCGATAACACAAGAGACGCCCGCCGCTTTAATCGCTATGGGCGCATGCTCTCTTGATGAGCCGCAGCCAAAATTCTTCCCCGCTACCATGATATCTCCCGGCTTAACTTTCTTTGCGAAGCGCGGGTCAGCGTCCTCCATGCAGTGGCTCGCAAGTTCACCTCTGTCTGTTGTATTGAGATAACGCGCGGGTATTATCTCATCCGTATTTACATCATCGCCGAATTTATGAACTTTCCCTTTATGCATGATCTCGCCAATTTATAAGACTTCCTCGGGATGGGCAATCCTGCCTTTAATAGCGCTGGCAGCGGCTACAGCAGGGTTCGATAGGTAAACCTCGCTCTTAACGTGGCCCATCCTTCCGATAAAATTTCTATTCGTAGTTGAGATAGCCCTCTCGCCTTCCGCTAAAATGCCGACGTGCCCTCCCAGACATGGCCCGCATGTCGGCGTGGAGAATACGCCTCCTGCCTCAACGAATATCTTCGCCAATCCTTCTCTCACAGCCTGTAGATAAACAGCCTGAGTCCCTGGGATTACGATAAGCCTGACCGCGGAGTTTACTTTTTTACCGCGCAATATTCTTGCCGCTAACCTAAGATCGGATATCCTCCCATTAGTGCAGGAACCGATAACAGCCTGATTTATCGAAATACCTTTCAGCTGTTTAACCGGCCTTACGTTGCTCGGGAGATTCGGACACGCGACAACCGGCTCGATCTTACGAACGTCATACTCATAAACTTTAGAGTATTTCGCGCCGGGGTCGCTTAAATAGAACCTGCCGCGCCTATTCTGCCCTACGCCATGTTTCTTCCCGAAAGTCAGAGCCTCTTTTACAAATTTCTTCGTAATCTTATCAGGCGCGATAATACCGGACTTCCCCCCGGCTTCAATCGCCATATTACACATGGCAAGCCTATCATCCATAGGAAGGATTTCGATTACAGGGCCGCAAAATTCCATGGCCTTATATAACGCGCCGTCAACCCCTATATCTCCGATAGTGTGCAGTATCAGATCTTTTCCGCCGACCCACTTATTGAGACGGCCTGAAAATATGAATTTTATTGATTCGGGCACCTTAAACCAGCATTCACCTGTAGCGTAAGCCGCGGCTAAATCAGTGGAACCGACGCCGGCAGAGAAGGCGCCGAGAGCGCCGTAAGTACACGTATGCGAATCAGCGCCTATGACCGCGTCTCCCGGAACGACCAGGCCCATCTCAGGTAAAAGAACGTGTTCTATACCCATCCTCCCGACTTCGAAGTAGTTCTTTATGCCGTGTTTCTTTGCGAAGTTCGCCAAAATCTTACATTGATTAGCGCTCTTCATATCTTTTGCCGGAGCGAAATGGTCGGGTACCAAAACTATTTTTTTCTTATCAAAGACATCGCGAAGATTAAGCTTCTCGAATTCTTCAATCGCGAAAGGCGCCGTAATATCATTACCCAAACATATATCTACCTTGGCATTTATAAATTCACCGGGATGTATCGTTTTAAGCTTGGTATGCCTCAGCAAGATCTTTTCTGTTATCGTGTATGGCATGCTATTAGTCTTTTTCGTCATTCGTCGTTATTACTATGCGCGATGTAACGGCCCTAAATCTCTTTTACCATGGCAATTTCCTTACAACCCGGAAAATACATGCACCTTATACATTCGCTCCATATCTTGTGCGGCAGTTCTTTCTTATCGACTATCCTGAATCCGAACCGCTCGAAGAATTCCGGTATGTAAGTAAGGGCAAAGACTCTACGCACTTTTATTACTTTCGCTTCTTTAAGACACTGCCCCAAGAGCTTAGCCCCTATACCCTTGCCGCATTTCGGTTTCCCTACGGCGAGGCTCTTGATCTCCGCTAAATCCTCCCAATCTATGTGAAGCGCGCAAGCTCCGTAAATATTTCTGCCTTCACTGTAAACAACGAAATCTCGTATATTTTCATAAAGCTCATTTAATGACCGTGGAAGCATCCTCTCGCGTTTTGCATAATAGTTAACCAACTTTTGAATCTTCTTTACATCGTTTACAGTGGCTTTTCGTATCATCTTAATAAACTCCTTTTTAAAAGTGCGGGTTCCATTATAATTTAAAATACCTTTATTGGCAAGGAAATATCGTAACATTTGTCGCAACATTTGTTTGCAACATTGTTCAACATTTCTACGATCAGGCGTTTACTTTTGTGGCCAGCCTTCCGCTGACATAAATTGGTATTTAAGCATACCAATTTATTCTGGAAAAATTCTGACAAAAATTTAACTTCTTTC
>MHFG01000046.1 GCA_001804065.1 Omnitrophica bacterium RIFCSPHIGHO2_02_FULL_46_20
CTATTATTTTAGAGAAAGGCATCGTAGAAAAGAAAGATATGAGCGCATATGAGGATGTATGGGTATTCTGCGAACAGAAGAAGGGCGTGGTGCAGACCATATCGTTCGAACTTTTGGGCGAAGGCAGGAAATTAGCAAAAAAGTTAGGCGGGAAATTATGCGCGGTGCTGCTGGGGGATAATATCGAATCGAAGACTGACGAACTTGCCTGGCGCGGCGCGGATAAGATTTATCTCGTAGATTCCCCGCAATTAAAGTATTATCAGGATGACCCTTACACTAAGGTATTGGTTGAGCTCGCTAAGGAATATAAGCCCGAAGTCATGCTGTGCGGCGCTACCACGATAGGCAGGAGCTTGATATCGAGAGTCGCTATCACTATCGATGCCGGCCTTACAGCCGATTGCACGGGCCTCGACATAGACGAAAAAGAGAGGCTGCTTCTTCAGACGCGGCCCGCATTCGGCGGGAATATCATGGCGACTATCATAACCCCTAACCACAGGCCGCAGATGGCAACAGTGCGGCATAAAGTCATGAAAGAACCTGAGCTTGACAAATCGCGCAAAGCTGAAGTTATAAGGAAAAAATACCCTGATAATATATTAAGCACAAGAACGCGTATAGTGGATATAGTAGAAGAGATAGAAGAGACGATAAATCTATCCGAAGCAGATATAATTGTCTCAGGCGGAAGAGGTTTAGGCGGCCCTAATAATTTTTCTATCATAAAAGAACTTGCGAAAGTTTTGGGCGGCGCTGTTGGCGCTTCCAGGTCCACTGTCGACGCAGGGTGGATGCCTTATTCGCATCAGGTAGGCCAGACAGGTAAGACAGTCTGCCCAAAGCTATACATAGCCTGCGGTATAAGCGGACAGATTCAGCATTTAATCGGCATGCAGTCCTCAAAAGTCATCGTTGCGATCAATAAAGACTCGGACGCGCCCATCTTTAAAGTCGCCACATATGGCATAGTAGGCGACTTGTTTGAGGTAGTTCCTGCTCTCACTAAAGAGTTCCGAAAGCTGTTGAAGAAGTAAGGCTTTCGGTCCGCCGCTTTATGGCGGACAAAAAGATCCTGAAGAAATCGAAATAACTGTCCAGCTTGCCTTTATTATAATCCTGTGGTATACTTTAATACACTTTCGTCTTAATTGTGTTAATTTATACATTTCATACTAAAATTATATGCATTTTAAATCCTTAGAGCTTATCGGCTTCAAATCTTTTTCCGAAAAGACGAAGCTCAATTTCGAACCCGGCGTTACCGCCATTGTCGGCCCCAACGGCTGCGGCAAATCCAATATAGCCGACAGTATCCGCTGGGTCCTCGGAGAACAATCCGCGAAATCCCTGCGCGCGTCCAACATGCAGGACGTCATCTTTAACGGCACAGATACCAAAGAGCCTATCAACTTCGCGGAAGTATCCCTCGTATTTTCAAACGAAAAGAGAGCGCTCCCGATAGATTACGACGAAGTCACTATAACGCGCCGTGTATTCCGTTCAGGCGAGACCGAATACCTATTAAATAAAACTCCCGTAAGATTAAAAGATATATCCGAACTTTTGATGGGAACGGGGATAGGCGCGGAGAGCTATTCTATCATTGAACAGGGCAAGATGGACCTTGTTTTAAGCTCAAGGCCGGAAGACAGGCGTTTTGTTTTTGAAGAGGCCAGCGGCATAACGAAATATAAGGCGAAGAAAAAAGAGGCCTTGAGAAAATTAGAGCAGACAGAACAGAATCTTCTTCGCATAAACGACATTATTCAGGAAGTGAAGCGGCAGATCTCTTCGATAGAGCGCCAGGCCCGCAAGGCAGAAAGATATAAAGAAGATTTTGATAAATTAAAAGACCTTGAAGTAAAATCAGTATTCTTCGAATATAAAAACCTCAAGACACTTGATAAGACCCACGCGGTTGAAAGCATAGACCTGAAGGCGCGCGAATGCGAAATGAGCCCAGAGCTGGGCCGCGTCTCTTCAAAGATATCCCAATACAGGCAAGCCATCGATGAAGTAAATCATAGTATATCCGAATTCAAAAATAAATATACGACGATGTCGAATTCTTTTGACATGAATGCGCATAAGATAGACATAGACAACGAGAGGACAAAGGAGCTCCTCGAATCGCAGGAAGGCGTAAAAAAAGAGACAGAATCTATACAGGCAAAGATATCTGAGGCTGAAGAGCTTATCAGGAAATTAAATCAAGATCTGGGAAAGGCCCTATCATTTAAAAAAGAGAGGCAGGAACTCGTCGAAGATAAGAATACGCTATTAACCGGCCTCTCAAAAGATATAGAAGACGCTGAAGGCGCGATAAAGGTTTCGAAGGTCCAAAGCATAGAGTATCTTTCCGAGGAAACGAAGATAAAGAACGAATTAATAAAGCTCGGCGCGGACCTTCAGAATAGATCGGCGCGTGAGCGGAGACTCATCGTAGAAAAAGAGACCGTGCAGAAAGAATTGGAATCTATCAATACTGTGCTTACGGGACTGGAGAAAGAATGCCTGGAGGCAGAGCGCAAGATCGGCGGCATAAAGTCTGATCTGGAGGCCAAAAGAAGAGCCAAGAATAATATGGCGTCGGAAGCGCAAAAACTTCAGCTGGATATAGGGCAGGAAGAGAATAGAAGGGCTGCCATAAGATCTAAGATCGAATTGCTGGAAGACGTTGTGAAAAAGCACGAAGGTTTTTATCAGGGCGTAAAGAACATTCTTTTTAAGATGGATGAGCCCGGCAGTTCTTTTAAGGGCATCATTGGCGTTGCGGCTGATATGATCAAAGTCGAAAAAGGTTATGAGGAGGCTGTCAACACGTTCTTGGGGGACAATGCGCAGCTTCTCGTCACAGAAAAGGATAGCGATATATCTCAGGCGATAGAATATCTTAAAAATAATAAGCTTGGAAAGGCGACCTTTGTATCTCTTGAGACTTTGCGCAGATTAAAGGCGAACTCCAATAAAGGTGATGGGCGAAATTACCTGAACACATCCGCGCCGCTTAAAAACTTTGTAAAGATAGATTCGAAATACCAGGACTTTCTCGACCATTTCTTCGCGAACGCCTACATTGCGCAATCTCTCGAGAATGTCCTCCAAAACATACCTTCCTCAAACGTAGTCTTCATAACCCCAAGCGGCCTTATGTACAATAACGGGACGGTCTCAGGCGGGAGCAGTTCTGAGGGCGCCCAGACGCTGCTGATAGGACGCAAGAATAAGCTGGAAGGGCTAAGATCAGAGTTAAGCGGACTTGATGACAGGATCGAAAACTTAAAGAGGCTGACTCAAGAAAAGAACGAGCTGGTTTCAACTCTAGATAATGATATAAATTCTATAGAAGATATCTTCCGCGATGAAGAGATGAATATTTCGGGTATCAGGATGAAATTAGACGGTCACGCCGAAGGCGCGAAGAAACTGAAAGACGAACTTTCACTGGCGGCTCTAGAGCTGGAAGAAGTAAAACAGATGATAGACGAACTATCCAAAAAAGGCGAGGGCCTGAATGCCGAATTTAATAGAATAGAAAAATCCAAGACAGCCGCAGAACAATCTATCCATGAGGCGCAGCTTATACTTACGGATAAAAGGGGTAGAAGAGAGAAGCTCGGACTTGAGATAGCGACGCTGGCCGCAGAAAACCAATCTCTCTATAGAGAAGAAGAGAATTTAAGAAATAACGTTGAAAAGGAAAGCGCAGCCCTTGAAGAGTTGAGAGAAAGTCTGTTCACTAAGGAATCGGCATTGGGCGAATACGCTAACAGGATGGAAGCGCTTGAAGAGGAGATAGCCCAATTAAGGGCTCAGAACGAGGCCATATCCGTTGAACTTAATATTTTGAACGAAGAATCGGCGACAATAGAGAAGAGAAGGTCGGATATGGTCGATTGCTTGAGCATCGAAGAGCTTCAGCTTAAAGACAAAGAGAAGGGTATTGAGTTATTGAGAAATCAGATAAGGGATCTCGATGTGAAACTTACCGAAACTTCCTATAAGAAGGCCAATTTGAAGGAGAGGATACTGCAGTCTTATAAGGCCGATCTTGAAGAGACGCACATGGAGCTGGAAGATAATATAGATTGGGATGCTATCAAGACGCAGGTTGCGGAATTGAAAGAAAAATTAGACAGGATGGGGCCGGTGAATCTGGTTGCCATAGATGAACACAAGGAATTGGAAGAGCGGCATGCGTTTCTCGCGCATCAACAGGAAGATCTTGTGAACGCGAAGGATTCGCTCATGAAGGCTATTCAGAAGATAAATAAGACGACAAAGGAATTATTCATAGATACATTTCAGAAGATACAGGTGGAGTTCAAGAATTTCTTCAGGCTCCTCTTCGGAGGCGGCCAGGCGGAATTGGTGTTGGTGGATGAGCAGGATGTGCTTGAATGCGGTGTAGAGATAATTGTCCGGCCGCCCGGTAAGAAGCTTCAGAATCTGATGCTTTTATCCGGAGGTGAAAAGGCCTTGACAGCAACGGCGCTGTTATTCGCGATATTCAAGGTCAAGCCGAGCCCGTTCTGTGTCCTCGATGAAATAGATGCGCCGCTGGATGAATCTAATATTATGAGGTTTTCGCAGGTATTGAAGGATTTTCTAAAGATATCGCAATTCATCATCATAACCCACAACAAACGAACCATAGAGCTTGCCGATGTCATGTACGGTATAACTATGCAGGAGCGCGGGGTTTCGAAGATAGTTTCTGTAAAATTTATGGATATTAAAGCGAAGGAACAAGATAAAACAGAAGCAAGTTCAGGTCACTCTTTTGTTAGATCGCCCATAGCCTTAGAAGAGATATAAGTTCTGTTTTTCCCGCTGTGCTTTGCCTGATAAAGGGCTGTATCTGCCATAGATATGAGCTCTTCTTTTGTATTCGCGTCATCGGGGTAGATAGCTATGCCTGCGCTTATTGTGATGCGTTTATCCGGAGGCATGGCATTATCCTCGGCGTAAAATTTTTCAACATCACTTCTAAGCCTTTCCACGAAAAGTCTGGCGTTGTCTTTCGACGTATTCGGCATGATTATAGCAAACTCCTCACCGCCGTAGCGCGCCACGGGATCGCACGACCTTGACTTATTCTGGAGGATAGATGCGATATTCCTGATCGCCTCATCGCCTTTTAGATGACCGTGGGTGTCGTTAAAATTCTTAAAATTGTCGACATCTATCATTACAAGGCATAGCGGCAGAGAGTTGATCTTGGATTTTTCGATTTCATAGGAGAGAATCTGCTGGAATTTTCCGTAATTCCACAACTTGGTCAGCCAGTCAGTATTCGATAAATATACAGTCTCCTCATAAAGGCGTGAATTTTCTATGGCTAATCCCGCATGGTTAGCGAACATCGTAAGCATCCTTACGTCGCTCTTTGCTATAGGTTTTTTATTAAAGACATTGTCTACGAGTATCGCGCCAAGGACTTTATCTTTAGCCCTTAACGGCACGGTGACGAAGAAGTTTGTGTTTAACGTTCTCAATATTTCTGGGTCAACCTTCTTTTTGGCGTCCTCAGTGGTTATCTCAAAAGGCATACCCTCGAGAATTGTAAGCGCCAATACACCCATATCTTCACGGAGCGGTATCCTCATCCCTTTTACGATCGCGTTAAGTTTGGATTCCTGGTCTTTTTTGAAATTATCATAGGCGGCAATGAAGTCATCAAGGGTCATATCCCGCTGGGATAAGGAGTGCCATATCTTGCCGGCTTCCTCAGCAGAATGAGGCCCGATACCCATTACGCCCTCAAGCGCATTCTCTTTTTCATTTAACAAGAATAGCATAGCGCGGTTAAAGCCGAGTCCTTCGTGCGCCGTAAGAGCGGTCAGGATTATATAAAATACCTGATCGAGTTTCAGGGTAGTCCTCATCGCGTTGGAGACCTCGTATAGCATCGAGAACTCCCACTCCATCCTC
>MHFG01000047.1:0-5040 GCA_001804065.1 Omnitrophica bacterium RIFCSPHIGHO2_02_FULL_46_20
CTTTTCTAGTTTATCTGCCAATGATTCTACCGCGAACGAGCCTATCCTATCCAATAGATATCCTTTTAGAGGATCCTTATCTAATGTAAGCAAACTCGCTTCCTTCTCGATGCCGTCTCCGATCGTTACCAGAAATAAGACAAGGTGAGAAGCGCCGCGTATAGAAGGAATAGTTTTTTTTGTATAAAATTTTATCCCGCCCTCTATCTCTATAGAATCGTCCTTGAGAGCGGTTATTTTTTTCTCTATAAATGTATGTTTCGGCATAGAAAGGGATCTCGCCTTACGCATGCATTCATCCAGCGCTAAGCGAATTGTTTCGGCGCGCTCATTCTTATTATACGGATTCATCTTTTCTGTCCTTAAAATCTGTTTTTTAACCCACGGCCAGTCCACGCCTATATAGTGACGCGGGAGTATAATCCCGTGTATAAAATTATTGTAAAAATCGGCTATCAGGATAGGAGCTTTTTCATTAACAACCCTGTTTATTTCTTCGTGTTTTTCTCTATAGAAGAGCAGCAGAACGCCTAAGGCGATCATAAGAATGCCGGGAGCAACAGGAAGAACGAGACCGGCAATTCCTATTAAGATAAAAAGGATGGCAATGAGTTTTGCGAGCATCGGCTATTTCTTCGTCCTTCGACCTTGCTCAGGACGAAGTCCCGAGCTTTTGTCGAGAGGCTTCGTCCGTTCGAAGGGAGCGAGAAATCTCTTTATCCTTAGCAGGGCTTCTTTTATATTGCTTAAGGATGCAGCATAGGATATGCGCGCATAGCCTTCGCCGGAAGGACCGAACGCGGTTCCGGGCACTAAAGCCACACGCTCTTTCTTTAGAAGCTCTTTGGCAAATTCCATGGATGAGAGGCCGGATATCTTTATGGATGGGAAAGCGTAGAAGGCGCCCTCGGGTTTGTGGCAAGTTAATCCTATCTCATTTAAGCCCGCAATGATAAATTCCCGCCTTCTTCTATATTCGCGTTTCATCTCCTGCGTTGATCTTTCACCGCTCTTCAGGGCCTCTCTCGCGGCCATCTGCGACATTATAGGGGCGCAAAGCATCGTATATTGGTGTATTTTTGTCATTAGAGATATAATATTTTTGGGACCGCAGGCATAGCCTATGCGCCAACCTGTCATAGCGTAGGATTTAGAGAATCCGTTCAAGCATATGGTTCGCTCCTTCATGTGAGGCAGCGTCGGGAAAGGCGTATGATTAAAGTCATACGTGAGGTCGCCGTATATCTCATCGCTTATCATTATAAGGCTGCGCTTTATTACAGCCTTTGAGATAGCCTTTAGTTCCGGCTTTGTGTAAGAAGCGCCTGTCGGGTTATTCGGATAATTTAGGACTATGCCCTTGGTTCTATCGCCGCAGTGCTTCAAGATATCTTTAGGCGTGATCTTAAAGCTATTTTCCGGATTTACTTTTATAAATATCGGTTTTCCGCCAGCCAATGTTACAAGAGGGCCGTAGGAAACATAATATGGTTCCGGGATTAGGATATGATCGCCTTTATTTATTATTGCCCTTAAAGCAAGATCAAAAGCCTCGCTCACGCCGACAGTTATCAGTATCTCATCGCTCGGGTCATATTCAAGAGAGTGTTTATGTTTTAAATGGCGCGATATATCCTGCCTGAGTTCTAATAGGCCCTTGTTTGAGGTGTATGATGTATATCCCCCCTCAAGGGAGTATATAGCGGCTTCGCGGACATTCCAAGGCGTTACGAAATCCGGTTCGCCTACTCCGAGCGAGATAATATCTTTCATGCCGAGCACAAGGTCAAAAAAAGCCCTGATGCCGGAAGGCGGTATTTGTTCGACTATTTTTGAAGTTTTCATTTATAATGATATTGCTTCCCGTTTATCTCTCTTAGCCTGTCTTAAAATGTCTCCATCCTCTTTATATTTTTTGAGGATAAAATGCGTCACTGTCCCGCGAACGTTCTCCATCGGCGCTAATTTCGAAGAAACAAAGTCCGAAACCGTATGTATGTCTTTTCCTTCAACTACTACGAGAAGGTCGTAGGTGCCGCTCATCAAATAACATGCGTTAACTTCAGGGAATTGATATATCCTTTCCGCGAGGTAATCGAATCCCAAATTCTTTTTAGGCGTTATTCTTACCTCTATGAGCGCGCGCACATCGGAATGCTCATCTCTCACAAGTTCCTTATTGACGATCGTCTTATACTTTAATATTACGCCTTCCTTCTCGAATTTTTTTATAGCGGCCTTCACGGCCTGCGCTTTCATGCCAAGCATCTTTGCGATCTCTTCAGCGCTGGTGCGCGCGTCCTTCTCTAAAATTTCCAGTATTTCGTTCATATAATCCTCCGATTTTGTGAAATAATTCTCATTCTCCACTAAATTTAAAAGGGGTTGACCTTATTCAATAGCGAGGCCAGCCCCTTTTAAATTTTCCTTCGTTAAATCTATTTAGTGCCAGCTATTGCCTCCTCTTCGACGCCGCTCGCAGAGGCTGCCCCACCCGACGAATACTTGCCTAAAGCCTCCCATGTCCGCCTGCCGACTACGCCGTCAGCATTAAGTCCGTTTGCCTTCTGGAATTTCTTTATCGCAGATCTTGTTTTACGGCCTTTTACGCCGTCTATCTCACCATGGTAGAATCCCGCATTTTTAAGGCATGTCTGGATTTCTTTTATCCGTTCTCTATCCTTGCGGCTTCCTTTTCCTTTAGCCTCGATGTTTGTCTTCGCAATCGGACGGACTCTTTCGGATTTCATCTCTTCGACTTTTTGAGCCTGCTCCATCGTCAGGCGCTCTGTCTCTGCCTGTTTTGCCTCGACACCTTCGACCCTAGTCTCGAGCGTATCGACCTTTGTCTTGATCCCTTTCACCTCTTCCGACAGTTTCTTCTGGGCAGAACCGCAGCCAGATATAGTCAAGCCCAAAGATATTATTAGGGCAAGGAATACGAAGCTAATTCTTTTCATGCTCACTCCTCCTCTTTTCATTTATAGTTATTAGGTGAAATTATATGTTAAAGTATAAAAAAAATCAATAGTTATTTTTTAACGTGTTGTATTCTTCCCACATTTCCTTGGGCATGCGATCGCCGAACTGTTCTAAAAATTTTCTTACATCTTCAATCTCCTGCTTCCAGTCATCCAGCTTAACCTCAAAGAGTTTTTCCAGATTTTGTTTATCTATATTTAAGCCGTGTAAATTCATATCCTCCAACTTGGGGACAACGCCGATCGGCGTTTCGCGGCCTTTTACTTTACCCTTCGCTCTATCAATTATCCATTTCAGGACTCTTATATTTTCTCCGAATCCCGGCCAGATAAAATTGCCTAAATTATCCTGCCTGAACCAGTTCACGCAGAATATTTTTGGCGGCTTCAGCATCTTCTTGCCCAAATTAATCCAGTGTTTAAAATAATCGCCCATGTTGTAACCGCAGAAAGGGAGCATCGCCATCGGGTCGCGTCTTAAAACACCGACCTGGTGGACAGCGGCGGCTGTCGTTTCCGAACCCATGCGCGCGGCTGAGAATACGCCGTTTTGCCAATTCAGGCTTTCATATACTAAAGGAATGAGAGCGGTCCTCTTGCCGCCGAATATCATAGCCGATATCGGGACGCCTTTCGGGTTATCGGCTTCTTTAGAAAGAGTCGGGGCATTGTATATCGATACGGTAAATCGTGAATTAGGATGAGCTGCCTGACGCCCGAGCGAGCCGCTCCATTTATTTCCTTGCCAGTCCGCCAGATTTTTGGGCGCCGCGCCGTCCATTCCTTCCCACCACGGTTCGTTGGTGTCAGTATTTAGCGCGGTATTTGTGAACAGCGTGGGATAGAAGCCATTTTTTTTCAAAGTCCTTAGCATGTTCGGATTTGTCTTCGCCGAAGTTCCGGGCGCGACTCCAAAAAATCCCGCCTCAGGATTTATAGCCCATAATCTGCCGTCAGGCCCTATATTCATCCATGCGATATCATCGCCGAGCGTCCATATCTTGTAACCCGGCAAAGCGGACTCCATCATCGCAAGGTTAGTCTTCCCGCACGCTGAAGGCATTGCTGCCGTTATATAAGTGATCTCGCCTTCAGGATCCTGGATACCCATTATTACCATGTGTTCCGCAAGCCAGCCTTCTTTTAATCCAAGCCAGGAAGCTATTCTTAATGAGAAACATTTTTTTCCTAGCAAAGCGTTCCCGCCGTAGCCCGAACCGACGCTCCAGACCAAATGTTCGAGCGGGAAGTGCATTATAAAACGTTTATTGGGGTCAAGATCGCCGATAGAGTGCAGGCCTTTGACGAAATCACCGTCCTTGCTTATTTTTTCTATTGCAAATTTTCCCACTCTGGTCATTATCCTCATGCTGATCGCGACATAAGATACGTCTGTCAGCTGGACGCAGGCCTTTGCATAGGGTGAATCAGCGCTGCCCATCATGTATGGGAGGACATACATTGTTTTTCCAGTCATGCATCCGTCAAAGAGTTTGCGCATCATTGCCTTTGCCTCTTCAGGATCCATCCAATTATTGTTAGGGCCGGCAGTCTCTTTGTCCGGATAACATACGTAAGTGAGGTGTTCTGTGCGCGCTACATCCGTGGGGTGGCTTCTATGCAGATAGGCGTTGGGCCAGACTTTTTGATTTAATTCGTGAAATATAGGTTGTCCATTGATACGCTCTTCGCGAATACCAATCTCTATTAACTTATGCGCCTCAGCCTCGGAGCCATCGCACCAATAGATCGACTTTGGCTTTGTCAGAGCCGCTTGCTCATCTACCCATCTTTCAAGCAATGTTGCCATAATTTGTTTTGGACTTTATGTTGTAGCAGTTTTTTCAACGAAGATGTTATGAAAAAATTTTCAGTGGTGTAAACCTTTATATATTATCAAATCCCTGCCTCTAATACAATACAATATATAAAATATTTGAAAATCTAACCGGTATGTGATATCATCTATCTGTAAATCGTTTTTTAAAACTATCGCTCCAGCATAGAAGAGCATCGTTCTTTTAAATAGATTATCGCTCCCCTGTAGCTCAGCTGGTAG
>MHFG01000047.1:5059-5162 GCA_001804065.1 Omnitrophica bacterium RIFCSPHIGHO2_02_FULL_46_20
GGCGCAAAACGCCGACATGGAGATTTGTGCAAATTGTTGTCGAGAACTCCATGCTAAGTTAGCAGCCTCCGATGGAAACGTCGGAGTGACAAAGCGAGTAAAT
>MHFG01000047.1:5188-5838 GCA_001804065.1 Omnitrophica bacterium RIFCSPHIGHO2_02_FULL_46_20
CCTGAGCCAAGTCCGCCGAAGCATTGAGTCGTTTGCTTATTGAATGCGAAGGCGGGAAGGTGCAGAGACTAGACACTCGCTGCCTAAAGCCTGAAACGGCCATGGTAATGGTATAGTCCGACTCTCCGAGTAATCGGAGTCAGATCGTAACCACAGTGTCAGAGGTTCGAGCCCTCTCGGGGGAGCCAATTTTGAGGGAAATTGTGGAAATTGGGCACATCCCAATTTCGTAAAAGAGAAAGGAGTTTTTCAGTGAGAAAAATGACCGAACAGCATCTTATCAACGCGTTTGGAGGCGAAAGCCAGGCGAATATGAGATACTTGCATTTCGCTGATCAGGCTGACAAGGAAAAGTTTAGTAATGTTGCCCGCTTATTTCGCGCAATCGCTCACGCTGAATATATACACGCTGGCGATCATTATAAGGAGTTAAAACATCTTGATGGAGGATTTGTAGCGAATAGCATGGCGGCCTTTGGTCCGGGCGGCACAAAGAAAAACCTTAAGTTATCCATTGCCGGAGAAACATTTGAAATTGAAGAAATGTATCCTGTATACATAGAAGCGGCGAAATTTCAAAGAGAAAAAGGAGCGGAAAGAAGTTTTGAATGGTCGTACGGGACCGAAAAAATGCATAAACGCCTTTTTAA
>MHFG01000048.1 GCA_001804065.1 Omnitrophica bacterium RIFCSPHIGHO2_02_FULL_46_20
CTTCGGGGGAGAAGAAAAAGGTGAGGGGGAAAACAGCATCATTTGGACGGCAATGTATCCATATATCTATTGATCGTCCATAGCTTTTATCCGCGTTAGATCTGCGAACATCCGCGTCCTGCTAATCTATATCGTCTCCCATCAGGCTTTCGTAGAACTCGCGATAATTCTCTTTTTTACTGCTGGCTCTTAACGCCATTGCCGCCTTAGGATGCTCGTCAAGGATTCCGGTTATCGCGTAAGGAATCAGATAACCCCATTCCAACTTTTCTCTCAAACCAACAAATTCTTTTGATATTACGTCAAGGATCGGCCTTATGTCAAACTTGGGATTTTTCAAGAATCCCAGGAGAAGCTCTGTCGGACAATTTCCTGCCGCGCGGCCCAGGCCGTATATGCTGCCATCAACGTAATTTGCGTCGTGTATTATCGCTTCGATGGTATTGCTGAACGCGAGCTGCTGATTATTATGCGCGTGCATCCCTATCTCTTTTGTTTTTAGAATGCCATTAAATTTTTTAACAAGGAACTCCACGCTCTCCTGATACAGCGCGCCAAAGCTGTCAACAATGTATATAACCCCGGCCCTGCACTCCTCTTCAAGCTGATGCAGCGCCTCATTCAATTCATTATCGAGCGCGCGCGATATTGCCATGATATTCACGGTCGTCTCATAGCCTTTATCAGCGAAATGATTAACTAAGAATATGGCCTTGTCGATATCCTTTGCATACGAGGCAACCCGTATCATCGATACAGGCGAATCTTTCTTTGCCGGAACGTCTTCAATGTCAACACGGTCAACATCGACCATTATAGAAAGTTTTGTCTTTGACGTTATGCCGTCGATCGCTCTTTTTATATCATCTTCGTCGCAGAATTTCCACTTGCCGTAATCTTTCTGTGAAAAGAGTTTTTTTGAATTTTTATAACCGATCTCCATGTAGTCTATGCCGGCCCCGGATACGGCCCTGTAGACCTCTCTCACGAACCTAAGATCGAAATCGTGATTATTCATCAGGCCGCCGTCCCTAATCGTGCAATCCAGCACCTTGATCTTCTCTCTAAACATCAACTTCCTCCACTTTCTTACGTAACGCCTTCGTTTGTGAACGCATCGACTTTGCCCTTAGCATCTTCTCTTTTGCCCTCTTCGACCTCTTTCTCTTCTGCCTGCGAATCTTCTCGATCTTCTTGCGCTGCATAGACTCGCGCCCGAGGACCATTGTCTCTATCTTGTTGACGAGAACTTTACGGGCGGCGTAGCGGTTCAGCGCCTGCGAGCGCTCGCTGCATACCTTGACATTGACTCCGGTAGGTACATGCTTTAGATAGACCCCCGTCGATACCTTATTTACATTCTGCCCGCCGGGGCCGCGGGAGCGTATGAAATGCTCCTCGAGATCAGCTTCTTTCATGCCGAACCGAGCCATCTTATCGTGCAATGCCTTAACCTTATTAGAACTTACCCCGAATATATCCATGCTAAATATTGGATTTGAATTTAGACAGCTTCTTCATGCCGGTCACTCCATTAACTCAATTCCTGCTTGGGTGAATTCCCTGTCAAAAGCAAAGGCCTTAATGATATTGAGATCTTTCATTATCGCGAAGGAAGTAACATCTGTAAAACTAAACATTTTATCTTTACACTTCTGATAAAGCCCCCATGCAGCTTGAAGATAATCCGCAGAGACATGGATAATCTTAAGTATTTTGCTCGTAAAGAGCGCTTCGCCTGCCAAAACAGATTGCCTATGATTACCTCTTGCCAGAATAGTAGTAATAGTTTCATCAATGATATAGTCTGAGGTGTAAATGAGCGTACCTTTCAAGCTTTTAATATCCTCAAAGATGGAAACTGCCTTTTTGTGATTTTGATCGTTATCTACAAAAAGAGCCACCCACCCACTGGTATCCACAAAGATCTTTTCCATAGATTATCCTTTTCCCCCATATAAATAGTGATCGTGGTCCACAGAGGCATTGGTTACCGCAAGTTTGATTCTACCAATGGTTTTAGTAAGAGGGTCGCTATTCCAATCAACGCTTCTTGTCTTTGTCTCTAAGAGACGCCGTATCGCCCTTCGAATTAACTCAGAAATAGCGAGATGTTCTCTTCCTGCCTCAAGCTTAAGTTGACGCATCTGATCCTCTTCGATATAAATTTGAGTCCGATGTAAATTACCCATTTCCCTCACCTCCATTATACATTATACATTATACATCATATTTTGTCAAGAGGAAATTTTTCTGCTGGATTTTTCGAGCCCTCGCTACTGAAGCGAAAAAATTACAACGCTTCCTTAATCCATCCGCCGCCTACAACCATATCCTTATCGTAGAACACGACTGCCTGGCCCGGCGCGGGCGCTTCCTGCGGAGCGTCAAAATCCACTCTCACCGAATCCGAGCCAATGCGTGTCACTGCAGCGTCCTCTTTACTATGGTTATAGCGTATCTTCGCCTTGACCCTCAGCGGCTTATCTATATCCTCTATGGCAATCCAGTTGAGCCTATGCGCTGTCAAGCTCCCCTTCAACACATCCTTCCTCGTCCCCACGATTACGCGGTTCCCGGGCCTATCTATGCCTATAACGTATAACGGTTCACTGTATGCAATCCGTAAGCCGCGGCGCTGGCCTATCGTATAATACGGTATGCCTTTGTGCCGCCCCAGCACCTTGCCATTCTTATCCGCGATATCGCCCTCTTTTATCTCTACGCCCATCTTCTTCTTTATGTATTCGGCATAATTAAGGTCCTGGATAAAACATATATCCTGACTTGATACCGTATTATATGTCTTCAGCCTGAATTTTTTGGCGGTTCTTCTGGTTTTTTCTTTCGTATAATCAGCAAGCGGAAACGTGGCATATCTTAATTGTTCCTGCGAAAGGCTGAAAAGAAAATAAGACTGGTCTTTCCCCTTGTCGCGCCCTTCTTTAAGAAGGAACCTATTCCTCTTTTTATCAAAGACTTTATCCACGTAATGGCCTGTCGCTATTAAGTCGGCATCGAGCGCGAGAGCCTTTTCATGGAGAAGCCCGAATTTTATCTTTTCATTGCAGACGACGCAGGGGTTCGGCGTAAAACCCTTAAGATACTCCTCGCAGAAATAATCTATTACATTCTTTTTAAATTCTTCGCTAAAATCAAAGACATAATAAGGTATACCGATGTCCTCCGCGACGGCGCGCGCCCTCGTCACGGCCTCGAGGCTGCAGCAAGCCCTTTTGAAGCTCGCTGCGCACTCATTCTTAGGCCACATCCTGAAGGTTAGGCCTATGACCTCATACCCTTCCTTTAATAGAAGCGCCGCCGCGAGCGACGAGTCTACGCCCCCGCTCATAGCGACGGCCACTCTTTTTCTCTTGGCCTTAGAGATTTTCCACATGGATTTCATAACGCTTTTTTACCCATCAAGTTTATTTATAAAGAGTTAAAATGGCATCGCGTCTTATCTCAGGCTGGCAAGAACCTTGCCTATGTCGACGTGCTTCTTGACCATGTCGACAACGGTCTTAATCTTGGAAGTATCCTGCGGATGCAATTTTATGAGTATATGATGGATACGGGACGATACGGAGTACGTATCTTCTTTCGTTATAAGCGTAGGTATATTCGATTGCTTCAAAAAATTTAAAGTCCAATCTTTTGGCATGAGGCCGCCGCTTAATATTATGCCGGAAATTTTACGCTCTATTCTCAATTTCCCCGTGTGAAGATCGCAAACGGCCTTTATCATGTCGTCTCTGTCCCCCGGAATTATCATAAGCGTATTATTTTTGATAAAGCTCAGCGCGTCCCTCACTCTCATGGCGCCGATCAATATCTGCTCAGCCAACCCGTCAAGGTTTTCGCCTTCATATAAGAAGTCTATGCCGACTTCCTCTTTTATCTCCCGCATTGTAGGCGTATCTAAGATCTTCTGATACGGCAATACTCCAAGCAGGCTCAAGCCTTTCTTTCCCAGCCCCATCTTGACAAGCGATGATATCTTTTCGAATTTTTCAGGCAGCACCTTATTTATTATAACGCCGGCTATATTCACTCCTTCTCTATCAAATAGGGCTTTATTTAGCATAATCTCATCTATAGGCTTTCCCACGCCGCCTGAGGACACAAGTATTACGTTGGCATCCAAAAGCCTGGCGACAGTCGCATTGGATAGATCAAATACCGATCCTACCCCCGCATGGCCTGTCCCTTCTATGATAACAAGGTCGCTTCCTGACGCCACATGCTCAAAAGCGCTTTTGATTTTGGCCGCGTAATCTTCCTCCGGGCCATTCTCGATATAGCGCTCTGTGAAGCCTTTCTCAATAGCTATGGGGGACATATCCTTAATATTGCAGAGATCGCATTTTATACCGAAGATTGCTTCTATGAGCACAGAATCCTCGTCGACCTTATAACCCTGCTCTATGAGGTATCTCTGGCCTATCGGCTTGATGAAGCTTATCTTATCGAAGTATTTTTTGAAAGCCGCGGTAAGGCCAAGCGAGACGGTGGTCTTGCCGTCATTCTGCATTGTAGCGGCTATAAATATCTTCTTCGCCATAGATTATTTCTATTTTCGGTAGATAAGCACAGTGGACACAACGGCCGTGAATAAAATAAGGTTCATGACATTGAACGCGCGCCAGACGATATCCGGAGAGCGGAAAGCCTCCGGAGACATCAACAAGAAACATATCCATACACCCAGCGCCCAGGGTATGCTTATATCTTTGGAGGATCTTCTTTTTATGATTCGTACGATAAGCGGTATGTTCCAGAGGGGCAGTATAATTGCGGCTATAAGCGCGATCGTCTTCATTAATTCATCTCTTCAGCTTCTTCATAACTTGATTCAATCGTTTTAACAAGATTTGTCAATACCTCGTTAACAGGCGTCGATATGCCCAGGGCCTTGCCCTGTCTTATAATCGCCCCGTTTATATAGTCTATCTCTGTGCGCTTAGAGTTCAGGACGTCCTGCAGCATGCTCGATATGTTCGCGGCGGTGGCTTTGCAAACCGATTCGACCTTTTGTATCGGATCATCGTATACGAGTTTTATCCGTTTACGTTTAACTATCTTCACAGCCTCCTGAACAGCGCTCCTCAATATCTCGCGCGTGCCGTTATATTGTATCAGCATGCCGTTCTTCAAACGCGTAATACCTGTCAACGCGTTTATCCCGACGTTTATCACGAGTTTACTCCATATCACGGAATCTATATCTTTGGAAATTTTTGTTTCGAACCCGCATTTTGTAAGGAGGTTCGCCGCGTCCCTCATTGGGCCGAGTATTTTGCCGTTCGACATCCCTATTATTGTATCGCCTCTTCCCGCATGCCTCACATGGCCGGGCCCCAGCAGTGTCGCGCCATGGTTAGTCACGCCGGCTATCACGCGATCCGCGCCGAAGTGATCATTTAATACCTGAACATTCCCTATGCCGTTTTGCAATGTAAGTATCGACGTATTATCGTTTACGAGATCTTTAATATCTTTGCACACGTCCTCCGTAGAATAGCTCTTAACGCATATTATAACCAGATCGCACGGCGCGATCTCCTTAGGATTGGCCGATGTATTGATAGATACGGAAATCGAGCTCATCCCTTCTATGCGTATACCCTCTTCGCGGATGCGCCTGGCCCTCTCGGGCGATTTATCAACCAGCCACACATCTTCTTTTGTCTTAGCTCTTAAGAATCCCGCGAGTAATGTGCCTAACGCGCCAGGGCCTACAACGGCTATCTTCATCCCGCTCATTCTCCTACTCGTTATCCCGCCTTTAATTGAGACCTGTCCCCTTGGGACCTGACCCCAATCACCTTCTTCATCCATCCCGCGCCTTTAAGAAGGTGCGGGGTTCATCTCTTCTTCAATTTCCTTATCTCTTCCTCTTTGATGGCGAAGCTGTGCGCTTGGTCCGGGAATATCCCTTTCTCGACCTCATCCCTATATTTTTTCAATCCGTCCGAGATCAGGGTGGATAGCTTCACGTATTGTTTCACGAATTTGGGAACGAACCTATCGAATAACCCGACCATATCGTTCGTTACCAGGACCTGCCCATCGCAATATGGGCCCGCGCCTATGCCTATCGTTGGAATCATTAATTTTTCAGTAATAAGTTTTGCTACCTTATCCGGAACGCACTCTAAAACTATCGCGAAACACCCGGCATCCTTCAATTTTA
>MHFG01000049.1:0-5983 GCA_001804065.1 Omnitrophica bacterium RIFCSPHIGHO2_02_FULL_46_20
CCGCATTTTATGATCCGACCGTAAGAAAAGAATATGAATCGGATATAATAGAGCCGTAAGGCAGCATAAAATTTTTCCGCTTCAAGCAGTCGGCGGTCCTTGCGTAGCCCGCCTTCGATGAGAGCAAACCATAAAACTCGCATTAGAATAGACAGGTTGGAAGCACAAAGGATTTTGTGACCGGTTGGTCGAATTTTTCGCCCGCGCCGCAGGCGGAACTTTGGCGGCCTACAAAAGTAAACGCCTTAGTGTTGAAGCGGAAAATTCATAGGAGATAGCGATGAAATCTTATACAAAATATCTGTGGTTTAATACGAAGAGCAGGTATGACATTGTAAATATTACGCCGCAGGTGGAAGAGGCGATTAGCGAAAGTAAGGTCAAGGAAGGGTTTTGCCTCGTCAACGCGATGCATATAACGGCGAGCGTGTTTATTAACGATAATGAAAGCGGCCTGCATCAGGATTTTCTCGCATGGGTAGAGAAACTTGCGCCGTATGGTAAAGATAAGTACAAGCACAATCTTACCGGAGAAGACAATGGCGACGCACATTTAAAAAGGACTATAATGGGCCGCGAAGTTGTGGCCGCGGTAACGAACGGCAATCTAGATTTCGGGCCGTGGGAGCGGATCTTTTACGGTGAATTTGACGGCCAGAGGCGCAAGAGAGTCCTCATCAAGATAATAGGAGAATGATGAGAGGGTTTTTGCCGGTATCTAAAGAGGGCTTAAAAGAGCGCGGATGGAACGAACTCGATATTATACTCGTGACAGGCGACGCTTATGTTGATCATCCCTCTTATGGCGCGGCTATCATAGGGCGCGTCTTGGAAGACGCGGGATTTAAAGTAGGCATAATAGCGCAGCCAGATTATAGAAAGACAGATGATTTTCAAAGGCTTGGAAAACCTAAATTATTTTTTGGTGTAACCGCCGGCAATCTGGATTCCATGGTTGCCAACTATACCGCGAATATCAAGGTCCGCAATATAGACGATTATTCACCAGCCGGCAAACCTCACCTTAGGCCTGACAGGGCAAGCATAATATATACCAATAAATTACAGCAGGTATTTAAAGATGTTCCGATAGTGCTTGGCGGCATGGAGGCAAGTATGAGGAGGCTTGCCCACTACGATTACTGGTCGGATAAGGTGAGGCGCTCGCTGCTTCTTGACGCAAAAGCCGATATTCTCGTTTATGGCATGGGCGAAAAACAGGTCCTCGAGATAGCGAAGCGTTTAAGAAACGGCGAAAAAATAAGCGAGCTTGACAATATACGCGGCACAGTAACATCGAGAAAAAAAGTGGATAGCTTGGAAAATTTTATCTTAATTCCGTCCTACGAAGAGGCGATCAGCGGAAAAGACAAATTCAACAAAGCCTTCAAAACGACCTACATGGAGTCAGACCCTATTCGAGGTAAGGCTGTCGCTCAGAAGCACGGCGATAGATTTGTAATACAATATCCCCCCGCGATTCCCCTGACAACCGAAGAAATTGATAAAATATATTCGCTTGATTTTATGAGAGAGTGGCATCCATCGTATAATAGGGAAGGCGGTGTGCCGGGTTTTAAAACTGTCAGAAATTCTACAATATCTCATCGCGGATGCGCGGGTGGATGCAGTTTTTGCTCATTATATCTGCATCAGGGCGGGATCGTGCAGAGCCGCAGCATCGAGTCTATGGTAAATGAGATAAAATTATTGTCTGAGGATAAAAAATTCAAAGGCACTGTTACGGATATCGGCGGCCCAACGGCAAATCTCTATATGGCCGAATGCCCTTCGTGGAAAAGCGCGGGCGTGTGCACGGATAAAAAATGCCTTATGCCGCAAAAATGTAAAAACTTAAAACTTGGCTATGCTTATTCAATACGATTGTGGAGAGAATTAAAAAAGATCCCCAGGGTAAAACATGTATTTGTAGGAAGCGGCGTCAGGTACGATCTATTGACCGACAGTTATGCGGATGAATATTTGAATGAACTCTGCGCATATCATGTTAGCGGGCAGTTGAAGGTTGCTCCGGAACATTGCGTTGATTCTATATTAGAATTGATGAATAAACCAAAATTTACAGTTTACGAAAAATTTATAGATAAATTCGAGAATATCAATAGACGTTTGAATAAAAAGCAGTTTCTGGTTAACTACTTTATCGTAGGGCACCCGGGAGCCGCATTAAAAGACGCTCTTCAACTGGCTGTTTATCTGGCAAAAAAGCGTATTCATCCTGAACAAGTCCAGGATTTTATTCCTTTACCAATGACTGTTTCAGGCGCGATGTATTATACCGAATCAGATCCTTTTACCGGCAAGTCAGTTTATGTGGCAAAGAGCCCTCGCGAAAGGATGATGCAGCGCGCCCTGCTTCAATATAAGAATCCTCAGAATAGGAAATATATACAAAAAGCGCTGAAAATACTCGATAAAGAAGGCCTAAAAAGGCTTCTTTTGCCTTGACATATCCTACCCCATCGATATAATAGTATAATCATTGTAAAGAAATAACAAATGGCGAACCTCCAACCACAGGATATACGAAATATCATACTGCTTGGCCATTCAGGGTGCGGCAAGACTTCATTAGCCGAAGCGCTTGCCTTTAACGGGGGCGCTATTCCTAAAATGGGCAGGATCGAAGACGGCACGACAATCTCCGATTATAACGAAGACGAAAAAGATAAGAAACATTCAGCAAGCACAGCGCTATTGAGCTTTATATATAAATCGAAGAAACTAAATATACTCGACGTGCCGGGTTATACTGATTTTGTAGGAGAAATGATAGGGGCATTGAGGGCAGCTGACGCGTGCATAGTAGTGGTTAACGCCGCCGCAGGTATAGAGATAGGCACTGAACGCGCATTCAGGATGGCGAGAGAAAAAGGCGTGCCGTGTTTCTTTTTTATAAATATGCTGGATAAAGAGCGCGCGGATTACAATAAATGTTTTGAAAGTATAAAAAATAAGTTCCGCAAACATTGCGTGCCGGTCGATTACCCGATAGGCAAGGAATCTGACTTTAAGGATGTGGCGAGCGTGATAACAAAAAAGGGCGCGGGATCTCTCCAAGGCGCGGAAGAGGCTCGCTTTAAAGCGCTCGGAGATATTTTAGCCGAAACAGTCGCCGAGACAGACGACGCGCTGCTGGAAAAATATCTTGATAAGGGGCAGCTCGCGGCGGACGAGCTTACGCAGGCGCTTCGGAAAGCCGTGAATACCGCTGATATTTCGCCGATACTTTGCGGCTCTACAACACATAACATAGGCATCAAAGAGCTTTTGGAATTTATCATCGAGTATTTCCCGTTACCTATCGATAGGCCTAAGGTAGAAGCGACAAGGCCGGACTCGGGCGAGAAGAGAGCGATCGAAATGAATTCTAATGGGCCTTTCTCCGGGCTTGTATTTAAAACACTGTCAGACCCGTTCATCGGCCAGATATCAATATTTAAGGTATTTTCCGGCAAACTTCAATCAAACGGCTCTTTTTACAATGTTAATAAAGGTATGCGTGAAAAAATAGGCCAGATCTTTAGTCTCATGGGAAAAACTCAAAACTCTATAGACTCCGCGCAGTCCGGGGACATAGCGTGCGTCGCCAAGCTTAAGGAAACGCAGACAGGCGATTCCATCGCGGATGAAAAAAATCCGGTAAAATTCGATGAGATTGATTTTCCTGAACCCGCAGTGTCTTTTTCTCTGAAGCCTAAGACGCGCTCGGACGAAGACAAGATATCCGGCGCAGTTCACAAATTGATGGCGGAAGATCCGACGTTCAAGGTTGCTATGGGGGAAGAGACCAAGGAGATGATAGTATCAGGCATGGGCGATATGCACATCAATATGATGATAAACAGGATGAAGATGCGCTATGGCGTGCAGGTTGATTTAGGAACGCCTAAAGTGGCATACAAGGAAACCATTCTTGGTAAAGGCGATGCGCAGTATCGGCACAAAAAACAGACGGGCGGCGCGGGACAGTTCGCAGAGGTGTGGATGCGCATAGAGCCGCTGCGGCGCGGTGAAGGGTTCCAGTTCGTTGACGAGGTTGTCGGCGGCGCCATACCTCGGCAGTTTGTGGTCAGCTGTGAGAAGGGCGTAAGGACAGCGCTTAATTCAGGGATACTGGCCGGCTTTCCGGTTGTTGATGTAAAAGCGATCGTTTATGACGGCAAGACGCACCCTGTTGACTCAAAGGATATCGCGTTCCAGACGGCGGCGCGCAAGGCGTTTAAAGAATCTATGCAGAAGGCAAGGCCGGTGCTTTTAGAGCCAATCATGGACGTTGACGTAGTCGTGCCGGATGAATTCATGGGCGATATCACAGGCAGTTTAAATTCAAGACGCGGCAGGATCATGGGCATGGAGCCTGGCGACGGCGTTCAGACCATTAAAGCAAAAGTTCCGTTAGAAGAAATGTATAAATATGTAAATGAATTAAAATCGATCACAGGAGGGCGCGGGGCTTACACTATGAGTTTCTCCCATCACGAAGTAGTGCCGCCTACCCAGGCTCAAGGCATAATTGAAAAAGCAAAACTGACGAAAAAAGAAGAAGCGGAGGACTAATGAGCGGGCATTCAAAGTGGGCAACGATTAAACATAAGAAAGCCGCAACAGATGCGAAGAGAGGCAGTCTCTTCACTAAGCTTATCAAGGAAATTACCGTAGCGGCCCGAAACGGAGGAAATTCAGATACAAACCCGAGATTGAGGGTTGCCATCGAAAGAGCAAAAGAGTCGAGCATGCCGGCCGACAATATCGATCGCGCAATAAAGAAAGGCACCGGCCAGCTCGAAGGCGTAACTTATGAAGATATTACTCTTGAAGGCTACGGTCCGGGAGGCGCCGCTATCTATGTCGAAGGGGTGTCGGATAACAAGAATAGGACTACGGCTGAGATAAGGACTATCTTTACTAAAAAAGGCGGCAACATGGCTGGCGCAGGTTCAGTTGCGTGGATGTTTGAGAAGAAAGGCTACATCGTTGTCAGTAAGAAGACTATTGACGAAGATAAGTTAATGGGCGTGGCGCTCGACGCGGGCGCTGAGGATATGGTAGTTGAGGAAGAGAATTATGCTATTAAGACAAGCCCGCAGGATTTCTTCAAAGTCAAAAAGGCTATTGACGATGCCGCGATAAATACGGAAGACGCGGAAATAACGCTTCTTCCCAAGAGCACGGTAAAACTTGCCGGCGACGACGCCAAGAAGGTCTTGGATTTAGTCGATGCGATCGAAGAGCACGAGGATGTCCAGCACGTATACGCGAACTTCGATATACCGGATGAATTGATAAAAGAATAATTCTGCTACGCCCTTCACCGATTTAATCCTGGTAGGGCTTCGCAGGAATAATCTCTCCAAAGCGCTACAGGAGTATAATTGTAGAAGCGCGAAGGAGGATAATGCGGATACTCGGCATAGACCCTGGCCTCGAGACCACAGGTTATGGTATAATTGAAAATAAGAGCTTCAAACTGGTCGAAGCCGGTATAATAAAGACGCAGCCCAGCACGCCTATACAGACTAGGCTTAAAAAGATATTTGACGCGCTCACCGAGATAATAGAGGAGCACAAGCCCGGTGTTTTGGTATTAGAAAAGATATATTCGCATTACAAACATCCTGCCACAGCGATACTTATGGGCCATGCCCGCGCGGTTGTGTGCCTGGCTTGCGGAATACATAAAGTAAGGTTAATAAATTATCCCTCTACCAAGATCAAGAAGGTCATCACGGGTAACGGCCACGCCTCAAAGCGGCAGGTTCAAAGGATGGTTCAGGATATATTAAAGTTAAAAAATCCCCCAGAACCCGTCGATGTGAGCGATGCTCTTGCGATGGCGATAAGTTATTGTTATATGGAGAGAAAGCGTGATATCTGAAATAAACGGCAGGATAAAAAATAAAAAAGATTCGAGCGTAGTAGTAGATGTAAATGGCATATGCTACGAAATTTTAATCCCGCC
>MHFG01000049.1:5995-6483 GCA_001804065.1 Omnitrophica bacterium RIFCSPHIGHO2_02_FULL_46_20
GACCTTGGGCAAGGCCGATACGAATGACGGCGCAATAAGTTTAAAAATATATCATTACTATCAAATGGATCCGTCTAAGGCTATACCTGTCCTGGTCGGATTCGCAAACGAGGTAGAGAAAGAATTTTTTGAGCAATTCATAACCGTATCCGGTGTCGGCCCGAAAGCAGCGTGCAGGGCGCTGACGCTTTCTTTCTCCGTTATAGCCGAGGCTATCGATAAAGGAGACATGGCGCTTTTGAAGACTCTTCCCGGCATAGGCGAACAGAAGGCGCGTGAAATAATCGCTAAATTGCAGGGCAAGGTGGGAAAATTCTGCCTCATACAGGATAGGATTGCCGAAAATCCGCCAAAGGCGGAAGAGGATATAAAGGAAGACGCCCTTAATGTTTTATTGCAGCTGCAATATAAAAAGAATGAAGCGAAGGATATGATAGAGAAGGCTGTCCGAAGAAACCCTAAAGCTTCTTCCTGTGAAGAGATATTGA
>MHFG01000050.1:0-172 GCA_001804065.1 Omnitrophica bacterium RIFCSPHIGHO2_02_FULL_46_20
ATATACATGGACGGTCAATGTTAATCCAGATGACATACAGCAGGCCTTAAACGATATAATTAATCACGCGTTTAACTACTTCTGGCATGAGACAGACAACCCCGCGACAGGGTTTGTCCGTGACAGGCTTTTGGTTAACGGCGATCCGTCCGCTGATTCTAATTACGAGAAG
>MHFG01000050.1:234-526 GCA_001804065.1 Omnitrophica bacterium RIFCSPHIGHO2_02_FULL_46_20
GAAGACATAACTATTATGGTTACTGGAAATGGTTTGCCGGAGGAAGAGATTGTCCAAATCACGCCGACAAATACTAATAATGCGCCTACGATCGATTCATATTCTCCGCTTGAAGCGATCTTTGATTTGACTGTAGGGAGTTCTCAAACTTTTAACATTGCCGCATCCGATCAAGACATAGGCGATACATTAACATATAACTGGAGCGTTGATGGCGCGCAGGCAGGCGCCGATTCAAATTCTTATACATACAGTGCGGGCCAGACAGGCCAATTCGTAATTAAAGTAACAA
>MHFG01000050.1:611-748 GCA_001804065.1 Omnitrophica bacterium RIFCSPHIGHO2_02_FULL_46_20
CGACAGGCTTTTGGTTAACGGCGATCCATCCACTGATTCTAATTACGAGAAGGCCAGCATGGCGGCCACAGGATTTGGCTTGTCAGCCATGTGCGTCGCGGCCAAGAGGTACGGCGACGGTTCCGATCCGGACTGGC
>MHFG01000050.1:837-6284 GCA_001804065.1 Omnitrophica bacterium RIFCSPHIGHO2_02_FULL_46_20
GCTGCGTGGGGCAAGAGCGGTTTCTTCTACCATTTTGTGAATATCAATACAGGAGAGAACTGGCCCGATGTGGAAGTATCATCTATCGATACGGCGATTCTCGTAGCGGGGGCTCTTACCGCGGGAGAGTACTTTAAAGACATAAATCCGAATGTAAGCTCGAAGGCGAAGCAGCTTTACGCGAACGTAGATTGGAATTCGTTTATCGATTATACGTCTAATGATCACTACGGACAATTCTATAAACAGTGGATGCCGGGCGGGCAGGGGCACAATAACGGCCATTGGGATTACAATGACGAATCTATGCTTCTTTATCTGCTGGCCATAGGAGCGCCCGTGCCTGAACATGCTGTAAATCCAGACCTGTATTATTCTATGCGCAGGGAGCTCGGCAGTTACGGCACTGATGGTAAGGCGATTGTTCGCACATGGTTTGGTTCGCTCTTTGCCTATCAATATCTTAATGCATTCTTTGATTTAAGGAATATACATGATGCCCGTAATGTAGATTGGTGGCAAAATGCCGTAGACGCCACAATAGCGAACAGGCAGTTCTGTATAGACCAGGATAACACAGGCGCTTATGGCTATAGCTGGAATGTATGGGGGCTGAGTTCAGCTTATAACACGGGAGCTACCTATGTGGGAGAATACGGCGCTCCGCCAACGGGAAACCCGAATGGCCCTACCCACGACGGGACCGTTAATCCGAGCGTGGTCGCGAGCGCGATAAGCATGCTCACTTCGGAAGTTAGCGAGACTTTAGTGTCGATGAAGAGCGACCCTAATCTGTGGCGGCAGGACGCTTATGGCTTCGTCGATTCTTTCAAAAACGGCGCTCCGCCCGTATACTCAGATTATTTCGTAGGCCTCGATTTGGGGGTATCCTTGGTGATGTTGGCCAATCATACCGATTCAGGCCTTATCTGGAATAACTTCATGAGTGCCCAAACCCGCTACGGAACTATGCGCGACCTATTGACTCAACTCAATTTCCGTCCAGATACGGATACCAAGCTCTATATAGATGTCGATGATATTACGCCAAAGAGCCAATTTGCTTACGGATTGATTGATTCGGCTAACACGACCTCAGAGATAAGTTTCAACTTGATAGACGTCGTTCCTAATAGCAAATACATCCTCGCCATTCATACATTCATGAATAACTTCGCAGGCAATTATCAAGTCATCTTAAACGTAAACGCGAACGGGAATGATGGAGGTAATCAGGCGATCTCCCATGTGACGGATAAGCCGGATGAGATAAAATACATAGAAGTGGATAGCTCGCACCTCCAGCCGGGAGAGAATGTCATTACTATAACCTGGCAAAGCGGCGCGAGTTGGGTTGCTTGGAAGAACCTCGAGATATCGTCGCCTATTACAAATAATGAATGGACCATAACAAGATCTTTGTCCGCGACTGAATACAGATTAGACGATACCTACTATACGGGCCACGCCGATAAATACGGCGCCATAGCGTATAAGACTTTCGAGCAGGCGCTGAATAACCCTGCGGATCCGTATACCGATATCCTCTTTTTTCTCGATGACTTAGATCATGACAGAAAGCTTACGCTAACGCCGCATGATTCCAACGGCGCTGTATATGTTAACATAATGGTAAACGGCCAACTGTCTTCGGAAAATATACTTTTGAATGGTCAGCAACAGCAGCAAGTGATTATACCCGCCAACCTCTTAAAGGCCGGTTGGAACAGCGTAAGTTTGACGATGACTAACCAGGGAGGGGAATGGATCATATGGGATAACTTAAAATTAGAATTAGGCGATTTGGCAAGGATAGAGGCTCCTCAGGGATTCGTCGCGGCGTCTTTCGGAAAAAACACCTCCAAGCTTCGCTGGAACAGCGTGAACTTAGCGGCTAAGTACAATTTATACAGGAGCCCGACGAAAGGCGGCCCTTACACAATGGTTGATGAGATAAACCCGCCGGCCGCTTCGTATACAAATACAGGGCTACTTGATAACACGGTCTATTATTATGTAGTAAGGGCCGTTAAAGCGGATAGCGCCGAATCACAGAACTCGCAGGAAGCGGCTGTAACTACAGGTTCTTATCAATTAGATTATGGTGACGGGCGCTCACCGAACGTCTTCGGCCAGGATACATTCGATAACGCCGGCAGCCCTCTTGGCGATAACGCGTTTGCGCAAATCGCGCGGTACAACGGTTTACCGGGGAAGGTGAGGATATTCAATTTGGCGTCGTTCCAGAAAAATACAATAGGCCTTAATAACGCGGACATAAACGATGCCACCATATTCTCGTTCAGAGTCAGGGGCGAAATCGGCGGTGAGAAATTTCAGATCAAATTAAAAGATAATGCAGGCGCTCAAGACTTGGTTTCATTAGAGATTCCCCAAGGCGGTATATGGCAGGAGATGCATTTTAATATGGCGGATACTTTTGCGGGGGTCGATTTAACAAATCTGCAAAGTATGGAAGTTGTATCGCAGACGACAGGCAGGCAGATAACTTTTTATTTAGATGAAGTGGAGTTTGCCACCGCGGCTCTTACAGGAGACAAACTGGATGTCAAGATAAGAAGCGGAGTGTATGACAGCCTGACGACAGGCGTAGATTTTGGCACGACGACCGCGGAAAACGGCCCTGTCCTCTCAAGCCAGTATATCGAGATCATTTATGTATCTTCAGGGTCTTGGGGAATTCAGATTTTTACAGACAACAAGGCCGAAGACGCAAGGCCGAGATTTACAGGCAGCGGCGACCGGGCCAGTGGTCTTGTGGGCATGACAGACTCCGGATATCGTGTTCCGGTTCTCTGGCAGGTGTGGCAGGAAAAGAAGGGTTATTATAACGGCGCGGAAACGCCTGAATTTGACACCACGGTTGATGATGGCGACCGGGCCGAATTCGCGTTTGTTATGGATAAGAGCGATTCTGACTGGTCGGTTCCTTACGCGCGAAATTACAGAACCCTTATAGATCACGATGGTTTGTTGGGCGCCCCGGTGCCGTTGGCAGCGCCGCCACCGGGTTATTGGCCGCGTTCGGGCAATACAGGGCAGCCCATATATGTGTATTTGGCAGCCGACTTTACAGAAGCTCCGGCTCAGCAATACACGACTAATAAGTTAATAATAGATATTTATCATGAATAAAATAGTGTATAATATCGCGCATGGCTTCCAGAACAGAAAAAGAAGGTATCCAAATAATGTTTAAAAAAATTATGCTTGCTGTAATAATTCTGCCCGGAATTTTATTCTATGCGCGCGAATCTTTTGGCCTTGTAATGGGGCCGGCCAGATTTGAGGTGAGCCTCCCTCCGGGCGAAATCGCCGAAGGCGATTACTATGTCCAGAACGACACGAATGAGAGCGCTCATATAGTTGTGGAGCCGGAGAACTGGTTTAAAGAGGCTTACGATTACGGGAAGCTCGACATCAAGGATTGGGTAGAATTTGACGCATACGAATTCGATCTTAAGCCCAAAGAGATAAAGAAGCTGAGGCTTAGGATAAAAGTTCCTACCGATGTCAAAGGCGAATTGGTAGCGCAGATATTTTTTACGTCTACCGTATTGAGAGAAGACGGACAGCCGGTGGAAGGCATCAAGGCGAGGGTCGGCGGCGTTCTATACGTCGCGATCAAGGGCACAGAGATAATTAATGCCGAGATAAGAAATATCGCTGTTTCAAAAGAGCTCAATGAAGGCAAGGAAATTATCAAGATCGAAGTTAATGTTAAGAACAAAGGCAATGTCCACATCAGGCCGGAAGGCTTAGTTACGATAGAAGATAAGGCCGGGGGAAAACTTATTGAACTGGCTTTGACATCAGGTCAGCCTGTGCTGCCAGCCCAAGAGATCGGGCATTACGCCTTATGGGACAAGCCTGAACTTAAAGCAGGCAAGTATAAAGTATCAGCCGCAATAAGTTACGGCAAAGAATTAAACATGGAAAAAACAGCGGTGTTAGAGAAGGTATTCGAGGTAGATAAAGATGGGAAGGTGATAGTAAAATGAAGTCCAGGCTCCTTATGTCGGTTCTAGTCGTTTCCTTTTTTGTTATCGCGAGCATAAGCATCGTTTATGCGTATACTGAGCTCTCCGCTACATCGGCCATTCGCGGAGAGGGGCAGGTGCCTTTTATGCCTCAACCGCTTTTAGATGATTTTAGGAACGCGGCTCCTGTTAATATATGGGGAACGCTCACAGGAATATTCAGCAGCTCACCCGCAATTCCGCCGCCTGCCAATGCGATATGCGCGGCATCATACACGAATAATACGGCCATAGCTTACGGCGGCGCAGGATATTCGCTGCAATTAGATTATAACGTCTCTGCCGCGAACAGCCATGCCGGTTATTATAGCTTATTAGGCTCGGCGAGCCTGACCGGTTATAACGCCGTATCCTTCTATGTCCGCGGCGCGGTCGGAGGAGAGTTTTTCAAGATATCGCTCAAGAATGCCAGCGGCACACAATATCTGGACGGAAGCGTCCATTATTACAGAAATGAAGCCTCTTTGTACATTACCGATTATCTTGATGGCGGAGTAACGACGACATGGAAAAAGGTTACCATACCTTTCCATAATTTCACCAATTTAGACGGTTGGAACGCGATGAAGGAATTTGTAATTGTATTTGAGAGCGCTCAATCGGCTGCAAACTCAAGCCTGTCTCAAGGCGCGGTCTATATCGATAATATCCAATTTGAGAATATCCCCGCGGCAACCCCTGTTAGAATAGATCATTTTGGAGACAGGCTCGGGGTTTCGGCTTTGGGCGGCAATATAGGCTCAGGCGGCGGAAATGGCGGAACGGCCTCTTATGATTTCGCCGGAGAAGCAGGAAATTACAGCCCCTATCCATATAGCATCCGGATCAATTATAATGTTAATACCTCTTCGGCATACGCATACGCGTTTTTTATATTCGGAGGAGGCAACAACGCGATAGAGGATCCCGGCAAAAGCGGATGGATAGCCACACCTCACGACTTTGGCGACTATAATTATATATCCCTTCAGGTAAAAGGAAGATCCGGCACTGAAAACCCGAAAACGATAAAGATAGAGTTGGCTGACAGCGTGAAGACGACGGCTGTCGTATTAGCAGGAATTACCGCCAATTGGCAGTCATACAAAATACCTCTATCCACTTTTATAAATCTGAATACGAACGCTATCCTCGACAAAAGAAGCGTAAAACAGATGACTTTAGTTTTGGAAGATTGGCGAATAAGCGGGGCCGGAGGAAACAAAGCCGGGGCCGTTTTAGTAGATTCGGTACAATTTGAATAATAAGGCGTTGAAAGTGCCAGGCGCTAATGAATAATGTCCTGAATTATTATGGGAGAAATTAAGATGAAGAGAAGTCGAGGGTTAAAAATAATATTATCTATTGCAGTAGCAATAACAGGAATAATGGTAATTACGCGGAGCA
>MHFG01000051.1 GCA_001804065.1 Omnitrophica bacterium RIFCSPHIGHO2_02_FULL_46_20
TCTTCCGAAGCCACGTCAGAGACGTCGAAGGTATAGACGTTCTTCAGGGCTCCGGCTTCGTAGGAATAGTCTTTGCGAAGGGATATCTGGCTATCGTCGTACGTGAAGGACTGGCTGATCTTCTCGTGACCCGCCGATCCTGTAAATACGTCCTCGCTAAACAGCTCGCCGCTTCCTTTAACTTTTCTATCCGCTTCCGAAAGGCTTTCGTCATCCGTATTGTAGGTGTAGATATGCGTTAAAGCGCTTTTCTTGTGAGCGCTATATTTAGCCTCATACTCAAGATACTCGTAATCTTTCCGGGAAACTATTTCTCCATTATCATAGTAATCAGTCTGCGCGATGACTTCCGATCCCTTGCCGCCTGAGAACCGCGAAATGCTTTCCAGGTGCTCTTTATATCCGTCAAGCCGTGAATCATCATCGCTTAATAAATCGCCTAAGATACTATCCCAGCCGCTTGTCCCGTAAAGATCCGATACGTCATAGGCCCTCGCCGCGCTAAGCGTTTCTTTCTTAGGGTCTTCCGCGGAATTTTCTTTATAGTCATACACGTTCATAGATCCGGGTTTATTCTTTCCATCTTCGTTGTCGACAGCGTAACCATCCAATACGTATTTAACGCGCTCTTTGTCTTTTTCGCCTTCGTATACTACTGTCTTAGAAATCATGTTCTCCGCAAGCAGTGTCTCCCACTCGCTCTTAGGCTTCGATATATCTATCGCGGTTCCGTCAATATCATAACTTATGACCTCATCCAGATTATCATCGGCGTTTCCATCCTTATGGTAATTATACATACTGACAGTAGCGGGCTTCCCGTTTTCACCGTAATCTGACAATACATAGTCTATGGCGGCCGAATCGCCTGAGCCGGAATATACCACCGTATCTAATATCCTGCCGGATGTAAGCCCTTCCATGTCGGCTTTTTGTGTGGAACCGAAGAATTTTTTGCCGTCTTTGTCCGCGATTTCTTTGCCTCCGGAAGTCCATTTGGATTGATCAAGGCCTTTAATATCATAAGAGGTTACCGACTCGATAGAGCCGTCCGGCTTGTAGCTGTAAATGTTTATTTGCTGCGGATTACCGTTCTCGTCATAATCGGACAGAGTATATTGAATAGGCTCGCCGCGTTGAGGCGCAGGGCCGCCCTCAGCGCCTCCGCGCTTCTTCTTCAGTTCCAACTCCTCATCCTCTGTTTTAAGCTTACGTTTTAGATTTTGATCCAGCGTCCAGAGGAGGTCTTCTGTGTCCTGTTTTTGCTTTATTATGTCTTCGTGTTTTGATTGTTGTTCCTGGATATATCCGGGGGCGAATTTATTGGACTGCTCTTTTTCCTCGCCTGTCGGCAGGAGCTCTTCCGTCCCGGCCCTTCGTTTGTGATATTGCAGAAGATCGTAGTTGGCGACCTCTTTTTTACCGTCTTTCTCTTTTAATGCCTTGGGCAACGCGTTATTAGCGGCGCTATTATGCGCTAAATTATAATAATATATATCGCCGGCCCATGCTATGTCATGCCATATAAATGCCACGACTACCAGAGCGGCGACAATCTTTAATATCAAACGTTTATGCGGATTAATCTGATAATCTATCATCTTTTTTAACCTTTATTTAAAACTTTTTTAAACATTATATAAATACCTCAAAAAAAATTCTCCTGCTTTTTTACTACCTACTTATTATATATATCATATGAAATGAACATTGACAAGAGACAATATTTAACTTTTTTATAACTTAACATTATAGACATTTATATGAAAGTTAAGAAATTAAATATCTTATATTCCGAGATTTATGGGCAGGCTATGTTCTTAGGTATTTTCGGGAAAGTCCGACAACAAATATTGGCACTATAAATATTCCGCAGAAGACCTCTATCATCGCCATCGCTTTAGTCATCCCTGCCGGAGTGATATCTCCATAACCAACCGTAGTAAATGTTATCACGCTAAAATAAAGAGCCTGCGGAAAATTCGGTTTAAAAATAAGGGCGCCTTTAATAAGGTTCCCCTGCATATAAAATAGGGTTGACGCTAAAAACAGCAAGATCGCTGAACAAAATGTGCGGCCAGGCCTTTCGCCATGGCCCCAGATAAGGGCGGAGAAGGTTAATAAAAAACACAGGGCTAAACGTTTTATTATACCGTATGCCTCGCCCCTCTTTATACCGCCCGCGCTTATATTATCTATTTTTTGCGGCGAGATCAAGCTGCGTGTCAAAAACTTTCTCAAACATTCTCTTGACCGGTAAAAGCAGTCGGAAAAACTGAAAAACTCCATATCCCGCTCATAATTTATTGCCGCTTGTCTATAGAGTAACGAGGCGTATTCCAGGTCATCCGCCAGCTGGGCCTCTCTGGCGGCTTCCTCATAAGCCAGGGATGATTTATGAAAAGCCCTCTCTCCGGACTTCAAAGCCCAGCAACTGGCCGCTGAAGCCAGGCACAGCGCGGCTTCCTTATGGGCTAGATTTACCTTGTGCAAATCTGCGGCTTTCTTGAATAAAATACAGGCTTCGCCGAACTTTTCCCGCTCAAGAAACTCATTAGCCTCTTTTTCCAAAATATTGGGTTCTGGATCCATCCCGTTAGATCTCCAAATTTATGCATAAGTTCAACTATATGAGCCCCACCATCTCGTCATTCTGGAGGCCCACGTTCGCTTCGCTCAGTGTAAACTCCGGGCCGAAGAATCTAATCCCTTAGATTCTTCGTCGCTATCGCTCCTCAGAATGACGTTTCCCTTCCGCTTCGGGTCAGGGTCTGGAAATGACATAATTTTCAGCAGCGATTACTTCTTAGACAATAATTTCCAGGGATGCCGTTTTATATCCTCGCTGAACTCTTTGAAATTTACGGCTGTTGACTCCAGATTAGACGCTATATTATCTATTCTGGTTTTATTATCGGCAACGACATTATTCACGTTTGACGCCAGATTTTTTACCTCCACAAGCGTTTTATCGAGGTTCTCCGAAATCGCGTCAGCCTTCTTCATCAGCTTCCTCATTTCTACGGGATCTTCGCTTGTCAATGCCGCGCCGTCTTTAAGAAAAGGCTTGTCCGGCGAGCCGGGCGTTATGCCCACATAAGCGTCTCCGATCATACCGGATGTCGATATGAACGCGACGGAATCTTCGCGAACCTTGGCTTTGTTATCGATAGCCATGATAAGCTCGACCTTGGTCTCCGGCGCGTACTGAAACGTTATCTTCTCCACGCGGCCGACGTCTATCCCGGAAAGCTTGACAATGGAATCTGTCTTGACCCCTTCCGCATAGTTAAAGGATGTCTTCAGGCGGTATGCCTTAGACGTGAAATCCGTCGTCTTTAACCAAAAGACCATCCCCGCTATAATAGCGGCCACAACAACAACGCCTGTCTTTAACTCATTGGATATCTTCATATACCTTTTCCTCCCTTACCGCATTAATTGCTCCAGATAATCATCCTTCTGCTGAAAGAACTTGATCGGCCCGTCCGGGCTTCCAGAAATAAATTGCTGGACTATCGGATTCCTGCTTTTTTTTATCGCCTCCGGCGGCCCTACCTCAAGGACACTGCCTTCATACAGCATGGCCACTCTATCGGCTATGGAAAACACGCTCTTCATATCGTGCGTAACGACAACGCTTGTGATAGAGAGCTTCTTGGAAAGATCCAATATCAGCTTATCTATAACGCCCGCGACTATAGGATCCAGCCCCGCTGTCGGCTCGTCGTAAAATACTATCTGTGGGTCCATTACGATCGCGCGCGCCAGCCCCACCCTCTTTCTCATGCCGCCGGAAATCTGGCTCGGCATCAGATCTTCGAAACCCCTCAATCCCACCAGCTCCAATTTCATCTTCACGACTATGTCTATGACGCTCTTCTCGAGTTTCGCGTGCTCTTTCAACGGAAGCGCCACATTCTCGCCCACTGTCATTGAATCGAAAAGGGCCGATGACTGGAAAGACATTCCTATCTTCTTTTTCACGAGGTCCATTTCATCTTCTTTTAACGCGCCCAGGTCCTTCCCTAAAAGATATACCTTGCCGGAATCAGGTTTGAGCGCGCCGATGAGATGCCGTAAAAATGTGGACTTACCGCACCCTGAACCGCCCATTATAACAAATGTCTCGGCCTTGTATATCTCAAGGTTTATCCCGTTAAGAACGGTCATCTCGCCGAATTTTTTTATTACGTTCTCCGCCTTTACAACGATTTCTTTATCCATAGATCACTTTTGCGTAAAGTAGAATAACCCCGTTAATAGACAATCAAAAAGTATGATAAGTATAAAACTTGTAACAACGCTTAAAGTCGTTGACTTACCGACACCCTCTGCCCCGCCCTTAGTCTTAAGGCCCATGTAACAACCAACCATGGCTATGGTAATGGCAAATACGACGCTTTTAACGAGCCCGGTCCAGACATCCTTCCATTGCATAAACTTGAAAGAGAATGTGATATATCTGTAGGGATCGAGGTGCAGGTTGAAAACGCCTACTAAAAAACCGCCGAATATTCCTATTATATCGGCAAGTATAGTAAGGCACGGCAGCATGATCAACAGCGCCAGGAACCTTGGCACCACCAAAAATCGTATCGGACTCAGCGCCATCGTCTCAAGCGCTTCTATCTGTTCCGTCACCTTCATGGTTCCCAGCTCCGCGGCGATCGCGGCGCCCACTCTTCCGGCGACCACCAATGCCGTCAGCACAGGCGCCAACTCCCTTGCCAGGCCTACGCTGACCATAGGAGCGACGTAAATATTCGCGCCAAATCTCGAAAGCTGGTAAGCGCTCTGCATGGCTATGACTATGCCGGTAAAGAATGAGACGAACGATGCTATGGCCAGCGACCCTACGCCCGCGAAGACCATCTGGCTGAAGATCGAATCTTTTTTTGCGGACTTATTTTTCAGCGGCCCCGCGATTAGCCAAAATATGGTGTCAAAAAAGAGCCTCAGCACATTTCCAACCTGCTTGGCTGTGCCTATTACAACGCTTCCGACATGTTCTACGATATTCATATTATTGCTCTAACTAAGTGAGCAGTGTGCATAATTCATAACACGTCATTGCGAGGACTGCGAGCGAAGCGAAGCAGGACGAAGCAATCTAAAAAAGAGATTGCTTCGCTCATTTCATTCGCTCGCAATGACGAAGTAATTATGCACACCCCTCAACTAAGTAAATGTCGATATCGCCTCTTCTTCGCTTGCCATTATCTCAAAAAGTTTATCCAATTTAGTTATTTCAAACAGGCTTTTTATTTTTGGTGAAACGTGCGCCAGCCTCATCCTGCCTCCGTATGCCCTCATATCTTTTAATATGCCCACGAGCGTTGCGAGGCCGGACGAATCAACGTAGGGAACCTTTACTAAATTAATTACTATTTTTGGCGTCTTTTTGGATATCAGCTTGTCAAATATCTTCTTTAGGTCCGGGCTCGAATTGATATCCACATCTCCTTCGATATAACATACCATCAAGCCGTTTTTTGATTCTGTCTTCACCGCCATAGCGCGTCTCCTTGTATTATTAGTTGTGCCATTCACAAAATTATTTTCTCGGCGGAGAATCCTAAGTCTCCTTTTCTTTGTCATTCCCCCTCACCCTATCCCTCTCCCCTTCGGGGAGAGGGGATTTTGTGAGTCCTTACCTCATTTTTCCCTCAGAGGATTGATATCAAGTTTTAGCCCTTGTCATCTCCTCTCCCC
>MHFG01000052.1 GCA_001804065.1 Omnitrophica bacterium RIFCSPHIGHO2_02_FULL_46_20
GCAGTTCTATCACAAAAGCTATCCCCGCGATCTCGCCGCCCATCCGCTCAACAAGACTCGCAACCGCCTGTGTAGTCCCGCCCGTAGCCAGAAGATCGTCGACAATCAATATCTTTGCGCCCTTTGAGAACGCGTCCTGATGTATCTGTAAAGTGTCTTTTCCGTATTCGAGGTCATACGTTACGCTATGCGTCCTGTGAGGCAGTTTGCCCGGCTTACGCACAGGCGCTAAGCCAACGCCCATCTTATACGCGACAGCCGCGCCGAATATAAAGCCTCTTGCCTCAACGCTTAAAATGACATCAACTTTCTTATCCTTATATTCATCGGCTATTCTATCCACAGCATCGGCAAAGGCCTTGCTGTCTTTTAGAAGAGGCGTTATATCTTTAAAGACAATGCCCTGCTTAGGGAAATTCGGTATATCGCGTATATATTTTTTTAACTCGATCATATTCTTCTCGCTTTTTCTTTGTGAAAAATACTGGGGCTCTCCTTCTCCTGCTGGATCATCATCTCGCGGATTTTCTTCATTGCCGCGCTCTCGATCTGCCTCACCCTTTCTCTGGTTATACTAAAATATTTCGCCGTGTCCCTCAATGTGTGAGGGATGCTATCCTTCAACCCAAATCTAAGGCTCAATATCTTTCTCTCCCGCTTCGACATCTTGCTGAGCAGCCCCTTGATCCTCTCCTGCATCAGGAAGCTCGAGAGGCCATCGACAGCGGAGATTATGCTTTCATCCTCGATCAGATTCATGAATTCCGTGGTGCCTTCGGCGCCGACAGGGGCATTGAGGCTCGATATGCCGGTCATCATCTTATTTAGAAGTTTTATCCGCTTCATCGGAAGCCTCATCCTCTTCGATATCTCGCTAAGCCGCGGCTTTCTCTTCAAGGCGTTTGAAAGATGTTCCGTAACTTTTTTGAAACGCACCATCATCTCTGTAATGTATACGGGGATACGCACGGTCTTGCCCTGGTTAGCGATGGCTCTTGAGATATACTGCCTGATCCACCACGCGGCGTAGGTCGAGAATCTATAGCCCTTTGCCGGGTTAAATTTCTCGACTGCCTTCATCAAGCCGAGATTACCTTCTTCAATCAGGTCTAACATCGATACGCCTAGTCCTGAATAGCGCTTCGCAATGTTTATGACAAGCCTAAGATTCGATTGAATCATCTTGTGCCGCGCCGCCTTGTCGCCCCTCTTGATCTTTTTAGCCAGGTCGATTTCTTCCTTGGCAGTCAGAAGCGGCAAGTTCTTTATGTCTTTTAAATACAGCCTGATAGGATCCATAGTTCTCCGGTTGTACGATGTGTGGTCACCACGTCACCAAGTCACCACGTCACAAAGTCACAAGTAAAAGCTTTTACGTGTGACCTTGTGACCTTGTGACGTTGTGACCTTGTGACCTTGTGACTTTGTAACCGTGACTACAAGTTATTTTTTCTTATCATCCACCGCTGCCTGCGCCGCCGCAAGGCGCGCTATCGGCACTCTGAACGGCGAACAGCTCACATAATCCATTCCTGCCTTGTGACAGAATTTTACGCTTTCCGGATCGCCGCCGTGTTCTCCGCAGATACCGACTTTTAAATCTTTTCTCGTCTTGCGGCCGCGCTGGATGCCAATCTCGATCAATTGGCCGATGCCGCCCTGGTCGATCGTCTGGAACGGATCGGCCGGCAATATCCCTTTCTTCAAATAATCCGGCAGGAATGAACCAATATCGTCCCTTGAAAAACCGAGGCCCATCTGCGTAAGGTCATTAGTGCCGAACGAGAAGAATTCCGCAGTCTCTGCCAGTTTATCAGCAACTAAAGCGGCCCTAGGGATCTCTATCATTGTGCCGTACGTGTAAGGGATCTTCTTCAAACCGTATTTTTTACATACTTCGGCGTGGATTTTTTCAACGATCACTTTCTGGTTATCGAGCTCCTTTGTAGCGCAAACAACGGGGACCATTATTTCAGGCGAAGGTTTTTTGCCGGCCTTTAATAATTCCGCCGCTGATTCTAATATTGCGCGGACCTGCATCTCCGTAACTTCAGGGTATGTGACGCCTAAGCGCACGCCGCGGTGGCCCATCATCGGGTTATTCTCATGAAGGGCGGCCGCCCTCGAAGCAAATTCTTCGAGTGTTATCCCCGCGGCTTTCGCAAGCTCTTCCTTCTGCGCTTCTTCCTGCGGTATGAACTCGTGAAGCGGAGGATCAAGCAGCCTGATCGTCACAGGATACCCCCCCATCGCTTCAAGCGTCACTTTTATATCCGATTTTACGAACGGGAATAGTTCATCCAACGCTTTTCTTCTTTCAGTCTCAGCCCTCGCGATGATCATCTTACGCAAAAGAAATAGCGGTTTATCTGAGTTCTTTCCGTAGAACATGTGCTCTGTGCGGAACAGGCCTATGCCTTCGGCGCCATACAACCTTGCCTTTCTCGCGTCTTCCGGCGTGTCCGCGTTTGTCCGCACGCCTAACCTGCGAAGAGAGTCGCACAATTTCAGGAATGAAAACATGGTCTCGTCATCCTCGGGCGCGTCCATCATTGCAAGCCTGCCGCCATAGACAGCGCCTTTGGTGCCGTTTAAGGTTATCCAATCGCCTTCTTTATAAATTTTACCGCCAATCGTCATGATCTTATTTGCGGCTTCGATACGCAAATTGCCGCAACCGACGATGCAGCATTTACCCCATCCGCGCGCAACCAGAGCCGCGTGCGATGTCATGCCGCCCCGCGCCGTAAGAATAGCCTGAGCCGCGCGCATGCCTTCAATGTCCTCCGGGTTTGTCTCTTCGCGCACGAGAATGACTTTCTTGCCTTCTTTGGCCCATTCGACAGCGTCCTCAGCCGTAAATACTACCATACCGTTCGCGCCGCCAGGGCCTGCCGGAAGGCCTTTGGCAATCGGAGTATTTTTTTTCTCATCTTTGGGGTCAATGACAGGATGCAGCAGTTCATCAAGCTGGGCAGGCGTTACTCTCGAGATCGCCGTTTCTTTACTGATAAGCTTCTCTTTATACATATCAACCGCCATGCGCACTGCCGCAGGGCCATTGCGCTTTCCGACACGGCATTGCAGCATAAAGAGTTTGCCTTTTTCAATAGTGAATTCTATATCCTGCATATCATGATAATGCTTCTCTAGACTTAACTGTGTATCGTGGAGTCTTCTGTAAAGTTCCGGCATTCCTTTTTCCAGCGTCACGAGATTTTTATTGTGCTCGCTTTGGGAATATGAATTTATCGGGGCAGGGGTCCGTATGCCGGCGACAACGTCCTCGCCTTGCGCGTTAACGAGGTACTCGCCATAGAACCTGCCTTCTCCGTTACCAGGGTTACGGGTAAACGCAACGCCTGTCGCGCAGTCGCCGCCCATATTCCCGAACACCATCGTCTGAACGGTTACGGCTGTTCCCCACTCATCCGGAATGCCCTCTATCCTGCGGTATGAAATCGCGCGCTTTCCGTTCCATGACGCAAAAACCGCGCCGATGCCGCCCCATAGCTGTTCGTTATGCTCGTCAGGGAAAGGTTTACCCAACACTTCTTTCACCTTCTCTTTAAACTTACAGCATAATTTCTTAAAGTCAGCCGCGTTCAGGTCCGTATCAAGCGCCGCTCCTTTTTCTTTCTTCATGGCTGCCATTATCTTCTCAAGCTGCTTGCGAATACCCATGTCGCCGCCGTCAGGCTCTATGCCCGCAGCCTTTTCCATGACAACGTCTGAATACATCATGATGAGGCGCCTGTAGGCATCATATACAAATCTTTCATTGCCGGTAAGCCTTATGAGGCCTGGTATAGTCTTCTCAGTAAGGCCTACATTCAACACCGTCTCCATCATACCGGGCATGGATTTTCTCGCGCCGGATCTTACTGAAACTAAAAGTGGGTTGTCGGGATCGCCGAATTTCTTACCCATTAATTTTTCTACGCGCGCCAATGCCTCATTGACATCTTCGGTTAATCCCTTTGGATATGTCTTATTATTTTTGTAATAATAGACGCATATTTCAGTCGTTATCGTAAATCCCGGAGGAACCGGTAATTTTAATTTTGGATGACCCGCCATTTCGGCTAAATTAGCCCCCTTGCCTCCGAGAAGATTTTTCATCGATTCATCGCCTTCAGCCTTCCCGCCGCCAAAGAAATACACGCGCTTCTTTCCCTTACCGCCCATCTAAACTGCCACTCCTTTCAAATTTTCGAAGAAAATTTGATCCTGAGGCTGCGACAAATCGGAGCAGCCGAAGGACCTTTCCTTACTGCAATCTATCTGCCAAATATCTTTTTACGTTCGCGGCCTCTACGCGATCCTGCGCCATGGTGTCTCTGTCGCGGACGGTCACTTTTCTGTCAGTCAGGCTATCGACATCAACCGTAATACAATAAGGCGTGCCTATTTCATCCTGCCGCCTGTATAATCTTCCGATAGATGCCGTATCATCATACATGACCTTGCGTTCTTTTCTTAAATCATCCGCTAACGTTTTCGCTAATTCAACTATATCAGGCCTGTTCCTCAAAAGCGGCAGCACCGCTGCTTTTATCGGGGCGAGCTTTTTATGAAGGCTAAGGCTGACTCTCTTCTCATCCCTCACTTTTTCTTCCTTATAAGAATCTACCAGAAACGCGAGGATCGACCGGTCGATACCGCCTGACGGTTCGATGACGTATGGCACGTATCTTTCCTTCGTCTCATCGTCAAAGTATTCTAACGTTTGGCCGCTCAATTTCATATGCTGTTTCAGATCAAAGTCTGTTCTATTCGCGATACCCTCGAGCTCAGACCAGCCGAACGGAAATTGGTATTCGATGTCCGTGCAGGCCTTCGCGTAATGAGCGAGCTCTGTTTTTTCATGCCGGCGTTTTCTTAGATTCTCTTTCTTCATTCCGAACCGCGTATACCAATCAAATCTTTCATCGACCCATATAGCATACCACTCTTCATCCGTGCCCGGTTTGACAAAAAATTCTATCTCCATTTGTTCGAACTCTCTTGAGCGGAATGTATAGTTTCCTGTGGTAACTTCATTCCTGAAGGATTTCCCTATTTGAGCTATGCCGAAGGGGATTTTTCTGCGCGTAGAATTTACGACGTTCTGGAAGTTAACGAAGATGCCTTGGGCTGTTTCGGGCCTTAAATACGTAAGACTGCCTGCCTCCTCCACCGGGCCAATGTGGGTTTTTAACATGAGGCTGAATTGACGCGCCGCGGTAATCTCGCCGCCGCATTCAGGACATTTATTTTTTGAGCCGATATATTCTATCTTGAACCGCTTTTTGCAGGATTTACAATCGACAAGGGTATCTTCGAAGCTTGAAACATGACCGGAGGCCATCCATACGGAAGGATGCATGAGGATTGAGGCATCGAGGCCTTCGATATCGTCGCGTTCAAAAACGTTCGAACGCCACCATGCCTCTTTGAGGTTCCTTTTTAATTCAGCTCCGAGCGGGCCATAGTCCCATGTGCTCGCAAGGCCGCCATAGATCTCGCTCGACTGAAATATAAAGCCCCGCCTTTTACAAAGCGAGACTATCTTCTCCATCAAATCCTGCTGTTGCAGCATAATAAATGTATAATTCCTCTTGATTTTAGGCTATCCTAACACAAGCCGCTTGTAAAATCAAGGCAAAACTTTAACAGAGGCTGCCCGAATGGTTTACTGCCCTGCGCGACGGAGATTGTGCTCGACGTACATCGCCAGCACTTCCTGGATCTTCACTGGGGGCGGGACCGCGAAGTAATGGCATATTATTGCGTGCGCCATCTCATGCCCTATTATCTCTTTACTGAAACCTTCTATGGATATATAAATGGTATTAAAGCTAAACACGTAGAAGGAGCGCCTTCCGCCAAGGCTCGCCTTGAAAAGGTTATTATATATGGAATTAAGCTGGGCATCGTCACGGCAAAGTTTGATATTGACCTGAAGGCTGTAAAGATGCATGTCCATTATGTCCGAGACCCGCAAGAAGAGGGTGTCGAGTGAGTCGGAAAGCTCTTTTTCTGGCGAGTCCGCCATTTTTGCGGACTTGCGGGCCAGGACCTTATCCGAAGTCCTTATATTGAGCCTGCGGTCAAGGCCCGCTATATCCGATTCCGGCGCGCAATATACCGATAGATGCTCGCCGTATATCTTTTTCGCCGAACCGAATCCGTCTTCAAAGGCCCAAGACAGGCCTACGTTTAATAAAACGGCCGATAACAAAATCAACGCGGCGCAGATCTTTTTTATGTATGGCATTTATAATTTAAAATAATGGGACTGCTTCTCCATCTCCAAAAATATATTTTTAAGCTCCTTTAGTATTAATTTTTTGTGCTCCACAATGTCGTCTTCAGAGATATTATTCGCCTTGTCCTTGATGTCGCGGACGTCCTTTTCAATATCCTTCAGCTTCCCTCTTAATTTGATTATCATCTTATTGAAGGTTTCGGCGACGTCCTGCAGCTGGTCCTTGCCGCGGATCCTGAAATCTTCGGAAAAATCCCCTTCCCCGAGTGAATTTATCACCTTCTTAAGCCTGTATAGAGGGCCGGCAATCCTGTGTGATACGAGAAGCGTCACCGCCACAGCAGCCAGGCCTATTATTATCATGACGACGGCTACGGTCTGGACCAGCAGCGGCAGGAGAAAATCCGCGGTTGTCTTTACGACAACGCGCGAATTGACGATGGAGACGGTGCTGGTATTCATCGTAAAAAGATAGAGAATGGCTATCGTTATCAATCCGCCTGCCGCGACCAGGGAACAAAAGTTAACGATAAAATTGGCCTGAAATTTCTTGTCAATGAAAAGTATCCTGCGCTTGCGCCTATTTGCACCGTAAGATTTATTCATATATCGCTCCTTTACTTTTCTATAATTTATTATAGTCAACGGATATATCCGCCTTCTTCTTTAAAGCGGCGATCCAATCATTCAAGAGGCGTTCTTCGGCCTCTTTTACCCCGCGGTCGCTCATCGACGAGGAAGCGGCTATCTCATTGACCTTTCTTTCGATAGCGAGCTTCAACAAGGACTGCTCCCAAAAGCGCTGTATCGCCTTCAGGAAGTTCGCGTCCCTGTCCAGCCTTCCGGCCTGGGCTTCCTGCAGTATGAGTTTCCGGTTTATCAGGGTTTCCAGAAATTCTTTTCTTGCGTCCGGGCTGTCAGACTTGCTGAAGCGGGAAGCCTTAAACTCGTCGGC
>MHFG01000053.1 GCA_001804065.1 Omnitrophica bacterium RIFCSPHIGHO2_02_FULL_46_20
TAGATAAGGATCCTCTAAAAGGATATCTATTGGATAGGATAGGCTCGTTCGCGGTAGAATCATTGGCAGATAAACTAGAAAAGAGATTGCGTAAAGATTACGCTTTAAACAAAAAAAGCGTCTCGAGCCGGTTCAGTCCGGGTTACTGCGACTGGCCCATAGAAGAACGGTTTAAGATGGCGAAGGTTATAGATTTTTCCAAAATCGGCGTTTCACTCTCAGAAGGGCGCATGATGGTTCCGAAAAAATCTATATTGGCGATAGTCGTGGTGAGCGGATGAAGGCGTATTTTAAACTCCCCTGCGGCTCTTCTTTACTGATTTTGCGCCGGCGCTTCTTTCTTCAATAGGTTCTCCCAGAAATTATCCACTTGGGCTTGTATCTCGTCAAGCATCTGTTTATTTTCCGGCTTTAACAGGTGGCGGAATCTACCCTGGGGGCTAAACCATTCAGAGACCGGTTTTTTTTGTTTAGGTTTATAAGTGATCTTATACCGGCCATTCACAAATTCATATAAAGGCCAAACGCACGCGTCTACCGCAAGACGACCCATCTGGCATGTAATTTCCGGTTTATATGACCATCCAAGCATGCAAGGCTGTAATACATTGATGAACTTCGGCCCTTCAATAGAAAGCGCCTTCTCGACTTTCGACGTAAGATCGCGCCAATTACCTGCTACAGACTGCGCGACATACGGCATATCGTGCGCTATCATTATCTCGGTAAGATTTTTGCGGGATTGCTCTTTCCCTTTTCTAACTTTTCCGACCGGCGCGGTTGTCGTATCAGCGCCTTTTGGCGTAGCTCCCGAACGCTGGACGCCTGTATTCATGTATGCTTCGTTATTGTAACAAACATATAATATATTGTGCCCCCGCTCGACCGCGCCTGAGAGCGACTGTAAACCTATATCATAAGTTCCGCCGTCTCCACCGAAGGCTATAAAGTTTATCTTCTTATTATATTTACCTTGTCTCACCCAGGATTTGTATAATGCCTCTACCCCGCTTATAGTCGCCGCGGCATTTTCAAAAGCGCTGTGAATAAAAGGAATGTTCCAAGCCGTGTATGGGAATATCGTAGACACCACTTCAAGGCAGCCCGTTGCGCCCGCAACTACGGTATTGGGGCCGGCAACCATCAATACCTGTCTTGCGACGATCACAGCCCCGCATCCCGTGCAAGCGCGATGCCCGCCTGTAAATAATTCCTTTTGCTTGACAAGTTCCTTAATATTAGCCATCTTACAGCTCAATAAACGAGCATTATTCTCTCACGCCTAAATATGTTATTTTATTTTTGGATTTTCCTTTAATAACTTCACCGAGGCCTTTATACACGGATTCTATATCTTCTATCCTTACTTCACGCCCTCCAAGCCCATATATGTAATTTAATACATTGTTGGGCGAAGCCGAGTCATCGAACAGAGAAGCCTTGACTTCAAGGCAAACAGGCCCTTCCTGCGCGTTCATCGAGTCGGACCTGTCCATAACCGCAATCGCCTTTATATTTTTTAGCGCTTGGGCGATTTCTTCCTTCGGAAATGGCCTGAAGACTCTCAGGCCAAGCACGCCTGCCTTTATACCCTTTTCTCTCAAATTATCGGCTACTGCTTTTGCGGTCCCTACAGTCGAACCCATCAAAACAATAGCGCAATCGGCATCCTCAAGCCTGTATACTTCAAATAAGCCATATGAGCGGCCGAACAAGCCGCTAAATTCTTTCGCGACGCTTAGAATGATATCCTTTGACTCTATCATGGCCTCGATATGCTGCCTTTTGTGTTCAAAATAGTAATCAGGGAGGTCCATGGCGCCGATGGTGATCGGTTTATCAACATTTAAGAGATAATTTCCCAATTTTTTCTCACCGACAAAATTTTTAACATCTTTGTCATCAATGATCTCTATTCTCTCCATGCAATGGCTTATTATAAAACCGTCTGTTGTAACGATAACGGGCAGAAGCGCTTCTTCAGCTATCCTTACCGCCTGTATCATATTGTCGTAGGCTTCTTGCGCGTTTTCGGAGAATATCTGGATCCAGCCCGCATCCTTTACCATCATCGTATCTGAATGATCGCAGTGTATATTTATGGGGGAAGACAACGCTCTATTAACATCTGCCATGACTATCGGAAGCCTTAAGCCTGAAGCTATATATAGCATCTCTGCCATTAACGCCAATCCCTGGCTGGATGTGCCCGTCATGATCCTGCCGCCGGCCGCGCTCGCGCCAATACACGCGGACATCGCGGAATGCTCGCTCTCTACAGGCACAAATTCCGTATCGACGAGTCCGTCAGCGACATAGCCCGCGAATATCTGGACTATCTCCGTAGCGGGTGTAATAGGATAAGCCGCGACAACATCGGGATTTATCTGGCGCATTGCCTCGGCCATCGCTTCGTTACCGGTCCTCGCAACTATATTAGTTTTAGCCATGATTATCAGGAATCATCTTTATCGCTTTACCTTTAACAGGGCACTCATGCGCGCAGATCCCGCAGCCCTTGCAGTAATCGTAATCGAACCCGGCCACCTTTCCGTCCTTCATTATAACGGCGGAATCAGGGCAGTACATCCAGCATGCCAGACAATTGATACATTTTTCAGATAGGAGGATTGGCCTTTCGCTTCTCCAGTCACCGGTCTTAAACTCTTTCGCGGTCCCGCCGCCCTCGATGACGCCGCCTTTTGTAAGGGCCTTCCACCCTTTCTTCTTTTCTTTAGCCATAATATTTAAGACTTTACCTCATTGTATGCGCGCTCTATCGCCTTTAAATTTCCTTCTACAACCTCTAACTTAGATTTAAATTTCTTCTCTAACTTTACCTTTGTTTCCTCGATCATCTCTTTAAAATCCAGGATGCCAGTTGCCCTTATCAAGGCTCCCAGCATAGGCGTATTTGGCATCGGCCTGCCTATGGTCTCTTTCGATATCGTAGACGCATCGACTGTAAAAACTTTTATCCTGCCTTTGACTCCAAGTTCTTTCTTTGTCTCTTCGGGGGTTTTATTCGTATTTATAATAAGAACGCCGTCTTCCGGCATTCCTTCGGTAACATCCACGGATTCCATCAAGGTAGGGTCCAGAACGATTACGACATCCGGATTCGTTACGCCGGAATGGATGAGTATTGGTTTTGACGATAAACGATTGAATGAGGCTACGGGCGCGCCCATCCTTTCAGGCCCGTATTCCGGAAACGCCTGAATGAATTTACCTGAGGCGAGCGCCGCGTCGCCAAACAAAAGGGCGGCCGTCTTTGCCCCCTGGCCGCCTCTTCCATGCCAGCGAATCTCTATTAAATCTTTCATCTATTATTTCTAAAAATCTAAATCTTTTATACGACTTTCTCTTTTTCGGCAAGCGTAAAATAGAATGTCATGAACGCGGCCATCATCACTATGCCGAAGTACCCGTTGAACAAGCTATTGACGACGCTTATAACTATCTGGCCTGCCCTTGCCGAAATCACTAATGTCAAAAACCCGGTTAAAATCCCTAATAAGAAACCTATGCCTACCGCTATAAGGATAAGCAGGAGAAGCAAAAGCACGACTCTCCAAAAAACCTTTTTCACCGCTCTCATACTTCTCTTCATCGCCTCAATAACACCCACTTCTTCACATATTAACGAGTAAGGAGACATTACAAGCAGTACCACGAAATATATGCCCGCCAGGCCTATCGCTGCGGCTATTATCGCGGCTATTACTGTTGCTACTATATTATTCAGAGGCGTTGTAGCGGCAATTATCAAGGCCGCGATTACCGCGGCTATTAATACAAGCAGTATTATCAAAAGGCCCAGGCCTAATAAACGTAGATAATATTTCAAACCGTAGGAGGCGAATTGCGCGAGTTTCACTTTTCCTCCCTTAATATAGTCCCTGACCATTCCTAATGATCCACCCTGCATAAATATACTCACCAATATGAAGAGCAAGCTGAAGGCAAACACAGTTAAAGAAACTTGCGGTGAAATTGCGGGCGGCGTTGCCGCGGCAGTTCTTATCGTAGGCAGCGCTCCGGCCGGCAGGAGGGCTATGTTTACTATATTCCATATAAGGTTAAATATGAATAACACGATAATAAGCGCTAAATTCTTACTTGCGACACCGAAGCCTTTCTTTATAGCTTCTAATATACCCATCATATCCTCCTTTTTCCGTAACGCGTTATTTCAAAATTATAGCATGTAAACAAAATCGGGTCAACCTCATTTTAGGCTTTACCCACCTCGCGCCTGCCCTCGAATGCCTTCAATATAGTCGCCTGGTCAGCGTATTCGAGATCGCTTCCCACGGGAATGCCATAGGCAAACCTCGTCAGCTTTGCGCCCGAACTTTTAAGCTGCTTTATTAAATAAAGGGCTGTCGCCTCGCCTTCAGTATTGAAATCGGTAGCTATTATTATTTCTTTAAAGTGATCCTTTTTCACCCGTTCTAACAACTCCTTTATCTTCAGCTCCGAAGGGCCTATGCCGTCCAGAGGCGACAACGACCCCAGAAGAACGTGATAGACGCCGTCATATTCTTTGGCGCGCTCTATGGCTATGATATCGTTAGGTTCTTCTACGACGCATAATAACGACTTATCGCGGGATTTGCTTTTACATATTTCACAAATTTCTTCATCGCTTAGGTTATTGCATATCTTGCAGAACCTGACCGATTCCTTTACATTAAGGATTGCTTTGGCAAGCGCTTCCGCGTCGTTCTTCGAAGACCGTAAGATGTAAAAAGCGAGCCTCTGGGCGCTCTTCGGCCCTATGCCGGGCATCTTGGCAAACTCTTCTACGAGAACTTTCATCGATACCGGAAATCCACTCATCAGCGTCCTCCCTTTTACTTATCAAGCTCTATCTCGCCGCCGAATATCTCAAGGGCATCGGTTATTATAGGCTCCTCATCGGCCTTGCGCGGCCTGTCTTTTATTACACTGTTATCGTCTAGAGATCCTTCGAACGCGTCTTTTGTGATATTATTCTGAACACCGCCCGGCCCCGATAGAGTAAATTTTACTTTTAAGTTCATGCCTGTAGAGTCTTTTATGGCTTTTAAAATAAGGCCCTTGCAATCCGGCGACTCGAGCATCTCCTTGTGAAACTGGGATGATTTTGGGAATGATATGGATAGTGTATTCGATTCTAAGCTTTCAGGATACCCTTCTTTAAGATACATCGCCGCTGATATCTTTCTATCCTTTATCTGATTCAATATGGCCGCCCATGAGGATATTATCTCGTCAAACTGAGCGTTCTTTGTTAGTTTGGCCTCAGTTGTCGGAAGTGTCTCGCTGTCATTGCGAGGCCTTTTGCTTTCCTGCGCCGGGACCGAAGCAACCTCTTTTTTAAATTGCGCGACCTGTTGCAAGCCATTCTTTGAGATTGCTTCGCTCCCTTCGGTCGCTCGCAATGACACAGAGCCGTCTATTGTTCTACTTAGTGATTTTTCTATCTTATCTAATCTCTCCAATAACTCACTTAACTGTAAAATAGAGCCTCTCCTTGTCAATTTAACCATCGCAACCTCGAAAGGCACTCTTGCCATATTCGTTTTTCTCACAAAATCAAGCGTAGACGATAACGTATATACAATATAGAGGATCTCCTCTACGCTGAATTTGCGCGATTGCTCTTCATATAGTTTTATCTTTTCGCAAGAGGCGTCTATCAATGATGAGGGATCGTTTGCCACTTTCATCACGGATAGATTTCTGAAATGTTCGATCAGATATAAAATAACCTGAGCGGCATCCTTACCTTCGTCTGCAAGAGACCCTATCATCTTCAGGGCGCTGACAGGGTCATGGGCCTTGATCGAATCGGCTAAATTGAATAGAATGTCATCGCTTACAGCGCCGAGTATCTTGGAAGCGTCTTCGACGCTGATATTACCAAATGTATTTGAAGATATCTGGTCCAACACTACCTGAGCGTCCCTCATGCTTCCGTCAGAATGCTTTGCGATCAGGATCAAAACTTCGTCATCAACTTTCAAGCCTTCCGACTTCGCGATCGCCTTGAGGCTGGCCACTATATCCTTTATTGAAATACGCCGGAAATCGAATCTCTGACAACGGGAGAGTATCGTAGGCGGGACTTTATGCGCCTGCGTTGTAGCGAATATGAATTTTACATGCGCCGGCGGCTCTTCCAAGGTTTTCAACAAGGCATTGAAGGCCTCCTGCGTCAGCATGTGCACTTCATCTATGATGTAAACCTTGAACCTGCCTTTGGATGGAGCGAACTTCACGTTCTCGCGCAAATTCCGTATCTCGTCTATGCCTCTATTTGACGCGCCGTCTATCTCGAGTATATCTAAAGAGGCGCCCTGAGTTATCTCTAAGCAGGACGAGCATATGCTGCAGGGATTATCCGTAGGGCCCTTTTCGCAGTTTAATGCCTTAGCCAATATTCTGGCGGTTGTGGTCTTGCCCACGCCTCTAGGGCCCGCGAATATATAGGCATGCGCTACGCGGTTCTGGGTGATTGCGTTTTTGAGCGTGGTAGTTATGTGGGATTGGCCGACTACTTCATTAAATCCCTGCGGCCTATATTTTCTCGCAAATACTATGTAAGACATAAAACGAAATTAACACACTCCTTAAGAGAAAGTCAAGAAAATCTGCCGCTTTTATAATTTCAGTTCGAAATCTTTTGTGCCGTCGGTTAATATTACTCTATCCTGTTGTATATCAAGCACTGTATTACCGCTTATCTTGCCGCCCTTCGCTACAATAGCGTCGCCTATCACAGCCTTGGGATTTTCCTTATTCCAGATTATGCCGCTTAGGATCAAATTTGCGGGTATTGGCGCGCCTCCTACCGGCACAAACGGATTTCTTTTCCAAGACTTGAATTCCGAGCGCTTTGCGCGGCGTTCGGCAGAAATATATACTGTATGCGGCGTCAAGCTTCCGGCTTGAGGGGCGGGGCGGTCTTTTCTTCCTTTGGGATAAACGGCAATGCTGCCATAAATAAGGCTTATTACGGCAAATATGGCCAAAACGATCAACGTCAAAAATTTTTTATCCTGCATATTTCACCTATGATTAGTCTAAAGCGGCTGCCTTCGCCGAAAGATATATTTCGATAACCATGCTAATGTTAAATTTATTTCGGTCGGCCTCTTGAGGCGTTATATTAAAACTCTTTATCCTGACTATCGCTTTTTCGAGCTCATCTATCGAAGCGGCGAACTTCATGAATTGGCCGCCGTCGCATCCTATCTTTAATTCTATCGGCAATATCTTATAAGGCGGTGATTCCTTTACGATAATATTGCCGGGTCTTATTTCGATGAAATTTATACCCAAAGACTTGCCTAATTCCGTCAACTCGTCTATTCCGGCAGCCGCCTGGCCCTCGGATATAAGCGTTCTGCCGCCGTAGGATTTATCCATGCCCTTAGAATATTTTATCAAATCTCTATCACCCTTTATTCTATTCTCATATGCCCTGCACTCCGGGTATTTGGCCTTAAGTATGCCCAGCAGCGGCGCGAAAATGATAAGATATATTATTAACATTAAAAGAGCCAGGCCCATTGCCGCCGCAAGCAAGGCATTTTCTTTAATAAGTTTTACCATGTCTGGTTTACTTCTCATAATCTACCCAGCACTTAAGCTCAAATTCTATCCCCGGCCCGTCCGATAGGTTCTTACTTTCTACGAGCTTGACGCCGTTAAATAAGCCCTTTTCGAGCGCAATCATAAAATCGGTCAGGATCTTCTGCCCGTCCTGCGATGAGACCATGCCTTTTATGGCAATGATCTCATTTTCCATTTTGATATTTTCTATTAAAACATCATTCGGTATAAGAGAACCGAGCTCCTTAAAAACGTCTTCCCAATAAGGTTCATTTACAAGAACCATTCCCGCCAGCCTTTTAGCCTCGGCTTCTTCCAGCTGAGGCTTTAGGCTCGACATCTCCAGATTAGCGACCGAAATCCTCTTATTCAAATTTCCTATCTGAATTTTAATGCCTATGTAAAATAAGAGCGATATTATCACAACCGCGGTAATTATTGCCGCCAGAGTCCCGCGCTTAACGGCTCTCTGCGTCTCTTCCTTAATTTCAGCCGGAAGAAGATTCATCCCTCGAGGCTCGCTCAAGGCGGCGCCTATAGCTATGTCCAATCTATGCGACATTCTCTCCCTTTCGACGGCCGCGCCCTTTTCAATCCTGAAGCCTTCCAAGGGATCGCCGAGTTTTACTTCTATTTCTAACCCGGCGGAGATAAACCTTATAAGCCCTGCCAGCGAAGCGCCGCCTCCATATATAGCCACAGAATTCACCTTAGCGCCGCCGGCCTCTTCCCTGTAATAATCGAGGCATCTTTCAATTTCATTCACCAGATGCTCTGCCGGCGTGCGCAACATCGCGAGTATTTGTGATGTAGATATTTTATCATCGATTATCTTAAAGTCGGCCTCGGGAGGAAGCCCTACGTCCCTTTTTATCTTTTCCGCTTCTTCTTGAGTCAGTTGAGTCCTGCCTCTGTCGGATACAAGAAGCCCTGTCATCGCCTTCGTAAAATCGCTTCCCGAGATCGGAATCTTTCTTGTAAATATAAGATCCCTGCCTTTAGAAATGATCAATTCTGTATGGTATTCGCCTATGTCAACAAGACATGCTGTTTCGTCTTTTCCGGAATTCAGATACTCGCTCAGTTTCTGCAAAGAATAGGAGCATGATACAAAAGAAGCCGGTTTTATGCCCGCTTTTTTTAAAACCTTGAGGTATTTATCCACGGTGGTTATAGGACAGACGCCTACCAATACCTCATATTTCCTGACGCCCTTCTCTACTATATCGCCCAATATCTCAAAATCCAGGAGGGATTGGTCTATTCCGAACGGAAAATAGTTTTTTGCTTCGAGGTTTATGCCTTGCCGCAGTTCAGATTTAGGCATATAAGGCGTAGTGACTTTTTTTATCGCGGTTTGAGGACAGTTTATGACGGCTCTTATTTCCGCCTTTTTTGTGTTGATCCCCTTAAATAGATATTTGACAGCGGCCGATATCTCCTTCTCGCGAGCCTCGCTCTCGGTGAGCGCGCCTATCTCTTTTAAATCCGCGCGCACGAAAGAAAGATACCCCTCCTTCTTTATAAATTGCGCTATCTTTATAGAAGAAGAGCCTATATCAAGGCCTATAATATAATCTTTTCTAAATAAATTTTTTAGCCCCATTGGTTATATTATACCTTATAAATTATAGATTACTCAAAATTTTCTTTGCGCCAGCCTGAGGCTGTCGTATCGCCCGTATAAGTCGTGAAGGTATGACTTCCGTCGTTTCCGATCAATGTCTTGACACGGAATTTTCTCGCGCCTAATTGTGAGAGGGCCTCGGCATAGAATATGCCGCTCGCGTAGCATAATTCAGTAGTTGTGCAATTATACCCCGCATAACCTGAAACCGGTATAAGCGATGATGGGTCACAGTTGTCAAGCACGATATTGCGTTCATCAGCGGTAAGATAGGATATTCCATTGACAAAATCGTAGAAATCTGTCGCGGAGCTGGATGAATAAAAACACGTGAAAGGCGTGGAATTCCTGAATGTTATTATGTCGTTGGCAAGGCTCGTTGAGTCGCCCGCCTCTAAACCAAGCGAATCGAATAACGCTTTAAGGACCTCGAAAGGCGCCGTGTTTATATTCACCGGCGCGCGCGGCCCTGTCGGGCGGTATACGTTGGAATTAACGAATGAATATACTGTAAAATAATTTTTAACGGCGCTATAATCCGACGCGGTTATGCCCGTAACCTGCTGCAGCTCCTCTACCGAATCAAAAGGATTTGTCAATAAAGCGCCCCGATAGTTAACTATATTCGTCGCTTTAATAGCCGCGCTGGCTACCCCTAAATTGGTCAGGAGGTCCTGAAGAAGCGGCTGGGAAGCGTAATTCAGATGAACCTTGCTCTCCTCATCCGTGATGGTTATGGACTGTATTGTTCCGCCGTTTAAACTTATCGGAAACACGGCGTAAGAGCCTGTCGCCCAGGATTCTTTAAGGGTGTCGATTCCGTAGTTGACGCGTAAATACATGGCATCGATGTTAATATTTCTATCGCCCGCTGTGCGTATGGCGCGAAGGCGAAAGTTCGAACTCATCATCGTTGACCATGATGCCAGCGCCGCGACAGTCGCGGAATAATCTGTCATTGTAGTCGTTAAAGCCTGTGTTATAACAATTGTATAGGTAGAACCGTCGGTCGTATAGTCTATTTGCATTGTCGCGCCTGTGCCGGCTCCTGCCCTGGCCGCCCGCACGTGTATCTCTACCGACATTATCCGCGTATTTGTATAATTTGAGTCGAAAGTCCTAAGAATAGCCTGGTCGGTATCAGCGTTGATGGCCGCATTCGAAGTATCTATATATCTCATATTACCCGGAGAGCCGAGACTTACAGAAAGCGAGGTATCAGCGCCTCTTAAATCAGCCGCGCCCGTCGATGTAGTCGTAAGATAATCATCCCTTATCTCCCTGTGGGCCCTATCTATCCCCGCATCGGCGAGAGAGCCCAGATTAACATCGTCGGACTGCGACGCGGCATTTTTCATATCGGCCGTCGTCATGTATATCAGCGCGCCGGTGAAGACGGTAAGTATCGTCATGAATATAAAAGTCAGAAGCAGCACAAAGCCTTTATTATTCCTCATCATATCGTTCTCATGCGTATCTTTGTGCGAAGATGAAATGTTTCATCTCCTTTGACGGCAGCCGCGTCCGCTGCCGCCAGTTGTATCTCGGACAGGGTCACGGGAAAGCTAAGCAGGACATTATTCGCGCCATAATAGGAAAACGCGAACGCGCTTATAGAACGGGCCAGCGCTTTAGTTTCAGTGTCGTTGATTATTCTATTTAAAGGCGCGCCGGATACGCCCGACCATGTATATTCTATCTTTTCATCGATTCCGTCGCTGTTGATATCCGCGTAAAATACGGCTGATGTCGCTGTCGCGGCCGCCGTGGAAACTGCTTGTTGAAGTTCATTGGTCATGCTTATAAATGCCGATGATAATTGGCCCTTTATATCGTAGCGGGATACTTGATTATAAAATACGGTAAAACCGGTGTGATATATAG
>MHFG01000054.1 GCA_001804065.1 Omnitrophica bacterium RIFCSPHIGHO2_02_FULL_46_20
TGCCCAGCATAGGTTTTATCGGAGATCTTATAGTAGTAGTCTATCTATTGATAATACCGCCTATAGCGTTGATGTTGGGTGGATTTTCTTCCGGCAATCCTCTATCGTCTCTGGGTGGTTCGAGGGAGATGAAGCTGATGTTGTCATACGAACTGCCATTTTTATTAGCGCTCGCTGTCCCGATACTAAAATCGAATTACACTATAACTCTCGGGCAGATTATAATATATCAACAATCAAATTTACCCGTGATCGCGAGCATATCGGGAGCAATATCTTTCTTTGTAATGCTAATCTGTGTTCAGGCAAAGCTCGGCCTTGTCCCATTCGACATGTCCGAGGCAGAGACAGAGATCGCGTCAGGCCCATACATCGAATATTCGGGGAAGGCCCTCGCCATATTCAAGCTTGCCAAGGCGATAACGCTATTCATCGCGCCCATACTTTTGATAACATTATATTTCGGCGGTATAAAATTTACACCGGGCTCTTTTTTAAAGAATATTTTAGAGTACGCTTCCATTTTAGTTATCATGATCGTTATAAAGAACACTAATCCCAGGGTTAGGATAGACCAGGCAATGAGATTCTTCTGGCGCATCCCCGCGATATCAGCGATCATAGCGGTAATGCTGGCTATTTTTAGGTTATAATGGGTTTAAAAGAAAAGATCTTATCAAAATCATTGTATGTGTTTCATCTGTCGAGCGGCAGCTGCAACAACTGCGATATAGAGCTTATCGACTGTCTTACGCCGCGTTACGATGTGGAGAGATTCGGCATAGTGCTTGTGGGGAGCATAAAACACGCCGATGTTTTACTGTGCACCGGGAGCGCGAACAGGCTTGCTATACCCAGGATAAAAAAGCTGTATGAACAGATGCCCCAACCCGGATACGTAATCGTATATGGCGCATGCGGTTCTTCGAGGGGCCTGTTCAAGGATAGCTATAATACAGGCCAGCCCCTTGATGAAATAATGCCGGTTGATGTATATATACCGGGATGCCCTCCGAGGCCGGAAGCGATTATCATGGGCTTCGAAAAATTGATAGAAAAGATAAATTCCAGGAAAGAGGCAAGATGACAATAGATGAAATAATAAAAAATATCAGCGATAGATTCCAAAGCAAGATACTGAATATAAACAAAAGCTCACAAAAACGAGCGTATCTCGATATATATCCGAAAGATATAACCGAAATCGCGCGGTATATATTTAAAGATATGGGATTCAGGTTTAATACAGCCAGCGGTGTTGATGATTTTGACGCGCTTGAAATACTTTATCATTTTTCTCATGATCGATCCGGCATAGTAATATCGCTCAGGGCCATGATAAAGGATAGGCAGGATCCGCATATCGATACCATAACTACAATTACAAGATCGGCATGGTGGATAGAGAGGGAATTGCATGAACTTTTTGGAATCGAATTTAACGGTAATTCCGATTTAAGGCCTCTGCTTCTGCCGGATGACTGGCCTAAAGGGGTGTATCCTATGAGAAAAGATTTTCCACAGCCAAAACGAGATTCGAGAAGATGAGCCATAAAGCTGCGATACCAATAGGCCCGTACCATCCGTTACAGGAAGAGCCGGAATTTTATAAACTGATAGTCGAGGGCGAGAAAGTAGTCGACGTGGATGTCAGAATAGGCTATAACCACCGCGGCATAGAGAAGATATCCGAGGCCAAGAGTTATGATCAGTCGCTATTCATAGTAGAGCGTATATGCGGGATCTGTTCATCAAGCCATCCTATAGCCTGCGCCCAGGCAGTCGAGGATATCGCAAAATTTGAAGTGCCTGAGAGGGCGCTGTATATACGAACGGTTTGTCAGGAACTGGAGAGGCTCCATTCGCACATGTTGTGGCTTGGATTGGCAGGCCATTTTCTAGGCTACAATACCGTCTTCATGTGGGCGTGGAAGTATCGCGAGCCGATATGCGATATTTTCGAGACCGTTACAGGGAATAGGCAGAATTATGCCATGCATAAGATCGGCGGCGTCAGACGCGATATAGAGAAAGAGCACATACCTTATATATTGAAGAGGCTGGACGAATTTACAAAACAACTCAATATGTTAAAAGGCGCGGTCCTCGATGACCCCGTATTGCACGAAAGGCTTAAGGGGGTTGGTGTATTGACAAAAGAGGACGCCATTGATTATTCAGCTCTCGGGCCTACGGCAAGGGCATCAGGTATTGACATTGACGTCCGGCGCGACTATCCGTATGCGGCTTATGACAAGATTAAATGGAATGTCATTACGCTGGAAGAAGGAGACGTATTCGCTAAAACGGTTGTAAGGATACTGGAGATGTTTGAATCGGTGAGCATAATCAGGCAGTGTCTCGATAAAATGCCGCAAGGCCCAATCGACTCAAATCCTAAAGATATACCGCCGGGTGAGGGGATAGGCCAGATCGAAGCGCCGAGAGGGGAGTGTTTCCATTACATAAAATCAGACGGAACTAATTCGCCCATGAGACATAAGATAAGAGCGCCTACTTATATGAACTTCCCGACATTCAGAGAAACTGTCATTGGCGAAACGATTTCGGACGCGGCAATAATATTGGCCGCAATAGACCCATGCTATTGCTGCACCGAGAGAATGCTTATAGTGGATGACCACGATAAACAAGTGATGGGCGTTTTTGAGCTCATAAGATTATCGCAGGAAAAGACGGCCCGCATAAAGGATAGATACGCCCTATCATGAATTTATTAGCGAATTTTCTCGCATACGTTGTATTTATTCCGATTGTAATCGGCATCTTATGCCTTTTTATTTCTGAAAAACTAAAGATTTTAACGAAGACATTGGTATTCATTACTACGCTCATCATCCTCGCCGCCTCAGCGCACATATTCATATTTAAACCTATGTATTGGCCGCCTGTCCAGACGCCTGCATTTATGGCAGACAATCTATCAGCCCTCGCCGGAATAGGAATATCTTTCTTCGCGTTTCTCACCGCGTTATATTCTTTCGGATTTATAGAAAAAAATAACGGAAGGTATTTCGGTTATGTTCTGATGGCCCTCGGAAGTTCGCTTGGAGCGGTTTTCGCGAATAATTTAATAGTGCTCGTTGCATTCTGGGGCTTCCTGGCGGCTCTTCTGTATTTATTGGTCAGTATTCAAGGGCGCCAAAGAGCGCCTGAGTCGGCAAAGAAGGCGCTTATAATGATAGGTGGAACGGACGCGCTGATGATATTCGCGATAGGCCTCATATGGAAAATGACAGGCACATTCGCCATGGATGCGATCCGTATCAATTTAAACGGCGTATTTCCATATGCCGCTTTTATATTCATGGCAATCGCGAGTTTCGCAAAGGCGGGCGCGGTGCCGTTTCATTCATGGCTTCCCGATGTGGCCGAAGACGGCCCCGCCAGCGTTACGGCATATCTGCCGGCGTCATTGGATAAACTGCTCGGCATCTATCTTTTAGCGAGAGTTTCGTTAAATCTCTTCGTTATGAATAGCGCTTCCAATCTGGCGCTTCTATCTGTAGGGGCGATCACCATAATATTTGCGGTCGGGATAGCGCTTGTCCAGCATGATTTTAAGAGGCTGTTGGGATATCACGCGGTTTCGCAGGTGGGATATATGATTATAGGAATAGGAACCGCTAATCCGGTAGGAATCGCGGGAGGATTATTTCACATGCTGAACAACGCGATTTATAAATCGTGCCTTTTTTTAAGCGCGGGCGCCGTAGAAAAGAGGACGCATACAAGCGATCTGGCAAAACTCGGCGGTTTGGCAAAATATATGCCCATAACCTTTGTTTCATTTCTCATCGCGTCGCTTTCTATATCCGGGATCCCTCCGCTTAACGGATTCGTCTCTAAGTGGATGATATACCAGGGTATAATTGAGCTCGGTAATAATAAAAATCCTCTATGGATATTATGGTTAGTATGCGCGATGTTCGGCAGCGCGCTCACGATAGCAAGTTTCATGAAGCTGCTTCACGCCGTATTTTTAGGCAGGCCATCCGATGCCTCATTAAAGTTAAAAGAAGCCGGCATATCAATGACCGCGCCGATAATTATTTTAGCGTCCGTCTGTATAATATTCGGCGTTTTTGCGTTTGCGGTCCCTCTAAGACTACTTATAATGCCTGCCATAGGCAGGGAGGCCCTGACATATATAGGTATATGGAGCCCCGGTATAGCGACAAGCCTCATATCAGTCGGTATTATTTTGGGCGGTTTAATTTATATGGCGTTGATTCCTAAAAGAGAGCGATTAGTCGGCCTATTTGTAGGCGGGGAAGACCCTGAAGCCCTTGAGCGCGTATCAGGAGCAGAGTTTTATGATACGGTTAAGGATGTCAAGATATTGGGTTCAATGTATGAGAAGGAGGCCAGACACGCTTTTGATATATATGATATTAGCAGGAAATCTCTAGAGGTGTTTACGAAATTTTTTCAACGCCTGCATAACGGCGTTCTCCCGGCATATTTAGTTTGGTGCCTTTTGGGTATGATCGCGATGTTTATCATTCTATTCTTAAAGTAATAACATGATAGAGCTGCATTTAATACTATTCTTTATGATAGCCGCGGCGATAATAGCTGTCGAGGTGAAGGACCTTGTTTCGAGCGTAGTCGCTGTCGGCGCCGTCGGTATAGGCCTATGCATGGCTTTTCTCGTATTAAAAGCGCCGGATCTCGCGATAATGCAGCTCGTCGTGGAGATATTGAGCCTTATAATTTTAATACGCGCGACTATCCGGCGGGACCTGCCGTTCAGCATATCAGGGCGGTGGGTTTTTAATACATTAGCCACGGTTTCGTTTATTGTCGTATTCTTGACTCTGGCTTATTTCGCGTTAAGAAGTTTGCCGGCATTCGGTAACGCCGCGATGAAAGTATCCAGGTTCTATATTGAAGACATTATGAAGACAGGCTCGGAAAACGTGGTTTCGGCAATAATAGTAAATTTCCGCGCATACGATACCCTGGGAGAGATCGCGATACTTTTTACGGCGATCGTAGGGGTATTGGCGATCGCGCGCCGGGTCGGTTATACCAAGGAAAAGATCGATGAGCCTAACTAAAGAAGACAGGGGGATGACTTTAATAGTAAAGACAATAACCCGCATTACGTTCGGGTTTATCCTGCTATACGGAATTTATATAGCCCTGCACGGTAATATAGCCCCGGGCGGCGGATTCGTCGGCGGCGTGATCATAGCGTTATCATTCATCCATATAATGCTCGCCTTCGGCAAAAAGAGAGCGTTGAAAAGGATGCGCTCTCATCGACTTCGCCTTATGATAAGCATTGCGGCTTTGATATTTTTATATATAGTGATAAGCGGCTGGCATGGAAGCTATTCGCACATTGTTATAGCGATTTGCGAGATGGTTATTGTAGGCGCGGGCCTTTTCGCGATATTCGCGGCGCTGGTGCTTATGCCTAAATCAGATATGGCCTCGGGGGTAAAAAAATGATTTGCATATATATGTTATGCCTGGCGCTATTTTTGGTCGGCCTTTATTGCGTGGTTAGAAAACGCAATCTCATAAAAATAATCATAGGAATAGGCATAATGGAATATGCTGTAAATCTTTTCTTTATACTGGGCGGTTATATTCGGCGCGGCCGCTCTCCGATATTCGCGGCCGATCAAGTGATAAAAAATATGGTCGATCCGCTGTCTCAGGCAGTAGTTTCTACGGCGATCGTGATAGGGCTGGCGTTTACTCTCCTACTCGTCGCGATAGCGATCAGGATTTACGAAAAGTCAGGAACGTTTGACATAACCAAGATAAACAGGCTTAAAGGATAAGAAGATAGAATGAACTTTGTGCCATTTTTTGTAATATTACCGCTTGCCGCCGCTTTTTTGATACCGCTGACAGGAAAGAAGATAAAAATAGCGGGCGAAGTAGCGTCAATCGCCGCGACATTATCTTTGGCGGTGTTAAGTTTTCTGGTGGCGGCCCTCACAGCTGCTCAAAAAGCGCTGATATGCAATATAGGAAAATGGATTGCGCCGGCAGGCATACCGATGATAGTGGACGGATTTTCAATATTCTTCCTCGTTATCATAAATGTAATAGCATTTCTCGTCGCAATATATTCGGTCGATTATGTCAAAAGATATACGGATACTTGGAAGTTCTTCACCCTCTTTCTTTTGATGGTAGCCGGCATGAACGGCGTCGTTATTTCGGGCGATATATTCAACCTTTATGTGTGCTTGGAGATAGCGGCTATAGCCGGATATTCTCTCGTCGCATTCGATGTCGATGCCGAAGCGCTCGAAGCCTCTTTTAAATACGCCGTGATGGGCGCGGTCGGCTCAAGTTTCATGTTATTAGGTATAGCGCTTCTTTATAGCTACGCTTCGACACTGAATATGGCAGACATGGCTTTGTCGATAGCGGGCAAGGGCGCGTCAAAGATATTGCCTTTCGTCAGCGCGCTATTTCTTGCTGGATTTGGGCTAAAAGCGGCGCTCGTGCCATTCCACGCCTGGCTTCCTGACGCGCATTCCAAGGCGCCAACGCCCGTCTCGGCCATGTTATCCGGGTTGCTTATAAAGGTTCTGGGAGTTTACGCGTTGTCGAGAATATTTTTTAATATCTTCGGAATGACACCGCAAGTTTCAATGATACTTATCGGCCTTGCCGTGATATCAATGGTTGTTGCCAGCGTCCTCGCTTTCGGGCAAACCGATATCAAGAGGCTATTAGCTTATTCGAGTATAAGCCAGATAGGTTATATTGCCTTAGGGCTTGGCGTATGCACCCCGCTTTCGATAATGGGCGCGTTATTTCATCTATTCAATCATAGTATTTTTAAATCGCTGTTATTTTTAAACGCGGGGGCTATCGAACAATCTACCGGGACCAGAGACTTAAGGAAGATGCCGGGTATCATGGCTATATCGCCTGTAACCGGATATACAAATCTTATAGGAACGATGTCAATATGCGGCATACCGCCTCTTGGCGGATTCTGGAGTAAGCTCATCATAATATTTGCCTGCATTCAGGCGGATAGGCCGATCCTTGCTTTTATAGCCGCGGCGGTCAGCGCCCTGACACTCGGCTATTATTTTAAGGCGGCGACACCGATACTTTTCGGCTCAAAAGAATATCGAGGTATAAACAATAATATAGGCAAAAGGATCGCGATTACGATGGCGCTGCCTATGGCAGCGCTCGCGGTTCTTTCCATCCTAAGCGTATTAATACTTCTGCCGGATACAGGGCGCTCATTCTTGGGTGATGCAGTCGCCGTTTTAGTCAGAGGCAGGGAATGGAATAGCGCGATATCGGGAGCCATGAGATGATGCCAATCATTATATATTTTGCCCTTTGGTTTTTTGTCTGGTGCGGCCTATGCTGGCCGATAAGCAGGCAGGATATTGTAATAGGTATTTTAGCTTCTCTATTCACCGCCTATATGACGGTAGATCTGGCGGCCCAGCTTGATGGCAGGAAGAGCGCCAGGAAATACGGCGTCATTGACAATTTTAA
>MHFG01000055.1:0-2163 GCA_001804065.1 Omnitrophica bacterium RIFCSPHIGHO2_02_FULL_46_20
CATAGCGATAGGCCTTAACAAAAAAACCAATAAGCTTATGGTTGCCATGAGCAACCCCATGGACATAGTCGCGCTCGATACGCTGCGCCTGAAGACAGGATATGAGATCGAACGCTATTTCAGCCATACGAAGGAGATAGAGGCCGCGATAGATAGATACTATGAAGAGCACGCCATTAAGGAATCGGTCAGCGATTTCATCAGCATAAAAGAGAGCGAAATAAAAGAGAGCGAAGAAAAGCTGGCAAAAGAGAGAGGCGTTTCACGGCAGGCGCAAAAATTACCGGAATTAAAAGAAGAGGCGGTCAAGACTCCCGTTATTGAGTTCGTCGACCGCCTTTTAAGCAATGCCGTAAGATCCAGGGCAAGCGATATTCATATAGAGCCGAGAGAAAATGAGCTTAGCATACGCTATCGGATAGACGGCTTTCTTCACGAATCCTTTCCGCCGCCGAAAGAGATGCAGGGGGCGATAATAACGCGGTTAAAACTTTTAAGCGATATGAATATCGCGGAACAGCGCCTGCCGCAGGATGGCAGATTCCAATTCAATTTTGGCGAGAAGGATATCGACGTGAGAGCCGCGTCTACCCCTATAACGCACGGTGAAAAGCTGGTATTGAGGCTTCTCGACAGCACGGGCCTCATAGTGAATATGGAAGATCTCGGGATGCTGCCGAAGGACGTAGAGATATTCAAACACATATTAAAACAGGCTTATGGCATGGCGCTGGTTACGGGCCCGACAGGTTCAGGCAAGACGACGACGCTGTATTCTGCCCTGAATTTCATCAACGCTCCGGAAAAAAATATAGTTACCATAGAAGACCCCGTTGAATACCAGATAGGCGGCATAAACCAGATACAGACAAGGCATGACATAGGGCTCACATTCGCTTCGGGCCTGCGCGCCGTCTTGAGGCAGGATCCCGATATAATAATGATAGGTGAAATACGCGACATGGAGACCTTAGAAAACGCGGTAAAGGCTTCGATGACTGGGCATCTTGTCTTAAGCACTATACATACGAATGACGCGCCAAGCGTCGTCATAAGACTTATATATATGGGGTTAGAGCCGTATCTTATCGCGTCGTGCTTAAGCCTTGTGATAGCCCAGAGGCTTGTTCGTAAGATATGCCCTGACTGCAAAGAAAAAGTTGACATAAAACCGGGCACCCTGAATGAATTTAAGAAAGCATCGGGCATTGACTTAAACAACGTCTCTTTCTACCGGGGGAAGGGCTGCGGTAAGTGTAATAACGTAGGATATAAAGGGAGGGTAGGCCTATTCGAATTTTTACCGATATCAAAAAAAGTCAGAGAGATGATTAAGACCGGCGTAACAGACGCCGAGATAAAAAAAACGGCGCAGGCTGGGGGCATGAAAGACATATTTCAATCCGGTATAGAAAAGGCATCCAGGGGCATAACGAGCCTCGAAGAGGTTTTAAGGGTCACGGTGCTGGAGAAAGGCGGATAAAATGCCGACATTTTCTTACATAGCCAGGGATACCGCGGGCCATTCCGTAAAGGCGCGGGAAACCGCTCTTTCCGAGCATGATTTAAAGATGAGGCTGACAAAGAAGAACCTTATCATCATCTCCATAAAAGAGGTAAAAAAATCCAGTGGCATCTCATTCCTCAGCCCTAAGATAAAGACCGCTGACCTGGTCCTATTCTGCAAGCAGTTAGCTACCATGGTAAAGGGCGGGGTGCCGCTGCTGCGGGCGATAAATTCGATAGCGGATGAGTTAAAAAACCCTATATTTAAAGAGACGCTAAACGAAATAAGTTATCATGTTAAAGGAGGAGAATCGTTTTCCGGAGGGCTGAAGAGATTCCCCAACGTATTTTCCACCCTTTTTATCGCCATAGTCGAAGCGGGGGAAAAGGTCGGTTCTCTCGATACGATGCTCGAACGGCTGAGCTCTTATCTGGAGGCAAGGGACAGGCTCAATAAAAAAATAAGAACCGCGATGACGTATCCTGTTTTTGTCATTACCTTTTTTATTTTTGCCATGGCGGTTATAACGTTATTTCTGGTCCCGCGGTTTAGAGCGATGTATGAGGGCTTACACGCCAAACTTCCGCTATTAACACGGATAGTATTCTCTTTCAGCGATGCGGTATTGCACAATATACTGGTGATCGTCGCGGTAA
>MHFG01000055.1:2170-5179 GCA_001804065.1 Omnitrophica bacterium RIFCSPHIGHO2_02_FULL_46_20
GGCGGCGTTTTTTATTAACAAGTATCTCCTTAAAACGAAAAAAGGGCGAAAGTTGTTTGATAAATTCCTCCTGCGCCTTCCGGTATTCGGCAGTATGATTATGCGCGCCGCTTTAAGTAAGTTCACGAGGACTCTCGCGACACTTTTGAGCCAGGGCATTCCTATAGCGGTATCCATGGAGCTTGTCAGCAAGACTTCCGGCAACGTTGTCATAGAGGAGACGAGCCTCAAGGTCAGGGATCTGATATTAGACGGAGAAAACATACCCGAAGCGCTGAAAAAAGTGAATATATTTCCTTCGCTCATGATTCAAATGGCTATGGTGGGCGTGGAGTCAGGCAGCCTTCCGGAGCTTTTGGATAAAACAGCGGGTTTTTATGAAGAGATGGTGGATAGTTTCGTGAGCGCCCTTACAAGCCTTATAGAGCCGGTTCTCATTGTGGTGATGGGAGCGATGGTAGGGATAGTCATAGTGGCGCTGTATATGCCTATCTTCAGCTTAAGCCAGGCAATTACCGGAGCGGCAAGATAGGCGAAAAATAAAGGGATAAAAAAACACCTCTTGACAAGTATATCTAATAAATATACAATATGTATATGATAGAAGAATACCCAGAATTTGCGAGTTTTGATTGGGATGATAGCAATATAGATAAGAACCTTAAGCACAATGTCCAAAACTGGGAATGCGAACAGGTCTTTTTCAACGATCCAATTATAATACTTGATGATCCGAAGCATTCAATAACGGAGGATAGATTCGCGGCATTTGGCCAGACAGATTGGAGAAGACAATTGGTAGTTGTATACACCAAGCGTGGTTCAAAGATACGAGTGATTTCAGCAAGGGATATGAACAGAAAGGAGAAGCAGTTCTATGAAAACTTTGGAAAAGAATAAACAATCGTTCAAAACAGAAGACAAAGAAAGGGCTTTTTGGTTAGCGCACTCACCACTTGATTATTTTGATGTCTCAAAGGCGAAGAGGGCATATTTTCCGAATCTAAAGCCTTCTTTGAAATCCATATCCGTACGTCTCCCAGAGGACATGTTGGATGAGCTGAAAATACTTGCCAATAAAAGAGATGTGCCATACCAAAGTTTGCTCAAGATGTATTTGTCATGGGGGATACTATCTGAACGAAAAGCGTTGCAGACTAAATAGGCCGAACAAGTCAATATACTATGAAAGTCAATCGAAATAAAGCCTACTTAGGCGAAGCTTTCCGGAAGAAGAAATCCACGCTTAATATCCGAGTCAATAGTGAAGATCTGAAATGTCTTAAAAGGAAAGATCATCATTTCGACATACGCTATCAGACCGTTATTTCAGAATTGCTTCACAGGGTCGCTCATAGTTAAAATTATATAAGAATCAAAAGAAGGAGGATATAATCATGAAACTCAAAGTTATTATTCACAAGGCAGAAGAAGGCGGATATTGGGCAGAAGTACCGGCGATTCCTGGCTGTGCAACGCAAGGAGAAACATTTGAAGAACTTCTCAGCAACATCTATGAAGCTGTTGAAGCCTGTTTATCAATCGATATGAAAGATGTCAAGCTTACTGATAAAGATGAGGCCCTGGAGGTTGTAGTATGAAACCTCGCATTGTATTCGGGAGAGGTTCCATATGCGATTGTAAGGGGGCTGGCATATGAAAAGTGTTTCGGGAAAAGAGCTTGCCAAATTACTTGGAAAGAAAGGTTGGGAATTAAAGAGAATAAAAGGCAGTCATCATGTTTATATGAAAGTTGGAAATCCAGCGAGAATTTCTGTCCCTATCCATAAAAATATACCTCTCAAGATCGGTCTATTAAAACACTTATTAAAAATAGCTGAAATAGAAGAAAAAGAATTATAATCAAAAAAACAAATATTTGCTTTTATTATAATAATGTGGTATAATTTGTAATTAAAAGAAAGGGGGAGAGGATGAGATTAGATAGAAAAGGTTTTACGTTAACAGAACTTATAGTAGTTATAGTCATAATCGGTATATTGGCCGCTATCGCGGTTCCCGCAATGACAGCTAATGTTGCCAGGGCGAGAAGGGCTGAAGCGATATCTACGTTAGGCGCGCTAAGGACAGCCCAAAAACTGTACTTCTCGGAGACTGGCGCGTATGCTCCTAATATAACTCCTTTAAGTGCTTATATACCCCAAACCGAATTAACCGGCAGGTATTACTTGAATACTGCTTACAGTACTACCGCTACTAACATTACAGCTACCGACGCTGGCACCGGCGGCGGGAGTGTCAATATGGTTATTAGTAACGGCTTTATAGACAATCCTTAATAATAATCTTTGGTTTTTTGGTTCACAATAAAGAGAGGCAAGCAACAGTCTTGCCTCTCTTTTGATTAAACACTTATTATGATAAAAAAAGCATTGTCGGATATCGCGCCATTAATAGCTATTCTAATAACTATCTGGGTTATTTTATTAATACCGTTCCAGATAATCGGATACGGTTTTATGCCGCCTGATGACGCTATGCGGCACAGCGCTAAGGTCATATCAGGAAAGGACTGGAGCCAGATCCTTGTTCTGCGCGATGAAATAAAGATGGACAGCTACCCTGGCTGGCACGCCATACTCGGTTTTGTCCACAGGGTAACCAACTGCGGCCAACATGGCCTTGTCCTGTTTTCCGTAATATTTTTATTCCTGCTATTTTGCCTTATGCCGATACTCTTTCTAAAAATCCCTGAGTCGTGGGTCATATCTTTATTAACGCTGTCGATAGTCGTGCCGGAATGGGCCTTCAGGCTATTATTAGGAAGGCCTTATATATTTACCATGGCCTCGCTCCTCGCGATACTTTTTATATGGCCCAGGTTAAAGAATAAAAAATTCCAATATATAAACATATTAATCCTAACTGTCATAGCGGCGCTCTCAGTCTGGATCCACGCGAGCTGGTATTTCTTCTTTCTTCTTTTCGCCGCGTTTATGCTCGCGCGCGAATGGCGCCCAAGCATTCTCATTGTTATATCTTCCGTTA
>MHFG01000055.1:5289-5365 GCA_001804065.1 Omnitrophica bacterium RIFCSPHIGHO2_02_FULL_46_20
GTGGGGAAATTGCGTCCGGCAATAGGCGATTATCGCGTAGTTTTAATCGCGCTGATTATGCTTGGGTGGAGGGCAT
>MHFG01000055.1:5395-5460 GCA_001804065.1 Omnitrophica bacterium RIFCSPHIGHO2_02_FULL_46_20
ATAATCCTGTCTTCATGCTCGCGGCTCTAAGTTTTGTTTTAGGGTTTCTTACGAGGAGATTTTGG
>MHFG01000056.1:0-490 GCA_001804065.1 Omnitrophica bacterium RIFCSPHIGHO2_02_FULL_46_20
GTAATGATTCGTCATCAATCGCGACTAAAACGACGCCTGTACCGGCCTTCGGCATAGGGATTAATTTGGAGCTTAAGCCAAAGTATGTATCTACGATCTTAAGGCTGGCAATCTGGACGGGCTTTAAAGGGGTTAACCAAAGGGCGTATACCAAGCAGAGAAAAATCGTTATTACTAAGGATTGAAATCTTTTGTACTTTGGCATGTAATAATTATAGCACATCAACTCTTAAAGACAAGGGCAGTGTTATAAGAAGCTCGACGAGACTCGTCATTGCGAGCGAGCCTTTAGGCGAGCGAAGCAATCTAAAAAAGAGATTGCTTCGGCCGCTCCGCAGCCTCGCAATGACGGTTAGTTACTTCCGGTAGCTGAGCTATTACCAGACAAGAGGAAAAAGGCATATTTGATGAATAATAAAATAAAACTTGACAAAAAACGAAATATATAGTATTGTAGGCAGCCTACAGGAGGGACGTTATGAGGAAGATA
>MHFG01000056.1:497-7870 GCA_001804065.1 Omnitrophica bacterium RIFCSPHIGHO2_02_FULL_46_20
CAGTAATTGCCTTAACCATGCTTTTGTCGTTTATTGATTTTACGCCGCTCAGCGCGCAAGACGCATGGGTCTCCAAAGAGGGCGCTGTAAAGAATTCTGAATTAAAAGCGGCTATATTTAATAACGATGCCCTATACATCGCCACTCGAAACGCTCTATACAAGGCAAGAGATTTGAAGGAAAGGTGGGAGCCGGTCTTTTCGCTTCCTCAAGGCGGCAGCAATGAAATAAATTGTATCGCGGGAAGATCGAAGGTAATATTCTTAGGAACAAAACGCGGGTTATTCAAATCGGAAGACTATGGCGCGAGATGGAGGAATGTCTTCAGGACCATCCTGCCGGATAAAAATAATATTACCTGCATAGAGCTTTCTAATCACAGCCGCGACAGGATGCTGATCGGCACTCGGAAAGGTATATTTTTGAGCGATGACCTCGCAGATACGTGGCTTGATATAAGCGGCGGATTAAAAGACGCGCCGGTTAAGTGTTTAGCCCTGAATAAAGAGCTGGTGTATGCCGGAACGGAGAGCGGACTATATGTGATGAGGCCCGGCGCTGAAGGATGGCAGCGCGCATTCGTAAAAAGCGCCGGCGAAAAAAACGAAACCGAAGAAATAGAAGAACATGATTATGAAGAAAGCGAAAAATACACATCAATACATTCTATCGCCATAAACGATAATAGGGTATATATAACATTTGATAAAGATATCCTGTATAGCGACGATAGCGGCAAGAGTTGGAATAATTTTCCTTGCGCCGGCTTAAAAGGCGTAATAAATTACCTTATGATACCGGCGAAGAATAAGTCGATGTTCTGCGCGACAGATAAAGGTGTTTTTGAGTTTATAAATGAAAAATCCCGGTGGCTTGAACTATATAAGGGGGTGGCCAAAAGCCTTAATGTAAGCCGCGTGATATTCGGAAGCGAAGATGAAAAGACTCTACTGGCCGTGACGGATAAGGGCATGTATAGTTTCGAGGCAGGCGATTATCTTATGGACAAATACCCCGACATAGAAATGAGCCTAAAGACGCTTAAGATAGCCCTGGACGGCGAACCTGCTTTTAAAGAATTACAGCAAGCGGCTATCAGGTATGCCGAGGTTAGCCCTGAAAAGATAAAGAGATGGAGAAGTGAAGCGAGGGCGAGGGCGCTGCTGCCAAAAGTTTCTTGCGGATTAAGCAAAAACCGTTCCGATACTTACGAGATATATACAAGCGCCGCTAAGGATTATGTTATAAAAGGGCCGGATGATACATCCGACGGCTGGAACGTCGGCCTATCCTGGGAATTGGGGGATCTCATCTGGAGCGATGACCAGACAAACATAGACGTCCGATCCAGGCTTATGGTTCAGTTACGGAATGATATACTTGACGATTTGCGCCGAGCGTATTATGAGCGTAAACGCCTGCAATTCGAGCTCATGACAAATCCGTCCAAGGATATGGGCGCGAAGTTTGAGAAGGAGTCGCGGCTGCAGGAACTCACGCAGGCAATAGATGATTTAACAGGCAACTATCTATCAGGGCATATCCGCAAAGTCGAGGCTAAATAGATCCGGTGAGATTCGTCGAGGGTAACGTATAATATTCTTTAGTAAATCCAAGCTAAAATTCGTGTCCTGTCATTGATGCAAATTTTACGGGTCCTGCCGCGAGTTCGCCTTTTGTTTATATAGGCTCGCGGTATGCCGCTGTTCATCCAACTTTATGCGTATAGCCCCTTAGATCTATGAGAGCTAAACAATAGTCTTTTAGCCGCCAGTCTTATTTACCGCTCGCCATATTTTCCAAAAGGCTCACTCGCGTCACCCGTAAAATCTTGCACCAGGTACAGAATTACGATGCAACCTGTCCCCATGGAACATTCGAGGGGTGACACTGCTATAGCCTTTTGGTGAATGGGCGAGAGGGGACTATCGGCTAAAAGACTTGCTGCCTATGATCTATTCCCGCCCACGTTAGCTGTAGGCGGGACCCCGCCAAGCACGAAGTGCGCCCGGCGGGAGAACAAGCTACTAAAGCTAAAATTGGATGAACACTGCCACCCTCGAGCCCTAAAAACAAAAGGCTGTAGCAGTGGCAGGACCCCGAGAATTTTCCTGATGCAAATTTCTCCCGACACCGCAGAAAAATTTCTTGTGCGAGATTTTTCTTGACAATATTTGTCATTATAATATATAATAACATCCGAAATTCAAAGGAGAATTTCGCTTCGTGGAATTCTCCTGATGACGTAGACAAAGAATGTCCTCTGAAAGCGCATTTCTTTAAGATTAATTCCCAAAAAGCGTAAATAATAGGATGATTTTTAACTAACCTCATGCCCCATAACCGCATCCCGTATCATGCCTAAAAAAAGACTATTTCTTATTGACGGCAATTCATTTTGTTATAGAGCGTTCTACGCGATAAGGAGCCTTTCCAATTCGAAGGGGCAGCCCACCAATGCTATATACGGTTTTAACTCCATGTTAAATAAAATAATCAAGGATGAGAAGCCGGATATGCTGGCGGTGGCGTTCGACCTCAAGGGGCCGACATTCAGGCATAAGAAATTTGAGGAATACAAGATACACAGAAAGCCAATGCCGGACGATCTTGTAAGCCAAATGGCTTACATCAAGCGATTGGTGCAGGCCCATAATATCCCCATATATGAAATGCAGGGTTATGAGGCTGACGATGTCCTCGCTACGCTCGCTAAGAAAGCGCAGGTTAAGGATATAGAGACATTCATAGTTACAGGCGATAAAGACGCGCTTCAGCTCGTGGGTTCGCATATAAAGGTCTATAGCACGCATAAAGAAGGCCTTATATATGATGCGCATAAAGTGAAAGAGGCTTACGGCGCGGGGCCTGACAGGATCGTTGATATAATGGCTCTGATGGGAGATGCCGCTGACAATATCCCGGGTGTCAAAGGAATAGGAGAAAAATCCGCGATAGATTTGATAAGCGAATTCGGGAGCCTTGAGGAATTGTATAAGAGTATAGACAAAGTTAAGGGTGACGCTAAGAAGAGGATGCTGAAAGAGAACGAGAAGAACGCTTTTCTTAGCAAGGAGCTCGCCGTAATCGATACAAATGTTCCTATAGATATAGATTTTAAAGAGCTGGAGTTAAAAGGGCCGGACCAGCCAAGACTGCTTGAATTATATAAGGAGCTGGAATTTAAGTCCCTTCTTAAGGACCTGACGCCCAGCGAGGAACTGAAATCAGAATATATACTGGTGGATGGCCCGAAGACGTTTAGCGCGCTTGTCGCGGGCTTAAAAAAGTCAAAGGAGTTCGTATTTGATACGGAGACGACGAGCGAAGACCCTGTTCTCGCTAAATTAGCGGGGTTGTCTTTTTCATGGGAAGAGGGAGTCGCGTATTACGTCGGCGTTTGCGAGAACGGCAGTGAAGGGAAGAAGCTCGATATCGAATTGGCGCTTGGGAGCCTAAAAGAGATATTCGAGGATAAAAAGATAAAAAAGATCGGACAGAATATAAAATACGATTATATAGTCCTCGCGAATTACGGAATACGCGTTAAGGGTATAATCTTTGATACTATGGTGGCGTCATATCTATTAAATCCTTCAAAACTGAACCATAACCTTGATGATATATCGTTCGAATACCTGAACCATAAGATGACCACATCTATCCATGAGCTTATAGGAAAAGGCAAGTCTGCCGTAACGATGGACAGAGTCGATATCGAAAAGGTTTCTGACTACTCGTGTGAAGATAGTGATGTAACTTTCAGGCTTAAGAAGATACTCGAGAAAGAAATATCTAAAAAAGATCTCGACAAGCTGTTCTATAATGTAGAAATGCCTTTAATAGAGGTCTTGGCAGAGATGGAGATGACAGGCGTCTCTGTTGACAAGGGCTATCTATCCGGCCTGTCTAAAGAGATGGAGAAAAAAATAGAAATATTAACGAAGAAGATATACAAATTGGCCGGCGAAGAATTTAATATAAATTCACCCAAGCAGCTTTCGGCTGTTTTATTTGAGAAGATGAAGCTCCCGGTAATAAGGAGAACGAAGACAGGCGTATCTACCGACGAGGAGGTTTTGACAAAGCTGGCTTTAAGCCATCCCCTGCCGGAAAAATTGCTCGAATACAGAGAATTATCTAAACTGAAATCCACGTATGTAGATTCCCTGCCAAGCCTTATAAATCCCGCGACAGGAAGGGTTCATACATCTTTTAATCAAACAGTCACCGCGACGGGCAGGCTCTCATCGAGCGGGCCTAATCTGCAGAACATACCTATAAAGACCGAAGCGGGGCAGAGGATACGGAAGGCATTCATACCTTCGGATAAAAACAATCTTTTGTTATCAGCGGACTATTCACAGATAGAATTAAGGATACTTGCCCATCTTTCGGAAGACAAAAATCTTATAAGGGCATTCAAAGAAGGACTTGATGTTCATGCATATACCGCAAGCCTTGTCTTCGGCGTTGAAGAGAAAGAAGTTACAGCCGAGATGAGGGGAATGGCGAAGACAGTGAACTTCGGCATACTTTATGGAATGAGCCCCTACGGCTTGTCGCAAAATCTTAAGATAGAAGTTGATAAGGCAAAAGAATTCATAGACGCTTATTTCGACAGGTATCCTGAAGTACGGTCTTACCTCGAAGGGCTAATAGAGGATGCCAAGAAAGGTTATGTTACGACGCTGCTCGGAAGGAGGCGTTATATTCCGGAAATAAACAGCTCTGATATGCGCATGCGCCAATTCGCCGAGAGAGCGGCTGTAAATACGCCGATACAGGGTTCAGCCGCGGATATCATAAAGGTCGCGATGATCGCGATCCAGGAAAAATTATTGAAGAAAGAATTTGTTTCGAAGATGATCCTGCAGGTTCATGATGAGCTTGTCTTTGACGTTTCAAGGGACGAGTTGAAAGAAATATATAAAATAGTAAAAGACGGGATGGAAGGCATAATAAACTTAAAAGTTCCGGTCGAGGCCCATATAGAGGTGGGCAAAAATTGGCTTGATATGGAAGGGTATAGCCCGCAGCAAAAAAAGGAGGTGACATGGCGAGGTTAAAAGTATTATTGGCGTCGAGTGAAGTCGTGCCGTTCGCGAAGACCGGCGGACTGGCCGATGTCGCCGGAAGCCTGCCGCTTGCTCTCGAAGAGCTTGGCGTGGATGTCAGGGTGATCATGCCGAAATACGCTTCGGTGAAGGCCGCGGGGGATTTCGCAAAGATCGGTAAATCTATAAAGGTATATTTTGTAGAGAATGAAGATTATTTCAACAGAAAAGAACTTTACGCGGACTTGTTCGGCGATTATAAGGATAATCTCGACAGGTTCGCATTCTTTTCACGTGAGATCTTAGCCAGATGCAAGAAAGAAGGATTTGCGCCTGATGTCATACATTGCAACGACTGGCAGACAGCGCTCATTCCCGTATATTTAAATACAATTTATAAATACGATCCTTTCTTCGCCAATACGAGAACCCTTTACACGATACATAATATGGCATATCAGGGGCTGTTCCCGAAGGAAGAATTCCCGAAGATAGGATTGGATTGGGCATTATTCCACATAGACTATTTTGAATTCTACGATAAAGTTAATCTGATGAAGGCAGGGTTGGTCTATTCCGACGCTGTCAGCACAGTAAGCCCGACTTACGCCAAAGAGATCCTCACGCGGGAATTTGGATGCGGCCTGGAAGGAGTGCTGAAGACCAGAGAGAATGCCTTATTCGGGATATTGAACGGCATAGATTATAATCTCTGGAGCCCTGAGAAAGACGCCAAGATACTTAAGAATTATTCCGTAGATTCGCTGCAGGATAAGTACCTGAATAAAGAGATGCTCCAGAAGGAAATGGGCATTAAGATTGATAGGAATATTCCGATGTTCGGCATGATCACGCGCCTTGCCGAGCAGAAGGGCGCGGATTTCGTAGCCGATATTATCGATAGGCTTCTTAATATGAAGGCGCAGTTTGTCCTTCTCGGCACCGGCGATATCAAGTATCACGTTATTTTTGAGAAGATAGCCAAAAAATATCCGGCCAGCGCCTCGATAAGCCTGAAATTTGACGCGGTGCTGGCGCAGAAGATATACGCGTCATCCGACTTATTTTTTATTCCGTCCAGATACGAGCCCTGCGGTTTGAGCCAGATGATTAGTTTCAGATATGGGACGGTCCCTGTTGTAAGACAAACAGGAGGCCTTAAAGATACAGTGCAGGAATTTGATCCCAGAACGGGCAAGGGCACGGGCTTTACTTTTATCGAGCCGAAATCAGAAGAGCTTTTCAGAGCTGTCAAAAAGTCTCTCATGGTCTATAAAGATAAGCCCCTATGGATGAGCCTCGTAAAATATCTCATGGGCCTCGACTATTCGTGGGAAGCCTCCGCCAAAGAGTATATAAACCTCTATAACAGGGTGGTTAAAAAATAATGCCGATTGTAGGCCTTACAGGCGGTTTCGGGGCTGGTAAAAGTTACGCTGCCTCCATTTTTAAGAAACTCGGCGCAAAAGTTATAGACGCTGACAAGCTTGCGCACAAAGCCATTAGGAAGGGCGATGCTGTCCACAAGAGAATAGCAGCGGTATTCGGTAAATCTATACTGGATCCAAAAGGCTCTATAAAGAGAAAGGCGCTCGGCAAAATAGTTTTTAATGACAAGAAGCGCCTCGCAAAACTAAACAAGATAATCCATCCTTATGTAATAGGGAAGATCAAAAATAGTATAAAGGCCTCTAAAAACGAGGTTTTAATAATAGACGCGCCGCTTATCTGCGAAACCAGCCTCTCGGATCTTGTGAATGTTTTAATCGTAGTAAAGGCCTCCAGGAACGTCAGGATAGGCCGGTGTGTAAAAAAATTGGACATGGAGAAGGAAGATGTTTGTAAAAGGATGGCGTGCCAGATGCCGCTAAAAGAAAAGATCGATAAGGCGGATTATATTATTGATAACGACGGCGCAAGAAAGGAAACCGTGATTCAGGTTAAACAAATATGGCAGGACTTAAAGAAGGGGGCGTTTTTATGGAGATAGCGGAACTAAAGGGCAGGAGCATCTCTGAGTTGACAAAATTGGCCAAAGAATTAAATGTTAACGGAATAAGCGGCTTAAAGAAACAGGATCTCATATTCAAGATCCTGCAGGCGAAGACCGAGAAGGAAGGCCTGATATTTGGGGAGGGTGTTTTGGAGATACTGCCGGACGGATTCGGTTTTTTGAGAAGCCCGGACTATAATTACCTTCCAGGGCCGGACGATATTTACGTTTCACCGTCGCAGATACGTAAATTTAATTTGCGGACAGGCGACACTGTAAGCGGACAGATACGGCCGCCTAAGGAAGGAGAGCGGTATTTCGCG
>MHFG01000057.1:0-954 GCA_001804065.1 Omnitrophica bacterium RIFCSPHIGHO2_02_FULL_46_20
CCTTTTTACGATCTGCCTGACATGATATTTGGCCTCGAAGGCTTCGATCGCTTCAACGATCAAGAGAATAGCCAAAAGCAGCAGTATACCGCCGATAACCCCTATCAGGCTGAATTTATGCCGCATGATGACCATAAGTAACGCCCACGACGTCATTACCAGCATGAATATCATCGGCGCTATTACAAACCAGATGGGCTTGCCTTTTTTCTTCAGCCAAACGGCAGCCACCATCAGCGCTAAACCTGCCAACAGCTGGTTAGTGGCTCCGAAGACAGGCCAGATGATCTTCCATGCGGGAACGATAGCTCCGCTCGAATCTTTAAGGCTGATCAGGACAAAGATGGCCGGCAGGCACAAGGTTACGGCTGTAGCCAGATATCTGGTATTCTTGCCTTCCATGCCAAAGAACTCCTGCAGAATATACCGCGCCAACCTGGTAGCGGTATCGAGGGTGGTTAATATAAATGTTGATAAGGCTAATATTCCGAAAGAATTACCATATTTTGCCGGAATACCAAATACAGAAAAAAACCTGGCCATGCCGGCTCCGTAAACGACCAGAGGCGCCCTCTTAATCAACGGGTCGCCTACGTCGATCATCATAATAGTGCTCAGGGCAATCACCGCGACTAACCCTTCCACCAGCATTGCCCCATAGCCTATCGGCAGGGCGCTGGTATCTTTCTTAATTTGTTTAGAGGACGTTCCGCTCGCCACGATCGAATGAAACCCGCTGATGGCGCCGCAAGCCACGGTTACAAATAGAAACGGGAACATTGGGCCTATATCAGGCGAGGCCCAACTGGTAAAAGCGGGATACTTCAAGGGCAAACCTCCAAAAACTATTCCTACAAATCCGACCAGGATGGAAGAGTAGAGCAAAAAGCTTGAGAGGTAATCCCTTGGCTGCAGCAGCATCCAGACCGGAGCAACGGAAGCAATAAAGCAATA
>MHFG01000057.1:1060-9391 GCA_001804065.1 Omnitrophica bacterium RIFCSPHIGHO2_02_FULL_46_20
ACGAATATCCCTGTGGCCCAGGAAAGCGGCATCTTCAAACGGTAAAGCGATATTCCAAACCCAATAGCCAGCAGCATGAATAAGATGGAAGAAGTGGCTACCCCGCCGTCAGCTTTGAAAGTCGCGGCAGTCAGATCCGTAAATACGGTCAGCACATATACCAGCGTCAGCCAGATAAATACCAACATTAGCCGGTATGCTCGAGCGGACATATAGACATTAACAACCTCGGCAATGGATTTGGCCCGGTTACGCACGGATATCACCAGGCTGACGAAATCGTGCATGCCGCCGATAAGAACAGAGCCGAGGACAACCCATAGCCAAACCGGCAGCCAGCCAAACGCCAGGCCGGCAATGATCGGGCCCAAGACCGGCCCGGCGCCGGCGATGGACGAAAAATGGTGGCCGAACAATATCGGCCCGGGGGTCGGCACGTAGTCTACTCCGTCGTACATGGTATGTGAAGGAGCGCGATTCCTGTCATCCAGCTCAAAGAGCCGCGCCAGGAATTTACCATATTTTATATAAGCCAGCGCAAAAAGAAGGCAGGCGCCGATAAAGATAACGGTAATCATGGATGTGCCCCTAATTTAAAAGGATTTATAATGGAAATCTTTTGTTATGCAGTAGACGTATACGGTCATGAGGTAATTATATCACAAACCCCGGCAGAGCGGCACGTTTTAGGATAGCGCGAATTGACTACAGTGCCGCCCTATTATATATTCTTTTTCTGCTGGGATTGATGCCTTCTGCGGACTTTATCAAACACTTCTTTATTGATAGCTTGCCGGTCAACCGGTTTGCCTTCAGCTTTAAGTTTTTTGACCATCGCCTTCACCATGGCTCGCTTAATTTTCTTCTGACCTGATACACTCTTTTTTCTTTTGCCGAACCCGCACCAATCTTTGTAAATCCCCATTATAAATCTCCTATATTGATTTTGGTGCCATCCTATTTGGGGACACCCTAGAGTATAGGGTGTCCCTTTGTGGGCTGGCACTTTCTGGTTATATTTGTTTTTTTATTATATCAGGTTTCATGAAATGTGTCACTTTGAGTTTTTGGAAGACTCGGGAAGACTGATTTTGGGATTTTGGCGCCGTCCTATTTGGGCTTGCGCTTTCTGAATATTTTCTGAAATAAAGTCTTTAGAACTGCTTAAAACCTATTATGCGGCGCGGCTTTTCTGGCGGCGGAGCCATGAGTTGGCGTATCGCTTCAAAGATGCCTTGTATTTCCATGTCATGTTTTTCGGTCTTTCGTTCGAGTTGGTTAAGTTTATGGGCAAGTTCTTTATGGGTCGAAAGGATCTGTCTTAATTTCACGAACGCTCGCATAATAGCTATATTGACCTTAATAGCACGTTCGCTATTAAGTACGCTTGAAAGCATCGCGACGCCTTGTTCTGTAAAAGCGTACGGTAGATATCGTGATCCGCCTCTACCTGAGGCCGTAAACCCCAACGACACATTTGAGATCTCAAATTGTGATCTCAAAGATTGCATCTCTTCTAATGTTAGCTGAAACATAAAATCCTTCGGGAATCTTTCTATATTACGCTTAACTGCTTGGATAAGAATTCTTGTTTCTACATTATAAAGTTTTGCCAGATGTTGACTTATCATAACTTTATGCCCTCGAATCAAATAAATTTTATTCTCTACAGCCTCCGGTGGTATTAAATCCTGCATATTTGCCTCTCTTTCTGCCTATATAGGCGCTATATCCCCCTATACTATAAGACGGAAAAAGTGGCAAAATTGTTGCAGATTATTTTAAAATAGTTTATCGGGAAGAGTTAGAAAGGAATTAAGGCCGGAGGATATATTAAATGTGATTAAGGGGACGATTCTATTAATTTTTATTATGCTTCCAGGGAGAGAGGCGAGGAATCCAGCGCCTGACATTCTTTTTATATTCCAGATAATCATTGCCGAACCGTTTCGTAAGCCCATGCTCTTCGAACAAAATAAAATAAATCGTACTCATACCCCAGAAAGTGACACACCAAAACAAAACAGGAAGCGATCCGAAAAAGATAGCCTCACCCAACAAAATCAAAATAACAGAAAAAAGCATAGGATTTCTCACGTAGCAATAAGGGCCTCTCACTACAAAATGTTTAGGGGGCGCCCACGGAGCAGGTGTGCCATCACCGGCCGTTACAAACAATGAAACAGTTTTAATCGCAAGGGAAATCCCTGCAAAAGAAAAAAAGAAAGCGGCTCCAAAAATAATCCAAGCTTGCGGAAACTCAACCCCACAAAGAAAATGAAACGACCGAGTAGAATATAGAATAAGGCCGGGAATCAGTATTAGCACTGATCCCGGTAAAAGAATAATGGCCTTAACAAGTTCCGCACTTTTCTTCATTTTTTCCACATTAAATAATATTCGTTAGCCATACAATTCGGAAAAGCAAATTTTTCTTAAGTTTGAATCCCCGACTCGTCAAAAGCCTCAAACCTCTTCTTTGGTTTTGCTATTCTCATCAATAAAATACAAATCCGTATAAGTATCTTTTAATAACGTTCTCATATAGCCTCTTTATCTTGCCACCAAATTAGCTACTGAAATTCCCAATGCATCGGAAATTTTTTCTAATGTTTCGAGATCCGGATAATGTTTTCCTAGTTCTATTCTTGTGATATTAGGTCTTTCTATGCCGGTTTTAATTGCCAACTCATTTTGAGTAAGCTTATTAGCTTTTCTGATTTTTTTTATTCTATTTCCGATTTCCTGCGGAGTAATTCGCTCTATAGTTTTATCCTTAAAATATTCATAACTCTTTTCGCATTTACTCAATACAAAATCCCATGGGATAGAATATTCCTTCCCGGATTCTAAATAAACGGTAAAATAGTAAGAATCTTTATCTATCACGGTGTTTTTTATTTTTGAGCCATCGTCTTCTGTAATATCAGCTCTTTTAAGAAAATAAACCTTACCATTCTTGAAAGTAGAGGAAAACACTTTCTCCTCTTGTATATAATCTATCTTCTCAAATCTCTTATCCATATCTAACTCCAGCAATTCATTCAATTCTGATATCGTTTCGATTGCTTCTTCTTTGTTTTTTGGTGCTCTAATAAAACCATATACTGACAAGTTTCTTAATATCTCTTTCGCCTCTTTTGTCGGTTGTAAATGATCAAGCACGAGTAGAAGGACAGGAATATTAATCTTATGTCTTTTTACATAAAAAATAATTCTTTCAAGCTCTGCTTCGGGAACCTGCATATCAAGAATAAGCGCTTCGAGCTGCGGGCCCTTTCTTTTCAATATTTTATTTAAAGTAGCCGGCTTACCCAGGGTGCCGAATCTGATATTCTTATCGACTACATACTTACGGAAATTATTCGTAAGATTCTTATTTCTTGAGGCCAACAGAATATCGTGTTTCATGGTACCCACCCCCCTCATTTTAAGTATCCACCCTTTTTAAGCGCGGTTCGTAATTTTCTATTTATAATCAATTTTGTATCCATAGGTCTTTGGTGCTCTATATCGAATCGACCTAATTCTTTTCCATTATAAGAAACATGCACATGGTAAGGCGGATGATCTGCAACCAATGTTCTAAATTCAAAGCCATCTACTCGTTTTATGCCCATTAAATAAATCCTATTATTAGACCTCTTCTTAGAGCCATTATAAATGTATCACACTTGATACATTTTGTCAAGGTCAGAAAACTATCTTTTTTCTTGTTAATTAAGTGCGGTCATTCTCTACGGAATGGCATTTTGTGGATTGCTCGCAATCCCCTTGGCTCTATTATACAATTCCTGTATGCTTAGTTGGTCGTTTCCCGGCTCCTGAGATATCCTGTACATCTCCGGTAGATATTTTTTGTAATCTTGGTGAGTATTTACCAATTCCTCCATCTGTTTTTTAATGTCCTGATCTACAAACCACTCTTCCTCCAGATTCTCAACTTCTCTGATTCTCGGCTTCCAGAGTAACCACGTCCCATTTATCTGCCGGACATCCCAATATCCCTCGAAATATTTATATATTATCTCGTTGTCAACCAAGTCCTTGGTGGATAATTTGACGTTTATTCTATTGTCGATTTTTTTATCGGGCTTAATATAGACTATGGTCGTATCGAGAAGCGGTCGGTAGCCATATGACCATTGCTCAAAGCTGTACCCTCTGATAAAATTGTCGGACAGAAGCTCAAAGGCCTTTTCCAGTCTACGGATCTTGAGATAGTTGTAAAAAGCCCTTACCGTTTCGAGCGCGTTTTTATTAGGCTGGAAGACGGTCTTTTTCACATCTTTGAGCGAGTCTTTCGAGGTAGACATTTGGCGACATTTTTCTCTTATGGAATCCGAGGTGATCGCTGTGCCCAGACCTCCCAATAATAATCCCGCGGTATTAATACCGACAACATCTCCGGAGATATTCACCATCGGACCGCCACTTATCCCGGGAACAAAAGTCATGTCCGTATTAAGATAAAGGACGTCATTTTTCTTATCCTTAATAAATCGCGAAAATGATCCTCGGGTAACGGATGCTTCACCGGGAAGGCTTCCTCCGAGCGGATATCCTATAGAGAAGACTTCCTCCGCGGGGCTTATTGCGTCAAGACGCGCAAGCTTAAGTGCCGGCAGATCTTTACTGATTTTAATAACCGCAAGGTCTGCGTCCTTATCTGCCATAATAACCTGGCCTGTCTCAAAAGTGTTATCCGGCAATACGATCTTTGGACTCGGCTCAGATTCAATCACATGAAAATTAGTCAGAATCAGACCGCCCTTACTGATCGCGAATCCTGACCCTTCAGACTCTCCGCCAACTACACGGACCACTGATCGTCGCACTTTCTCCACGGCTTCTTTTTCGGTGCACGCTATCTTCCTCGGGCCGCCGAGCTTATTTTCTATCTTTTGGATTCGATCGGATAATCTTGAGACCTCATAGCCTGTGTATGCAACTGCGCCAACGAGAAAAATAGTTAGGAACGCTTTAAGAAAGTTTTTCATTTGTCGGCTTCTCCTTAAACAAAAACCTCCGTAGGCCATAAGATATTATGACTAACGAAGGTTTTACTTTTTTTCCTGCGCGTGAAACGAGCCACTTATGAAACCCAATCTAAACTGGTGCTAAAATATGTTATCGGTTCTAAACTACAGAGCCGTATATAATTTCAAGAGACAAAAAACCTTCTTAGGCTATAAGTACACCTTTGAAGGTTTTACTTTATTAGAGTCTGGGATTTATTCCTTCCAACTCGGGACTTTCCTTAACTGTGGATACAAGTATAGCACGGATTTGTGCTTTGTCAATGTCATGTTTGTTTCAATAAATAACAGCTAATTAACTAATCTTGGATTTTCAAATAATGGTCGCTGTCCCTATTTTCCATTTGTACATATATATAGAATTATTGCACAAATAGATCCGGCCCTAAATTTTTATCCTGATCTTGCGCGCGGCCAGATCCGTCTGATTTCCCGCTTGCAGGCGCCTGGCCTTTTTGTGATGAAGGAACGGCTTCAGGTGCGACGGGCGTAACTGGCATTTCCGGCATGTTTTCGTACACAGATACCCCCGGAATGAAATCCGGCAAAAAGTCCCAGTTATCGTCCCCTGAAGGCTGAGGCGCAAACAGCCGAGTCTTCCGCACTGTTTCTTTTTTTACTTGTTCCGGAGTAGGAATCGTACCGGGCGGTAAATATTCCCCAGCTGCTTCATTCCACTCTAATCCTTGAGCTGCATGCAGCGCATCGGAAAACTCTTTCATTATACGACCAGCCTCATAAAACTCTGGCCCTAGTCGTTCTCTCATGGCTTTTTCTATGGCAAGTTTTTCTTGGAAGGCACGTTGTTCGGCATCGGTCATCACTCTTGACCCCGATAATGGATCTTCGCCGAGTCCTGCATTCTTCATATCTATATTCGCTGTGGACTGCGTGCTTGGCAGGGTAGCGCCTACCGGCAGCTGGTCCGAACGCGTCGGCTCTTCTTCGTCTTGTGGATAAACGGATGGAGGGCACATGAGTACCACGCACAAAAAAAACATGCCGACTAATAGGACATACTTGCTCATTCTTTTCCTCCGTTATTCCGCGCCCGCTTCTGATAGGCCCTTTTTATCTTCTCCGTATCGCCGTTGATGATCGCATCCTCAAGGCCCGAGATCTCGTCTTCGGATAAACCTCTCTTTTTCAGTATTTCCCTTTCCCTGTCGAAGTTCGCCAAAAGCTTCTGCCTGTGCGCCGGATTTGACATATCCAGCGTTGGAGCAAGCAGCCCTTCCAATCCTTCGCCCGATTCGCCTTCGCCATCCATGTCCACAGTGGACTGCGTCGTCGGCACGGTGGCCTCATGGGGCAGCGTACCGTCGTTACCGGCATTACTGTAACGCAACAAAACAATTTCTGACAATACTATCACGACGAGTACAAATAGTTTTTTTGCGACCATCTTCACATTCGTCTACCTTTAGAATCTCGCTCCTATACTTATAGTGACCAAATTATCCAGATAACTGTCTTGAGTAAAATCGCTGTCGCGCCTAAGGTACGTATATTTTACATTTACCCATACATCGGCCGTGAGGCTCTTTCTCAATTCGGCGTTGTAATTATTCGTTACTATGAGACGATTATCCAAGACCGCGAGAAACGAGTCGTCCTGCTTGAAATACTGCATTTCCAACAAACCGCTTAATGAAAACGTCATAAGATACGGTAATCTCTGGGAAATCCTGCCGCTTATGTACTGTGATGAGAACTGCCGGTAGTTGGTTCCTGATGCCTCTACAAAAGGCTTGCGGGTGTACTCGAGATAAACCTGGGTTGATTGCGAAAAGGTGCTTTCCACCTTGGTCCCGTACACAAAGCCGTACTCCCTTGGATCCGTAGGGAACTGGTTTATGCCGGAGTTTTCCCTGATCTCGAATGCACCATTCGCGTTTATGTTCGCGACTCGCGGCAGTTTGAAATCCGTACCCAGTCCGAACCCGTTGATCCAGCCGCTCTTATCCTTGTTATAGTCAAAATCTATCAGCTTGAGGTAGTAATCCGCGTAAGGAGACAGTTTAGGACCCATGCTATATGACTCTCTGATAAAAAACTTGCTCGTCTTCTTGCTGGGCCCGATCTTGTAGACCGAACTGGTGAAATTGACATCTTCGAGGGAGTAACCGAAACTTGTCGTTAATTTTTTCGGCAACGTGAACTTAAACCCCATATCAAGGACGTTGGTGTAATATCCCAGCGCGAGTATCCTGTCAATCCCTATTGTAGTAAGCTGGGCCTTCTTGGCCGTCGTATAGCGGTTCCTTACGCCCCACGAGGCAGTATCGGCCGGATAGTACGACAGCCTGGCCATGAGGTCATTCTCGAACGTCCATATAGCCTCGCTCAGGTACTCGCCAAACTCGCTGTAGTTCACAACGTTCGCGAAAATATCCTTGTCGGTGTAAGAGACATCGATAAAGGGCTTATACGTGAACTTGTAATCCTTCTCCTTGCGGAGGTACGCGAAAAAGATGTTAGTTTCATAAACCTGGTCCAGCAGGGCGGAGATGCTCACCCGGAATTTCGAGCTCTTCCTCGCAGCTTTAGTGAAAACAGAAGCCGGTATCTCCTTTTCCTGAATACTTAAGACTGGCGTAAGGTGATAATGGGGGACTGCCTTGCCGCCAACAAACCGGTATGGCATGCCCCACGGGCATTTCGGCTGCTTTACGGGAAAATATTTTTTGTCGCACAACACTTCCTCTATATCCCTCTTGCCCCCGTCGCGCTGCTGAACCTCATTTATTATATTCACATTGTTCTTGCACGCCTTGATCGCTTTTTCATAAAGCGTCTTTTCGAGACCGGCCATGCAGGCCAGCACCTCAATACGGTTCTCCTCGGTAAGCCGCCTGTCCTTATCCCAGCCCTCGAGCGGCGCAATGGCACATAGTTCCAGCACTCTTATATAATCTTCCACGACCGCGGCTACCGGAAGATTATTTTCCCATTTGAGGTGCTTTATGATCTTAACGGCGAATTCCCCCTCCGTCGTGGACGGCTTTTTCTGTGCGTCCTGTGCATATGAATTGCAAAAAAATGACCATGATAATAAGACAACCAGAGTCACCAAACATATGCGCCTATTCATTGGCATACACATGGCATTTCCTCTTCCTAAAACAACCCATCCGCATCATTAGCCTAAGCCCTTTATTACGAAGTATACCCTAAAAAAAATAATCGTCAAGGGCGGGTATAGGAAATAACCGCTCAGCTGAACTATAAAAAAGGATCTTTATTCGCAAGATTTGGCGGGGGATCTACCTGGCGGTTCGAGCTTATTTCA
>MHFG01000058.1 GCA_001804065.1 Omnitrophica bacterium RIFCSPHIGHO2_02_FULL_46_20
TCTATCTGCAAGATAGGCGGTAGAGAAGGATGGTTTCACAACAACTGGATGTGGTCTATCTGCAAGATAGGCGGTAGAGAAGGATGGTTTCACAACAACTGGATGTGGCGGTTGAGAGGCGGAATAGACCGCCTCCTGCTCGGCGTAGGATCCGCGCGCGGGAGGAAGAGTTATTCCATTTTAAAGATTAACGATGTGATAGATTTCTGGCGAGTGGAAGATCTAAAGGACGCTAAAAGACTTCTTCTACGCTCAGAGATGAAATTGCTGGGGAGGGCCTGGCTGGAGTTTAATATAGCCCAAATAGGGGATAGGAGAGAATTGAGAGTGACTGCGTACTATGATACTAATACTTTATTCGGCAAGATATATTGGTATATGTGTTTACCCCTGCACCATTTTATTTTTTATAATCTCATAAGAGACATCGAGGAAAGAAGCTAATATGCGATTGTCCGACTCTAATCTAAGGAAGCCGCGTTGCCCTTTACAGATGAGTGAGATGATATGAGTGAAAATTTCCATTGCAAATATCATTGACATATGATATAAAATCCGAAATTAACTATAAAATGATAAGTTTTAAGGCGAAGCTTAGGCTTTGGTTCAAAGCTATCCGCGTACCTTTTCTTACCGCGACCGTGATACCGGTTGCCTTGGGTTCGGCGGTTGCCTGGTATGATACAAATAATTTTATGTGGATGAGGTTTTTGATTACCATGTTAGGGGCAGTGCTCATCCATGCGGGCACGAACCTTGCCAATGACTATTTCGACCATATCTCCGGATGCGATGAGGCTATCCAGACCCCAACCCCGTTTTCCGGCGGAAGCAGAGTCATACAGGAAGGATTGATGAGCGCGAAGAAGATATTATACGCGTCAATGCTGTGTTTCATGGCAGGAAGCATAATCGGCCTATATCTAAATTATGTAAGCGGCAAAAATGTGATTCTGATTATCGGAATTATCGGTGTATTCTTAGGGATATTTTATACGGCAAGGCCGTTCAGGATCGGTTACGGTAGTTTTGGAGAACTGGCAGTAGGGGTTGGTTTCGGGCCGCTCATGGTGATGGGGGCCTATTATACACAGGCAAAGAAGATGCCGCTTGAGGCCCTCCTCATATCGATCCCCGTCGGTATCCTGATAGCGCTGGTTCTATTTATAAACGAGTTCCCGGATTATGCGGGCGATAAAGCTGTCGGCAAGAAAACCTTGGTGGTGATCCTGGGCAAGCGGAGGGCTGTTATCCTGTATCATCTTTTGTTGGCAGGCGCGTATATATGCGCGCTGTTACTCGTTGTTTTTAAATATTTGCCAAACACCTGCCTAATAGTTTTCCTTAGCCTGCCGTTGGCTTTCAAGGCGTTTATGGTATCGAGGAAAAACTTCGACAAGATATATGAGCTTTTGCCCGCTAACGCGTCTACGATAGGCCTGCATTCGCTTTTCGGCGTGTTGTTATGCGCCGGCGTCATACTCGATAAATTTATTTGATGAGTGGATCAATTCGATGAACCCCGCACCTTCTAAAGAAAGATTATGTGGCGAAAGAAGGTGCGGGATGAACCCCGCCCATTCTTAAAGGCGAGGGGTTAGAGTAGGAGAATGAGCGGGATGAAACTAACAGATCTATATGGGCCGATAAAAACGGAATTAAAGAAAGTCGAGGATATACTCGCCGAGCGCCTGGGGGGCAAAGACCGCGGGGTTATGTCCGAGATAAATCGCTATCTATTAAGCGCCAAGGGTAAACGCCTAAGGCCTGCCCTGGCAATACTATCGGCCAGGGCGTCTTCAAAGCGGCAGTCATCCGTTTCGATCCGTCCCCTTGTGAGGCTAGCGTCGGCATTAGAATTGACCCACATGGCGTCTTTGGTCCATGATGACGTAATAGATAAATCTGACTTGAGGCACAATCGGCCGACGATCAATTCCAAATGGGGAGACGATGTTTCCGTGGCGGTGGGAGATTATCTCTATTCTGAAGCGTTCAGCCTTATTTCGGACTGCGGTAACCCTGATATCATAGCTTGCATAAGTCCCGCGATCAGGGCCATGTGCGAGGGCGAGCTTATCCAGGTGTGTGAAAGGGAGAACCTCGAATTGTTAAAGCATAGCTATGTCGTCATAGTCAAGAAGAAGACGGCCGCGTTATTTGCCGCCTCATGCCATGCCGGGAGTATGCTTACGAGCGAAGATCCATGCGTGCGGGACTCTCTTAGGAAATACGGCCTTAATTTCGGCATAGCCTTCCAGATGCGGGACGATTGCATGGATCTGATAGGTGAAGTCAGGACTTTGGGCAAGGCTCCAGGCGCTGATTTCAAAATGGGAGAACTTACTCTGCCGGTGTTAAAACTGCTTTCGCAGAAGAAGGATAATGGACATATCATATCTTTGCTTAAACAGACTGGCGACGTCAGGGCATTTAAGAAGATAAGGGAGAGATTCATCAATTCCGGGGCGCTGGTCAAGGCAAGAGAAGAGATATCCCGCTATGTCGATAAGGCTAAGAATAATTTAAACGTCCTGGCCGGCTCCTGTTTTAAGGAGAACCTGCTTGCCTTAGCAGATTACGTGAACGATGACCTGAAGAGTTATGATAATAGCCGATAACACATTCGGGAGGGAATCCCGCCCATTCTTAAAGGCGGGATAACGAATAGGAGGATAGACGGGATGAACAGGAAAAAGATGTTGAAAACGACTCTCGCCGCCGGCTTGCTTTTCCTTGCTCTCGGCGGATGGTTGCTGCACCTGAGAATACATCCGCTCATAAAGGACGCTGATTTCGTGATTCCTTTTATCTCGGGGATAGTAAGCGTTTTTTGTCTCCCGCTTCTTTTTTGGTTCAGGCGAACGATCGCCTTGGCCTATATCGTCAATGGTTTTTTGGTTATAATCGGCACGATAACCATGGCGCAGTTTTCTATTGCCAAATTTAAGGGCCCTGTTACCGCGATAAATATTATTTTGAATACCACGCTTGCCGATATCGCGATTCTATGGGGGAAATTTGCCGTAGGAAAAGCGTTGTTTGACCTGCAATTTTTAAAGTCAGATACGGACGCAACCGCGAAGGGGCGTTTTTTCAGATACCCGAACATGGGTTGGTGGCTGGCGCATCTTTTTGCTTTAGCGCTAGTATATACCTTAGGCGGCATTATATGGAAATAAAGGAGGAGTAACCATGTACCGATTCTTGCTATTTAAACCTGCTTGGTGGGTCCTTCATATCATAGCGGCGGCATTTATCTTCTGGCTCGGCCACACGGTACGCTTTTAGATCCTTCATTGGCAGCATAATAAATGGGCTGTTTTCGGTTTATAAAAGGCTTGATCGCCGATGCCAAGATATTATTCTATAAATCTGGTATTGAAAAATAAAAAATGCGTGGTAATCGGCGCAGGAAATGTTGCCGAGCGCAAGGCAAGGCGGCTTATGGAGTGCGCCGCGCGAGTCTCGGTGATAAGCCCCGCTATAACGCCGGGTTTGAAAGCCATGGCGCAAAACGGCCGCATCATACTTAAGAATAGAAATTTCAATTTGAGTGATTTAAACGGCGCGTACCTGGTAATTGCCGCCACGACCGATAGATCGGTCAATGCCGCCGTCTCCTCTTATTGCCGCAGGAAGAATATACTGGTAAATGTCGCGGATTCTCCCGAAGAGTGCAGTTTTATTTTACCTTCGATAATAAGAAGAGGGGATTTGACTATAAGCATATCCACAGGCGGTTCTAGTCCGGCATTGTCAAAGAAGATCCGCAAAGATCTTGAGAAGATGTTCGGCGCCGAGTATGCCGCATTATTGCGCATAATGAAAAAGATTAGGCCTCAGGCCCGCAAAAAAATAAAAGATCCACGATCGAGAAAAGCGTTTTTTAAAAAAACGCTTCAACCCGAAACAATGAACCTTCTTAAGCAAAATAAAGGCAGGCAGGTTATGCGGAAGCTGAAGGATATTTTAGATAATGCCTGAATTTAATTTTCATATACTCCATCAGGCCATATATCTCAAAATACACAGCATAACCATTCATATAGGCTATATTGCTTTTTTTGCGGCCTCGTTGGCCGCATCTTTGTATATAATTCAAGATAATGCCCTCAAGAACAAGATGATTGGAGTAATCTTCAGCCGATTGCCCAGCCTGTCTTTTTTAGATAAGCTGAATTACAGGTCGATCTGTCTGGGCTTTCCCATGCTGACCATTTCTGTTATCAGCGGTTTGATCTGGGCTAAGAATGTCTATGGCATTTATTGGCGGGGCTATAACTCCCGCCACTTCTATTCCCTTATTCTTTGGCTGATTTATGCCCTTATTCTGCATGTAAGATTATCCGCCAGGCTGGGGGGAAGGAAAGTCGCGCTTCTGTCTATCGCGGCTTTTTTTGTAATCATCCTCACTCTATTCGGCGCTTGTCCTTAAACATGTCGTCTATAGGGACGATGCCATGAAAGAAAAGAAAATATTCCGAAAGTGACGTAAATGGATTTGATAGTTATCGGTATTAATCATAAAACAGCGCCGGTTGAGATAAGAGAGAAGCTCTCCTTCTCTCCTAAAGAGATCATTGAGGCAAATCGCCTGCTCAAGGAAAGCGTTTTTTTGAAAGAGAGCCTGATCTTATCTACCTGCAACCGCGTGGAGATATATGCGCTTTGTGACCGCGGCAAAGATTATCTGTCCGGCATAAAGAGCTTTTTGGGCCGATATCATGGCTTGGGCCTTTCAGAGTATGAAGAGAGGATGTATGTCCGCGAAGGCAGAGAGGCGGTGGAGCATTTATTCAGCGTTGCCGCAGGGCTTGATTCAATGGTTATAGGGGAGATGGAGATATCCGGCCAGGTAAAGAAGGCCTATCAGGATGCCCGGCAGGGCCTATCCACAGGTAAGGTGTTAAATCGGTTATTTGAAAAAGCGCTTAATACCGCAAAGAAAATAAGGACCAAGACTTTCATAGGCCAGGGAGCCGTTTCAGTGAGTTCTGTAGCGGTAAGGCTTGCGGAAAAAATATTAGGCCGATTGGATGATAAGACCGTGTTAATCATCGGCACGGGCGCTGTAGGCGAACAGCTGCTATTATATTTAAGGAAAAACGACGTCAAGTCCATCTTGGTAACAAACCGTACTCTGGAAAAGGCGCAAGGCCTGGCCGATACGGCGCGAGCCACCGCAGTGGCATTTGAGAATTTTTTGGATAGATTGGTCGATGTTGATATAGTCATTGCATCCGCCGGCGCTCCTCACCACATCATTCATAAGAATGATATCGCATCTCTTATGCCCAGGAGAAAGCAGCAGCCGCTTTTCATTATCGATCTGGCGGTGCCGCGCGATGTGGATGCGGGAGTAAACACCGTAGACAACGCATACCTTTATGATATAGACGATCTGAAAAGAATAGTCGATGAGAATATGAGCTTAAGAAAGAATGAGCTGGGCGACTGTTCCAGGATCATCGGCAATGCGGCGGATATATTTATGGGGTGGATGGCAAAAGAGAATCCCGCGCCTTCTTATAGGCGTAGGACAGCCGAAGAAGGCGTTAAAGGTGAAATGTAGGCCCTTTATTATAGGATCGCGATCGAGCAAGCTGGCCATGACGCAGACTCGATACGTCATGAATGAACTGAAGAAATTTCATCCCTCATTAGATTTTGAGATAATGGCCATAAAGACGTCGGGGGACGCCATGCCGGATGCGGCTTTAAGCAAGTTAGGAGAAAAGGCCTTATTCACGAAAGAGATAGAAGATGCTTTATCACAGCGCCATATCGATCTGGCGGTGCATAGCATGAAGGACCTGCCCACAAAATTACCGAAGGGCTTAATAATAGCCGCGGTGGCCAAGAGAGAAGACCCCCGGGATGCACTGGTCTCGAAACAGGCCTTTACCATAGGAACGCTGCCCAAAGGCTGCAGGGTGGGAACGAGTAGTTCCCGCCGCCGGGCCCAGCTTTTACACGCCAGGAGAGATCTGAATATCGTGGATTTGCGGGGCAATGTGGATACGCGTATTGAGAAATTAAGGAAGGGATCGTATGATGCGGTAATACTTGCCCATGCGGGAATAAAACGCCTGGGTTTAACATTAAATTTGTCGGTGATACCCATAGAGGAGATGCTGCCGCAGGCTGGGCAGGGCGCGTTGGGCATTGAAGTCCGCGAGGATTCAGAAGAGGTCAAAAAATTGGTCAAGCCTCTGGATGATGCCGATTGTCATATATCTGTCGATGCGGAGAGGGAGGCGCTCGCGGGTTTAGAAGGCGGTTGTCATGTGCCCATAGGGGTATACGCAAATATAATCAAAAATAAGATTACTATAAAAGCGGGAGTATTTTCCCTGGATGGCAAGCGCGCGGTAAAAGACGAGATCATGGGCCTCAAAAAAGATGCCGTGTCCTTGGGCCGGCAATTAGCCGAAAGGATCCTCAAGGGTGAGGCCGCCAGGCGTATTCTGGACGAGGTCAAAGAAGGTATAAGGCGGGATTCATGATAAGGCCGACAGTGTATCTGGTTGGAGCGGGCCCAGGCGATGACAAACTAATCACCGTCAGAGGGCGCGAGCTGATAAAAAAAGCCGATTGTATCATCTATGATTATCTGGTCAACCCAGGCCTGCTCAAATTCAAGAAGGACGATTGCGTCCTGATCTATGCGGGTAAACGGTCCGGCACGCATACCTTAACGCAGGATAAGATTAATCGGCTTTTGGCGCGGGAAGCGAAGGCGCATCGCACCGTGGTTCGGTTGAAAGGCGGGGACCCGTTTATATTCGGCAGGGGGGCAGAAGAAGCATATTATCTGAGAAAAAAAAGAATAGCTTTTGAGATCGTGCCCGGTGTTACGAGCGCAATCGCAGCGCCAGCTTATGCCGGGATACCTCTTACGGAAAGGGCAAAGACCTCCACCGTGGGTTTCATAACCGGCCATGAGGATCCAACTAAGGCAAGTTCCGGGATTGACTGGCGCGCATTAGTAAAGGGGCTCGGAACGATGGTGTTTTTAATGGGCGTAGAAAATCTGGATTCGATAGCGAAGAGATTGATTGCCTGCGGTAAGCCGAAAGAGACTCCGATTGCCCTGATACGGTGGGGGACGACCCCAAAGCAAAAAACTGTTACAGGGATACTGGGAGACATTGCCCGGCTATCCCGCAAAAATAAGATATCCGCGCCGGCAATAATTGTCGTGGGCGAGACCGTGAAGTCAAGGAAAGAATTGAACTGGTTTGAGAAGAAACCTCTCTTCGCGAAAAGAATAATTGTCACGCGCACAAGAGAGCAGGCAAGTATATTAGCGGAAAAGCTTAAAGAGCTGGGCGCCGAGGTTATGGAGATACCGACAATCAAGATTATATCGCAAAAAGCCGATGAAGAATTAAAGGATGCGTTTTCTTTCGGTAAATACGAGTGGATATTCTTTACCAGCCAGAACGGGGTTTACGAATTTGCCGCATTTTTAAAGAGGGCAGGCAAAGACAGCCGTATATTTGGACGGGCTAAAATTTGCGCTATCGGCTCTGAAACAGCGAAGAGTTTACGAAATATCGGTATAATGCCGGATTATATCCCGCCGCAATTTGTCGCCGAAGCAATAGTCAAGCATTTTAAAAATAGACGCCCCCAAAGCGGCCGCCCGCCCCGGGCCTTGATATTAAGGGCAAAAAGGGCGCGCGATATTTTACCCGGAGGATTGAAAGCGGCCGGATTCGAGGTCAAGATAATTGATTTGTATGACGTCACCGTTCCAAAAGAAAGCGCCTTAAACCTGCGCCAGGCGTTGAACGGACAGGTGGATTTTGTTACTTTTACCAGCTCCTCCACCGTTGAAAATTTTATAAAACTCCTGGGTAAAGATTATCGCCGTAAACTTCGCGGAGTAAAATTTGCCTCTATCGGCCCGATAACGACAACCGCGTTAAAAAAATTTGGTTTAGAAGCGGATGTAGAGGCAGGGATATACACGACCGATGGGTTAGTGGGAGCCATGGCAAAAGGTAAATAATATGATTAATTGCACGAGATTACTCTCTGGGAAATTAGGTTTTTACGACGAAATCAGATATGCGAAGGGCAAGCCCGCTGACACCAATCGCCCGATCGTAGTCTGGAATACCACCAAAAGCTGCAACTTAAGCTGTGTGCATTGTTATTTTGATGCCAAGGCAAAGAAAGACAGGGGCGAACTTACGACTGAACAGGCAAGGGCGATGATCGACGATCTGGCGGCCTTCGGCGCGCCGGTATTATTATTTTCCGGCGGCGAGCCTTTTATGCGCGAGGACCTGTTTGAATTGGGTAAATACGCGTTGACTAAGGGCCTGCGCACCGTAATCTCCACCAATGGCACATTAATTACTAAAGAGGCGGCAGAAAATATAAAGGCTGCAGGATTTTCTTATGTGGGTATTAGTATGGATGGCCTGGAAAAAGTTAATGATGAATTCCGGAAATCGCGCGGCGCCTTCAAAAAGACGCTGGATGGGATAAGAAACTGCCGCGCGCGCGGTGTGCGCCTAGGCCTGCGCTTTACGATCAATAAGCATAATTTTCGCGATATTCCCGGCATATTCGATCTTATCGAAAGCGAAGGGATCCGGCGCGCCTGTTTCTATCATCTGGTATATTCCGGCAGGGGAAGCGCGATGGTAAAGGATGACCTGACGAAGCAGGAATCACGCTCTACCATGGATCTTATTTTTGAAAGAACCGCGCGCCTATGCCGGAAAAATATAGATACCGAAATTTTGACCGTCGACAATCATACGGATGGGGTATATCTGTATTTATGCCTGAAGAAGGAAAATAAGAAAAGAGCGAGCGAGGCGCTGGAGCTTCTCAAGATTAACGGCGGTAATAAATCTGGTATCGGCATCGCGGACATTGATAATCTGGGCTTCGTCCATCCCGATCAGTTCTGGAGACATTATTCACTGGGGAATGTAAAGGCAAGAAATTTCAGCGAGATCTGGTCCGACGAAAACGACGCCTTATTGCGGAGTTTAAGGAACAGGCTTCGTCTATTAAAAGGGAAATGCGGCCGCTGCCATTATCAGGATATCTGCGGCGGGAATTTTCGGGTCAGGGCAGAGGCCTTTTATGGCGATCTTTGGCAGGAGGACCCGGCGTGTTATTTGACCGAAGAAGAGATCGTTAGCGGAAGAGAGGATTAATGGTTCGACGTTGCTCACCATTAATCCCGAACACAGTCGAGGGATTAGCATGGCCTTTCCGGAAATAAGGATGAGGGAAAAAAGAAAAGACAAGGCGGCGCGTATAAAGCACCGCGAGATCCCCGAAGTATTGCCGGGTGATTTAATCATGCCGATATTCGTCAAAGAGGGCATGACTGTAAAAAAACGGATCAGGTCCATGCCCGGCATATATCAATGGCCGCTGAAAGATGTCGCCGCCGAAGCCCGTAAAGCGCGCGACCTCGGCATCTCCGGAATTATCTTGTTCGGGGTCCCCATGCATAAGGACGAGGCAGGCTCATCCAGCTATGATGAAAACGGCATTGTTCAGCAGGCGATTCGCGTGGTCAAAAAAAATGTACAGGGCCTTTCGATCATTGCGGATGTGTGCTTGTGCGAATATACTTCACACGGACATTGCGGAATCATAAAAAGGTCACCAAGTCACCAAGTCACCAAGTTACCAGATTATTATATTGATAACGACGAAACTATAAAGATATTGGCGAGAATAGCGGTTTCTTACGCTCAGGCCGGAGCGGATACGGTCGCGCCCAGCGCGATGATGGACGGCCAGGTCAAAGCGATAAAAAATGCATTGTCGAATGGCGGCCACAGCAAGGTGAAGATTATGTCCTATTCCGCGAAGTATGCCTCGAATCTTTACGGGCCGTTCAGGGATGCGGCCGAGTCTTCTCCTCAATTCGGAGACAGAAAAACTTATCAGATGGATTATCACAACTCCGACGAAGCGGTCCTCGAGTCGAAGCTTGACATTGAAGAAGGCGCGGATATTATTATGATCAAGCCGGCGCTTGGCTACGAGGACATAATCTACAGAGTAAAGAAGGAGCTAAAGTTTCCGCTTGCCTGTTATTCGGTGAGCGGTGAATACTCCATGATAAAGGCCGCGGCCCTCAAGGGATATATTGATGAAAAATATGTAGTTCTTGAGACACTGACAGGATTTAAACGCGCGGGCGCGGACATGATCGTTAGTTATTATTCTAAAGAGGCGGCAGGATGGTTGAAAAAGCGAATTTGAGGATGGTCGCATGGGAATTGACGCGCAGCTGTAATCTGGCCTGCAGCCATTGCCGCGCATCGAGTAAACATGGGCCATATCCGAATGAGTTGACTACGAGCGAATGTTTCAGGCTCATCGATGATATTGTTTTATTCAGTAAACCCAAAATGATCCTGACGGGAGGCGAGCCGTTATTGAGAAAAGATATTTTCGAGATCATCTGCTATGGAAAAAAGAAAGGCCTGGTTATGGTAATGTCGCCTAACGGGACGCTCTTGACCGATGAGAATGTCAAAAAAATAATGAGCTCAGGTATAAAAAGGATATCCATCAGCCTGGATGGCCCTGACGCCGGCTCTCACGATAATTTAAGGCAGGTTCCGGGCGCGTTCAAACAGGCCTGCGAGGGTATAGAAAGGGCAAGAAGGGCGGGCCTCGAATTCCAGATCAATACCACCGTTACGAAGAGAAATATCAAATTGCTTCCTAATATAATGAGGCTGGCTAAAGATCTCTCCGCAAGGGCGCATCACATCTTTTTGCTTGTGCCGACAGGCCGCGCCAAAGAAATGGCGGAAGAAGAATTGTCGGCGTCAGAATACGAAGAAACTCTTAGATTGTTAGCCCGGGAGAAAAAGGATTCTTCTCTGGAAATAAAGATAACCTGCGCTCCGCACTTCAACCGTGTCCTGCTGCAGGAGCGCGCAGCCGCCGCGCCCAGCCTATCCGGCAGGGGATGCATGGGAGGGGTAAGTTTTTGTTTTATCTCGCATGTAGGCGACGCGCAGCCGTGTGGTTATCTTGAGCTTAAATGCGGCAATATCCGTAAACAGCCATTTAAAGATATATGGCTTGGATCCGAAGTGTTCAATAATATCAGAGATTGGGGCAAGTATAATGGAAAATGCGGTGTTTGTGAATTCAAAACCGTGTGCGGCGGATGCCGCGCCCGGGCCTACGCTAAATACGGCGACTATTTAGGGGAAGAACCTTACTGCGCATATGAGCCGAAGCTTAAAGCGAAGGGATGACTTAAACGCGCTCGACAAGCGCATCCTGAACCGTCTTCAGGAAGATATCCCTTTTGAGAAAAGGCCATGGGGGATAACAGCCCGAGAACTCGGGATCACAGAAGATTTTATTATGGAAAGGATCGCTTTTTTTAAGAAAAAAGATATAATCCGCAGGATAAGCGCGGTCTTTTCTCCCCGCAAAATCAATTTCGTTTCCACTCTGGCGGCGGTAAAAATTATTCCGGGCAACATCAATAAAGCGGTAAAGAAGATAAATTCTTACCATGAGGTTACCCATAATTACAGAAGAAGCGGAGAATACGATCTTTGGTTTACGCTGGTCGCGAAGAATAAAAAAAGGATCGCGCGCATCATGCGCCAGCTTAAATCCGATAAAAATATCAAAGAAATATCGGAGTTTCCGGCGATAAAATTATTTAAGATCAGCGTGAAGTTTCCTGTATGATGACCAGGAAAAAAAGACTATCGAAGCGATGGTTAGGATATATTGCTTGGCGCATCATAAGGCAAAGACAGGTATTTGTCAGGAGTGCATTGGCATCTTGGACTACGCAAGGCTGCGTCTTGATAAATGTCCTTTTGGCGAGAAGAAGCCGGCCTGCGCAAAATGTACCATACATTGTTATAATCCGTTTATGAGAGCCAAGATTACCGCAGTTATGAAATACGCGGGCCCGCGCATGATAACGAAACATCCCATTTTAGCCTTACTTCATAGCTATAGATTAATATGGTATTCCCTGACTCGAAAGGCATAAGATGCTGTCAAAACTTGATAAGGCCATAATCGGTTTAATCTCCCGGGATATCCCTTTGGTTAAAGAACCATTCAGGGATATTGCTCGTACACTCGGAATAAAAGAGAGAGCTCTCCTTAAGCGGATACGGTTCTTTAAGGCCAGCGGCCTGATGCGCAAGTTTGCCGCGATCCTTAATCACAAAAAAATAGGCTTTAGGTATAATGCCATGGTGGTCTGGAATATTCCAGAATCCATAATAGATAAAGCGGGCAGGATAATGGCCTCTTTTGACGAGGTGAGCCATTGTTATCAGAGAAAAAAAAAGCATGAATGGGATTATAATCTTTATTCCATGATACATGGCAGGACCAGGAAAGAGTGCCTCAGCGTGGTTAAAAAAATATCTGATAAGTTAAGCGGAGGATTTGACCACAAGGCGCTATTTTCGTTTAAAGAAGAAAAGAAAACAGGGGCGAGATATTAAAATACTATAAAGACGGAATTCTACGGCCTTGGCGCTAACGTTGCGTTGAGAAGCTCAAAATGAAATTTGCTGCCTATGCCGATTTTACTTTCAGCCCGGACTTTTCCTCCGTGAAGCTCGATAATGCTCTTGCTGATAGCCAGCCCCAGCCCGCACCCCCCATACTTACGCTTTCCAGAAGAGTCGACCTGATAGAATTTGTCAAATATCATATCAAGCTTATCCTCAGGTATGCCCATCCCTGTGTCAGAAACAGAAAATGCAACTTTTTCTTTCCGCGGTCCGGAGGCCGTGATATCAACTACGCCGCCCTTGCGGTTAAACTTAATGGCATTCCCGAGAAGATTAGTCATGACTTGCAGGATTCTTTCCTGGTCGGCCCAAACAGGCGGCAAATCTTTAGGTAAGTTATTCTCTAACCTGACTTCCTGCTGAGCGGCGTATACTTGAAGAGATGCGACGGCTTTATGGACAACCTCCAGCATATCCACACGGGCCAGATGAACTTTAAATCCACCGCATTCTATTTTTGATAAATCCAATAATTCTTCGATCAGATGGTTAAGGAGATCGGCGCTCTCACCGCTGATCTTCAGACATTCTCTTTGTTTCTGATTTATAGTCCCGGTTTTCTCGGTGAGCAAAAAAGAAATGTATCCCTGGATGGTAGTCAGGGGAGTTCGTAATTCGTGAGAAACCATCGATAGAAAATTTGACTTAACCCTGTCCAATTCTTCTATTTTTTGCTGTTTGTTATACCGGACCGTTCCCATGGCCCCAAAAACAATACCAAAAAATATAGGGTGCAGAAAGAAGAAAAAGTGCAGCGGATTAGCGAGCATGATCTTGATAATATGAGATAAGGTGACAGGGATCCGCGAGGAATAAAAATCGATCCCTATCGTAACAATGGGGATGGGGATCCCCCACATGATCCCGAACAGACAATACCAGTTCTTGAAAATATTATAGGTATGCTTTTGTCCCAGGGCCCTTAAGAACTCTTTTATGATCTGCGCGAGAGATTTAACGTCTATGAATAGTCTGTCCACGACTTTTTATTCGACAAGGAGATGTTTTTTGATTTTATTTATCAATTCTTCGCTTTTGAAAGGCTTAGAGATATAGTCGGCAATACCCGCGGAAAACATCCTCTGAATCTCTTCGGCGTCTTTCAGGACTGTCACGGCAATGATAGGGATGTCTTTTGTTTTCTCATCGGCTTTTAAGCGGCGGCTCATCTCAAAACCATCTATCTCCGGCATCAGAAAATCGAGGAGAATAAGATCGGGCATCCAGCGAGAGGTCAGAAGCCCTGCCTGGAATCCGCTGTCCGCGGCGGCAACCTCGAATTCTTCCTGAGACAGGATCAGTTTTATCATCGAGAGTATTTTTGGGTCATCATCTATGACGAGGACCCTGTTATTATCTCCTTTGGTCAATTCCTCCGGTATCGGCATATTATTTTTTCTCATAAGGTTCAGGATGTCGTCTTTTTTAATGCGGCGGTGGCCGCCAGGTGTCGTATAGGCAGGGAGCAGCCCTTCCTTAACCCAGTTAATGACTGTGGTGGGATAGACATTGCAAAATTTACTGATCTCATGTGTTGTGTAGAATATTTTGATCATTTCATATCTCCCGTTAATAAGAGTCTATCTTAGCGCATGAATTTTGTCAATAGCATAATGTGAGATTGCTGAAAAAATTCATTTCTCTTGTCATTGCGAGTCCCGCCAAAGGCGGGACGAAGCAATCTCTAAAAAATAGCTTGACAATAAAGGAATAAATATCTAAAATATAATAAATAGTAAAAATAGCAAAAGTATAAAACGAATATAATAAGCTGTAAAATTAGATAGTTATGGATGCGCTTGACTTTTTCGCTTGATATGGTATATTTAGAGAAAGTAATAAGCGGGTAATAACGACTATCTCTTTAATTTTGGCTAATAAAAAGGGGGGGGCGATGTGTAGAAAATTAGCAGCATCAGTGGTTGTTTTTGGTATGGTTTTTTTGTCTTCTTTTGCGTTTGCGTCTGACGATAGCGAATTGATCCTCAAAATATTAATCAAGAAAGGTGTTATCGCGCAGACTGAAGTAGATGATATGAGAGCAGAGATAGCGAAGGAGAAGCCGAAAGTTGCAGCTGAAGCGCCGAAGACGATGGAAGATAGGGTGGCCAGTACGGAGAAGGATCTGCTGTCTAAGGTAGGATTAGACAAGGTATCATCTAAACTTAAACTTAAAGGAAGATTTGCCGCAGGATATTTCTCTTCGCAAAGGGCCGGAACCTATTTTAATAACTCATTTCGGGTACCGGAAGCTAAGCTGCAGTTTGCTTTTCAGCCGGATGACATTAATTCTGTTATCATGAGAATGAACTTTAATGACGCGTTGGCCAATGCCCCGCTCTTAGATTATTTATATCTGGATACGAATGTTATGAAACTGACCCCGTGGGAAAAGTCCCCATTCACGCTTATGAGCAGGATCGGCAGGGTGAAGGTCGATTTCGGTGAGGAGACATGGTCAAATAATATGGTGGAAGGCGCGCTTCCGTCAAGCTCCGCCTCGAATGTCGCCGGAAATGATGTAGGGTTGCAGCTATCAGGCAGGGTCGGGAAAGATAATCCGGTAGGGTGGACCGTTGGGATAACGAATGGCAACAACTCTACAACCGTAGACAACAACTGGCTGAAAGCGTTTAATACAAAATTGTCCTACAACATAATAGATCCGCTGTCTCTTTCAATGAGTTACTATAATTCAGGCCAGCTCGGCGCCGCCTCTTCCGCAATTAGCATAGGAGGCGTCGCGGCCCCGCCGACCAATGCGTTGGACTGGATGAGGCAAATAGTAGAGGTGGACGCGCGGTATGATTTTAAGAAGGGCAAGGTCTTAAACCCGCCAGCATACTGCGACAGCCTGGCATACATAAGGTTGGCATATGGCTACTTTTACGACGACGCGATACGCTTTAATCTCGGCCGCAATGTAAGAGACAGAGAAGGCAATTATGGTTTTGTGGAAGGGCTCTATAATTTAAATAAAAAATTCTATACCGCGGCAAGGGCCGGTTATGTGGGATTGAACGGTGATAATACAGCCGCTTTTAACAGCATTACGACCAATCTATACGAGAGGTACTCTCTCGGATTCGGATATCGATTAACGAATGCGACTATAGTGAAAGCATCATACGATATCAATTTAGAGAAAAAAGGCACAGGCGGCGAAGACCCGACAGACAACCTCCTGTCCATAATATTAGCCAGCCAGTTCTAAGGGGAGGATTTAAGATGGAAAAGACCGATAAGGCTGAAGAAGCTGTTTCAAATTTAACAAGAAAGAAGCTTAAACGAAAGGATTTCTTAAAATTGGGAGCGGCAGCCGGAGCAGCTCTTGTGATATCGGATTTGGCAAAACCTATGGCCGCACGAGCAGATGTCACTAAGCCAAAACACCGCTATGCCATGGTCATTGATTTAGCAAGATGCATAGGATGCGAGGCCTGCACCGTGGCCTGTAAGGTAGAGCACAATATTTCGATAGCTTCACCTAAAGAATTGGCGCGTAGGATACAGTGGACTGAGGTCTATTTTATGAAGGAAAAAGGAGAGTATCCGCATGTGAACGTAGATATCGATCCTAGGCCCTGCATGCACTGTGAGAATCCTCCGTGCGTACCTGTCTGTCCTGTTGGCGCGACATATCAGGATAAGGAGAGAGGCTTAGTTTTACAACGATATGAACGCTGTATCGGCTGCAGATACTGCACCGTAGCCTGCCCTTATGGAGCACGGTACTTCAACTGGGCAAAACCGAATTATGGCGGCAAACTGCGGGAAGAAGCGCTGAATCCGGATCCGCATCCCCAGCTTAGGCCGCGATATAAAGGTATTGTAGAGAAGTGCACCTTCTGCGTGGAGCGTCTGGATAGATTAGAAGCGAAGGTAGAATTAGAAAACAGGGCCATTAGAGACGAAGAGCTTCACAATATATGCACCTGTGTCAATACGTGCATGGGAAGGGCCAGGCATTTTGGCGACCTCAATGACCCTGAAAGCACAGTCTCGAAATTAGCGCGTTCTGGCAGGGCCTTTCGTTTGTTGGAAGAATTAGGCACTGAACCCAAGGTCATCTATTTAAGGCCGTTGGGAAATAAGGCATGAGGCGGGAGGAGCGAAGGGGATGAAAAAGACATTGATATTTCTATTAATAGTAGTAGGGGTCGCCTTTATTGGCTGGTTGTGCCAGCTGCAAATCGGCTTGGCTGTCACGGGTATGAATAAACCCGTATTCTGGGGGATTTATATAGTTACCTTCGTATTTTTTATCGGCATCAGCGCTGGAGGCATAGCTGTGGCCGCGTTATCGCATCTGGCAGGCATAGAAAAGTTTAAACCTGTATCCAGGGTTGCGGAGGTAGTAGCGATAATCAGTTTAATCCTGGCCATGATTGCAATAGTCTTTGACCTCGGAAGGCCGGACCGCCTGATGCATCTTTTTATGTATCCCCAAATAAATTCTCCGCTCGTCTGGGATGTCTTTGTAATCAATATATATCTTGTCCTCTGCGTTGCAATGCTCTTTCTTAGCATCCAAGGCAGGACGAAGCTGCTCAAGGTGTTCGCCGTTATTTCCATCCCTGCGTTTGTATTGGTGCATTCAATCACAGCATGGATATTTGGTTTAATGAAATCACAGGCAGGTTGGCATACAGCAATCTTGGCGCCTCTGTTTATCATCTCAGCGCTTGTGTCTGGATTGGCCTGCGTGCTTGTGACTATGCTTTTTTCTAGACGGTTTTTGGGCATCCATTTCGATGACGATGTGATCATAAGCCTGGGTAAATATTTTAAGGGACTTCTGCCCGTGCTTTTCTATTTTCTATTTTGCGAATTTCTAACTGCCGGCTTTGCAAATATTCCTACGCACACGGTGGTATTGAGAGAACTTTTCACCGGGAAATTCGCCGGCATATTTTGGTTTGATATTGGACTGGGGATCATCATCCCATTTTTAATAATCATTTCTAGATTCGGCGAGACTATCACAGGCGTGGGGACAGCATCGCTATTGTCTTTTCTAGGAGTTTTTGCTGAAAGGATCGACATAGTCCTGCCTTCCTTTTTCCATCCAGCCTTGATGAACTTGAGAATCCCTTATAGTTACCGTCCAACAGGAGTAGAATTTTTACTGGTGACAGGCCTTTTTGCTTTAAGCGCCGTGCTTTTCATTGCGGCTGCAAAGGTCATCCCGATGCTGGAAGGAGGCGAAAGGCGATGAAGACAAAGACCTTAACGCGCAAAGAATTTTTAAAATTGGCCGGCGTTGCTGTTGGAACGGTTTCAGGCGTGGCAAAATTTGTATCAACCGCGCAGGCTAAAATTAAAGAAAGCGAATTGACGCAGGTGAAGAGCGATTTTATCTATTCCTGCTGCAATATGTGCGGAGGCCAATCCGGAATCATGTGCCGTGTAGTCAACGGCAAACTGGTCAAGATAGACCCAAATCCATACAATCCGAATAATTTTTCCAATATCTCTACTGATTTTTTCGAGAACGTAGAGAAAGAGGGCACATGTATTTGCCCCAAAGGAAACGCGGGGATTTCAACTCTTTATGATAAGGATAGGCTGCAGAAGCCGTTAAAGCGCGCGAATCCTAAGAAGGGGATAGGTGTCGATCCTCGCTGGAAAGAGATTTCCTGGGAAGAGGCGTATGTCGAGATTACAAAGAGATTAAAAGGGCTTCGCGATAATGGCGAGGCGCATAAGCTCCTGTGGTTTTCTGAGGACCACTCATTCACGCATATTCAAAGTGATTTCTGCAAGCTCTTCGGCACCCCAAATTATTCCATGCATTCGAATCTTTGCGATACGGCGCGTAAAGCCTCTTTTAAAATGGTGATGGGCCTCGACAGGCCGTTAATGGACGCGCTGCAGTCAAAGTACATCCTCCTCTTTGGCTGGAATCCGCTATCCGCGACCAAATGGTCGCATCTGCCGCGAATCATTACGCGGGGAATTGAAAACGGGGCGAAGATGGTAGTGGTTGACCCATATCTTTCTTATACTGCTAATAAGGCACAAGAATGGATTCCCATTATACCCGGAACTGACGGGGCAATGGCCTTGGCAATGGGCCATGTGATAATCCGCGATAAGCTTTACGATGAGATATTTATCAAAGACTGGACAATTGGCTTTGAGAAGTACGCGGAATATGTAAAGGATAAGACGCCCCAGTGGGCTGAAAAGATTACTACGGTCCCGGCAAAAACAATTGAGAGGATCGCCATTGAATTTGCCGCGACGAAGCCGCAGGTTGTGGATGTCTGGTCAGGGCCTGGACAACATTCCAATGGTGTTCAGGGTGGAAGGGCGATCGCGATTTTAGCGGCTTTGGTCGGAGGCTGCGATCGGCCCGGTACGCTGTTAATTCCGGATAATAAGGGCAATAAACATATTGAAGTGGAGCCAGACGAAATTGCAAACAAGACCCTAAAGGAGAAGAGGTTTGACCAATTGAAAGAATTATATCCATTTGGCCACAAGTCAGGGATATATTGCCAAGCTTTCTCTGATTTGGCTGAGGGTAAGGGTCCATATAAGCCTAAGATGGCGATGATCGTCTTTCAGAACATAATGATGTCTGTGCCAGGCCTCAAGACAGTGGAGAAGGCATTGGCGAATTTGGAGTTTGTAGTGGTAAATGATATATTCTTATCTGAGACAGCGCTTATGGCCGATATCGTAGTTCCCGGGACCACATATTTAGAACGCTACGACTTAAATACCCACTGGGTAACATGGCCGGTGTTAGGCTTAAGGCAGCCCGTGGTAAAGCCCATATTCGGGCAACCCGTTGAATACGAGTTCGTTACCGAATTGGGAAGAAGGCTGGGATTGAAAGAAGCCGATGGAAATGATATCTTTTGGGTAGGCCGGATGTCGGGCGAACGTATCGCGGATAAGACGAAATGGTATGAGGAGTTCCTCTCTAAGGAGCTAAAAGAGGGCGCGCCAAAGATGACTTTGGAGGAATTGAAGGCGCTTCCCGGCGCGGTATGGGTGAGCAAAAGCGGCACGCGCTATGAAAAATATAAAGATGCGATTTCTCCTGAGAAACTCGCCGATTCTATTCTGGAGGGCAATATCGCATATTCTAAGAAACCAGACGGGGCTAAAGACAAACCGATCGGGTTGATTATAGAAGGCGGCGCCGCGGTCCATGGATTTTCCACGCCTTCAAGGAAGGTCGAATTTTACAATGCCGATTTTGCCAAGAAGAAGGACGCATGGGGTAGGCCCGTAGATCCGCTGCCGGTTTACGAGCCGCGCGATTGGCAGCCGGACGCAAATTATCCGCTCTATCTCATCAACTGGAAAGAGGCGTCGCATACTCACACGCGCACGCAGAATAACGCGTTGTTGGTTGAGTTAAAGCCGGATAATCCTCTGATGGTCAATGTCGTGACGGCCGAAAAGATGGGCCTGAACAATGACGACTTGGTATGGGTTGAATCTATCTATGGCAGGGTGAAGGCAAAAGTCAAATTGACTAAAGGGATGCATCCTGAGGTTGTGGGTTTACAGCATGGTTTTGGCCATTGGGCGCTTGGAGAGATTGCCAAAGATGCCGGCACATCCGATACGGTCTTAAGGCCATGCAAGGCAGACCCCCTTTCAGGCCAGGCCATCCACAAGCAGTGTTGTGTGAAGGTATACAAGGCGTAAGAGATAAAGATTACCCGCTGTTTGCTCATCCCATGCCGAAAGCATACCGTGATCTGGAAGTTTTTTTCTTCGGTAAAGCTGGCCGTATGGCTGCTCGCTATAATCGCCGCGCTTTCTTTGCTGGGCACATTTATCCCGCAAAATCAGGAGGCTTCCTTTTATATCGATAGATATGGCCATTCGGGATATAGAGCCTTGTTGGAAACGGGCCTAACCGATGTCTATTCTTCTTTCT
>MHFG01000059.1:0-310 GCA_001804065.1 Omnitrophica bacterium RIFCSPHIGHO2_02_FULL_46_20
TAGGCACAGTGAACCATAGAGTTGTTGCTTGGCCGCCCTGCTTTGTATAACCGGTTTCACCACCCATCGATATTATATCGTATCGCGCCTGCGCTAAGGGCCTCTCATCTCTCGCGGTCTTCTCAACCGCTTCTCTATCCTCTATTTGATGGCCAAAACAGTTGATGAGGCGCTCTTCTTCTTTTAAGATGAGGTATGTGGAATACGTTATCTTCGCCTTTAATCGAGCGTCTTCTATCGCTATATCTAACGAAACCGCTCGAGTTGTGTCTGCCGTATCCAGAACCTGTCTACGGATAATTTTCGCATC
>MHFG01000059.1:321-24951 GCA_001804065.1 Omnitrophica bacterium RIFCSPHIGHO2_02_FULL_46_20
GCTCAAGCTCGGCATACCTATTATATTTCGTGATGAGACGCGTTATGCCGTCGAGATCCTGTCTCTTTGCTTCATTCACGAGCCGGCGAATAGCCCGCTCTATTACGCTAAAGCCATCGCCTGACAACTGCCGGCCGGCCTTAGTGAATAGCTCTTCCAGCTTCTCTTTTGATATCGCCTCATCCAAAGCCTCATCGATCTTGCGCGGGGTATGTTCCCTTAATTTAATAGAATCCGGCGCTTCCTTGAGGGGAAGGCCTTCTCTGGGCCTGAAGTTCGCGCTTTCTTTGAAATTGGCCGGCTTTATATCGAGCATCGCCTCAAGGTCGTCTAGAGTTATGTCTCTCTCAGCTATTACAGATTCTATTTTTTCGAGGATCGCGGTCTCTTCCGGACTTGCGCCCGCGAGACGAATCTCTCCTTTTTCCTTTTCCTTCTCTCTTATTTCGAACTCGAATCGGCCGGCGGATTTTCCATCGCCTTCTTGAGGCCGCCGCACAACTACAGCCTTGCCCTCGCCGATATTGCCTTCAATCAACATATCTGAGAGGGGGTTGTCGATTAAATCCGCGATAGCCCTCTTTATGCCTCGGGCGCCCTCCAATGGGCTAAATCCCTTTTCGACTATCATGTCTATAATCTTATCGATATCCTCAAATTCCACTGTGATCCTATTCTCTATCTCGTAGCGCTTCACAAGCTGTGGAAGCTGGACCTCCTTCACGATGCTGTTTACAACCTCTTTTGAGAGCATATTGTAGACTATAGGCTCTTCCATCCTGTTCACGAATTCAGGAGGCATTGCTTCTTCAATCGCGCTTTTTAGCTTTTTCTTCAACTCTTGAGCCGGCATTAGATAATCTTCAGAGCGCATACCAAAATTCGAAGTGAATATTATGATTGTATTGGAAAAGTCTACAACCTCGCCCTTTGGCGTGCGCGTGGACCCTTCCTCCATTATAGGCAAAAATACCTTTGTCAGGATATCTGGATGGCATTTGTCAGCCTCGTCGAGCAGGACGATGCTGTAGGGCTTGTCTCGGACGCGCTCAAGGAGCGTCACTGCCGTATCGTATCCGACATAACCAGGGGGTGAGCCTATCAATTGTGATATCCTGTGAAACTCCGCGAATTGGGATAGGTCGACTCGTATAAGGGCGCCGTCCTTCTCCGGGTCGCCTGAATCGAAGAGATACTTTGCGAGGAGGCGCGCTATTTCTGTCTTCCCTGTCCCTGTTGGCCCTGCGAAGAAGAATGCGCCTATAGGCTTTTTTCTATTCTGATTTACGTATTGCCGCTGGATGCTTGCCGTTATTTTTTCTACCGCCTCAGGCTGTCCCTTTAGATTCGCTTTTAGATACGCCTCAAGCCCATTGACCTTTTCGCGCTCAGTCTCGTTCACCACATTGAGCGGTATGCCGAACTTGACAAAAGCCTCTAAGACATCCTGAACAGTGACGAGGTAGTCGAAGCCCTTCTGCATGCGATCTTGGGCATCAAGGAGATTTCGAGTCTGGCCTCTCACCTTAGCGCTCAGTTCCTCTATGCGGGCTCTTTTTAACTCTTGCCTTGCCTGTCTCAACTGTTTACAATAGAAGACGATATTCTTCACGGCGCTTTTGATCCTCGCCTCAATATCGTCCTGGCGTGTCCGGACAGCCGCCGCCGCTTCGTCGAGCGCCTTTGTCGCCTTTCTGAGGAGAGGCTCTGTCTTCAAGACACGCTCTGAAACATCCACTGCCGCTATACAGACATCGTCGCTTATGATTATCTGTTTCGCCGCGTCAGGCTCATTTTTATTCTGCGCTTTCTCATAGCGATCTTTTAACGCGATGAGTATGTCTTTTGCCGCAGACGGCGAGGGTGGTTTTACCGTAATCTGCGAGAAACGCTTGACGAAAGCAGTGTCGCTTTCAATATCGAGTTTAAATTCTTCTTCAGTAGTCGCGCCTATTACTTTTATCTTGCCGGCGGCCAGGAGCGCCTTTAAATATTGGAAGAAATTAGATGTAACTCCGGGTATGCCGCGCCTGTCTGAAAATATATGCATCTCATCTACGAATAATATGGTCTTGCCATCCGATATTAAATCCAATAATTCCTTTACGAGCTTTCCGAAACCGTCGGCTGTGCCTCCTGATGCCGCTATGAATGCCGCGGCATCCAATGAGAGGACCCTATATTCATTGAGGCCGTAACCTGCTTCAGCCTTCGATATCTCGAGCGCTAACTTATTCGCTATGGCCGTCTTCCCGACGCCTGCCTGGCCTAAGAGTAGAACATTCGGGTTCTCTTTCCTATTGAGGACGCGCTTTATCTCGCGCATCTCCTCGTCTCTGAAATAGACCTCATCCACTTCGCCGTCTTTTGCCTCTTTGGTTAGATCTCTAAGGTAGTTAGGCAGCTCTTGCTTCTCATCGGCCTCGCCAAGCTGGGTGGGCGCGGGCGAGAATGCTCCGCCGCGCCGCGGCGCTCGTCCCTTTTCTTGAGTGCGGGCCTTTTCCTGCGCTCGCCTTATCGCGGCCTTTGTGGCTAATCGTTTTGCCTGAGCCTCGCTCTCATCGGCCTTCTTCGCTTCCCGCGAATCCTGTGGAGCCTTTGGTTTTGGCTTGAGGACAGTGTATTTCTCCACCTCGTTCGCAAGCGCCCTCAATTTTTCCTGGATGCCGGGTCTTTTGAGGAGTTTCAACAGGTCATCCGTCGAAACTGTATCATCATCTGCATAGAGCCTGTCTTTTAACTGTTTCGCTGCCCTTTGCGTGAGATCATCCATATCTATCTCTCCAAACCCCAATCGGTTGACTTCAGGCACTATTTTGTCGAAGAGGACATCTTCAACGATATCATCGCTCAACTTGCCTGCCAGAGAGTTCTTATCCGAGGTATCCAAACCGCCGAGCCCTTCCTTCTCTATTTCATCTATAAGCCCTCTTGAAAATTCCTCATCTTTCTTCCTTGTATCCCGATACGCCGTGTCGGAATTATAGTCTGTGCCGTCGGATTTATTCTTCTCTCCGACCAATGTAGAAAGCCTTTGCCCCCAGCACCATGCTATCGTAGATATGCCGGAGACATCTTTCGTAAGTATAGATTCCAACTGCCCGAAATATCCCGCCCTTGCGAATAGCGGCTTATTCCCCTCTATCCAGATATTAACAAGGGAATGAAGCCTGCGGCCTGACGGCTTTAGCTCAGGCTTTATGATATTATCGAGCGAATATCCGAATTCAGCCCAGAGCGCAATGAGTTCGTCTACGACCCTTACCCAATTGACAGAATGTGCCATCTTTCCATCAGCCGGCCTTTCAAGCGAGCCCCACTCTCTCGATTTGGAGAGTAGTTCCGACAATTTCGGATACTGGAAACTATCGAGCCTTTCGTCCGGGATCCCATTTCTATAGAATGGGTTTACTCTGATGCGGATAAATTCCCGCAAGGTATCTTCTTTCTGCGGTTCCGCTATATTTTCGAAGCTATCCAATATCTTTTTATACAATTCCGGATTGGCCGCGATCAAGTATGCGGTATTTACGTGGCCGACTACCTCGTGGCGTATGGTGGCTCGCGGATTAGGCAGGCCTGTTCTTATCTTTACATCGCCTCTTCGATCAAGAAAACCTGCCGCTTTGAATTTCTTATAACGAAGGCCTGGGGTGTAGATGGTCTCCTTCGGCCTTCGAAGCTCCCGCACGATAGGCTGTTGGAGCGCGAGAGATTCTTTTTGATTTCTTGGGTAGATATGAAATATCCTGTAATCGTCGCTAAAATCGAAATATATGGCGCCAGTCCTCTCATCAGCTTGCGGCGCGGTATCCGCGATTTGGCCGAACCTCTCGATTGCGCCATCGAATGCCGCAATGGCTGTCTTCGTTTTTCTTTCAGCTAAATCGCGAGGGGTATTGTATATATTCTGAATAGTGGCTTGGCGAGATTCAAGATACGCGCTGTAACGGGTTCTTTCACGGGCCGCAAGATCGTCAAAATCCGCTTTCATTACCTGACCCGAAATAAGATATTTGGAATAAAGGCCTTCCGCGATTCTAGGGAGGGCCTCGGTCTCGATATACGCTGTCACCTCATATGGCCTTATTACAACCTCTCTCTGACCGGCTAAATTCATAAATGAATTGACGAACTCGTTTTCTGTATATACCTCGACAGGAAATCCACCTTTCTCATCTTTAATAAGGCGGACCAGGGCATAATATGTTCTATCCTTAATAGCGCACTTGATGCGGCAATAAGGGCCTATAGTGGCTATCTCATGAAGAAAGGGATGCATTTCTATGGCAGGGAGGTTAAATATTGTATTTTTATATTTACTCGCTTTTTCAATCAAAGTTTTTAGCTCGTCTACAGTTATTTGCTTAACGCCCTTGCCGACGAGATCTATTAACTGCGCTTCAATAGCAAGTTTTATGATGGCTATATCTTTATGTTGCGCCCCTGTAAGATCATCAATGCCGGAAGATGGCGCAAGTTTATCTACGTTGGTGTAGTGATTAAGTGATTGGCCAAATGCGAGATCCGATACAGCGGCGTTGAATGAGAATGTCGCGAGGATTAGTAATGATACGATTTGTTTCAGTTTTTTCATATCTTCTTTTCTAAAAGTTTGCGTAAAACTGTATAGTTAGGTTACTGTATAGTTATGTTACCATAACATCACGAATTGTCAATATGAAATATGTAACTTTTTTATACCCTAAAATTATTCTGTGTAAGACATTCGTATAATGATTGGGGTCAGGTCCCAAGGGGACAGGCCTCTGCTTGTGGGTGATTGGTAAAAGAAAAAAATAGGGACAGGTCCCACGCACGTCTATTTCGCCGTGATTGGGACCTGTCCCTATTTTTGAGAAATTTTGCTGCTGGCCATGTCGCCAGCAAAATTTGGTAGCGGGGGTCCGATTCGAACGGACGACCTTCGGGTTATGAGCCCGACGAGCTACCAGGCTGCTCCACCCCGCAATATGGCTATTATTATAGCAGAAAAAAGAAATATTGCAACTTATTTTAGCGGGAGCTTCTTTTAAGGACGATTTCGCCTTTTTTGATGACGCCTATCTTTTCCCGCGCCTTTTGTTCGATGTAGGTAATATCGGTTTCGAGACGGGCATTTTCTTTTTCGAGCCTCTTTGTCTCTTCCTTCAAAGTTTTTATTTGTCTCTCGAGGCTCTTGTTCCTGGCTCGAAGTTCCTGATATTTTGCGAAAGAGGGGAGGAATATCGCTAAGATTATGGCAAAAATCAAGGCTGCTTTTGCTATCCCCTTTTTGGCCATTCTACTACGCCTTCCAATGGTTAAACTAAAGGTATGGCTTCGTAGGAATAAGCGCTGCGAAGCATACATGCTATTTAAGCGTTGAATGCGAAGCAGGCCATTCTACTACGCCTTCCGATGGTTAAACTAAAGGTATGGCTTCGTAGGAATAGGCCCTGCGAAGCATACATGCTATTTAAGCGTTGAATGCGAAGCAGGCCATATCTCTTTACCGTAAACGGCTTTCTTGCCCAAAGACTCTTCTATACGCAATAGCTCGTTGTATTTACATATCCTGTCGGTTCTGCAGACGGAGCCTGTTTTTATCTGGCCTGTGTTCATGGCAACAACCAGATGCGAGATAGTAGTATCCTCTGTCTCGCCTGATCGGTGAGATACAACGGCGGTATAACCGTGTTTTTTCGCAAGTTCGATAGAATCAAGCGTCTCTGTAAGCGTTCCTATCTGGTTTACCTTTATCAGAATGGAATTGGCCGCTTTCTTTTCTATCCCTATCCTCAAACGTTTTACATTCGTGACAAACAGGTCGTCTCCTACAATCTGTGTGGTCTTGCCTAATTTCTTGGTAAGCTTTTGCCAACCGTCCCAATCATCCTCGGCGAGGCCGTCCTCGATAGATACTATCGGATATTTGGAAACCCATTTGGAATAAAACTCTATCATGTCAAGAGTTGTGTTTTCTACTTTGGGCTCTGCCTCTAATATATAATTTCCATTTTCGTAGAATGAGCTCGATGCCGGATCGAGCGCGATAAATATATCCTTGCCTGCCCTGTATCCGGCCTTATCAATCGCGGCTAAAATAACTTCCACAGCTTCTTCGTTTGATTTTAAATCCGGCGCGAACCCGCCTTCGTCTCCGACGGCGGTAGATAATTTTTTATCATGCAAAATCTTTTTTAAACTATGGAACGTTTCAGCGCCCCACCGCAGCGCTTCGGAAAATGAGGATGCCCCTATAGGCATGATCATGAATTCCTGCAGATCGACATTATTATCCGCGTGGGCGCCGCCGTTTAATATATTCATCATAGGTATGGGCAGGACCTTTGCCTTATCTCCGCCGATATATCTATATAGCGGCATTTCTTTCGAGGCGGCGGCCGCCTTTGCCGCCGCTAACGACGCTCCAAGGATCGCGTTCGCGCCGAGTGAGGCCTTATTCGGCGTGCCGTCCAGGTCTATCAATAATTGGTCCAGCTCGCCCTGCTTTAAAGCGTCCATGCCCTTAACGCGCTTTTTTATTTTGCCGTTGACGTTACTAACAGCTTTTAATACGCCCCTGCCCATATATTTTGACTTATCGCCGTCTCTTAGCTCAACCGCTTCGTGCTCACCGGTAGACGCGCCGCTCGGGACAGCGGCCCTGCCAAAAGAGCCGTCTTCTAATATAATGTCGACTTCAATTGTAGGATTCCCTCTTGAGTCCAGAATCTGTCTTGCCTTTACGTCCTTAATCCCAGTCTTCACCCTCTCACGACCTTTCTCCCTTTCAGTTTTAATTTACCTTCAACAAACAACTTTATCGCTTCAGGGTAGATATTGTGCTCCTCTTTATGGACGCGCCCTAAAAGAGCCTCTTCCGTATCGTTGTCGGAAACCTCCACGCACTTCTGCGCGATTATCGGCCCGTGGTCGAGATGCTCGTCGACAAAATGAACCGTGGGGCCCGTAACCTTAACGCCGTATTGAAGAGCGTCTTTTATGGCGCGCGTCCCCTTGAATGATGGGAGAAGCGCCGGATGTATGTTCATTATCTTGTTCTTATATTTCTTGATAAAATAAGGGCTCAAGAGCCTCATGAAGCCCGCAAGCACGATCAATTCAACATTTCTTTTCTTTAAATTCTTTATGAGTTCTTTATCAAAATCTTCGCGCGCGTTGTAACCTTCCGGATTTAGGGCAAGCGTTTCGATCCCCGCTTTTTTCGCGCGTTTCAACGCAAACGCATTTTTGTTATCGCTGAGGACAAGCGCTATCTTCGCCGGAATGTGGCCGGACTTGACGTTATCGATTATTGCCTGGAGGTTGGTCCCGCTTCCGGAACAAAGAACCGCGATATTCATCCCGCTCATTCTCCTACTCGTTACCCCGCCTCTAAGAGGGTGAGGGGTTCACCCTACCCCTCGTTTGTTATCTTTTCTATCTTGGCTTCTATTGCCTCTTTAGTATTCACGCCAATCAGGCGGGAGTGCTCTTTCCCGCTCTTAAAGAATACCAATGTAGGGATATTAAATATAGATAATGCCGTCGCGAGGTCCGGGTTATCGTCAACATTCGCTTTCGCGACCTTGACTCTGTCCCTATGCTCATGGGCTATTTTTTCGACAGTCGGAGCAATGACCTTGCAGGGCACGCACCACGGCGCCCAGAAGTCGACTAAAACAACTTTTTCCGAATCAAGCACTTCTCTATTGAAATTCTGGCCATTTATTTCTACCATCTCTTACCTCTTTCTTTATAGTATGTATAATATACACCTAACGACTTGCTTACTCAACAAAAAACTCAAACAAAAATCTTGTTATGCGCGGCGGCGTATGTTATTATAAGTTTGAAAGTCTGCCGGTGAAGCCCTTAGGAGGAAGAAGATGAAAAATACGATAGCATATATAGCGGGAGTAATAGTTGTGGTATCCGCCTCTTCATTTTTAGGCCTGACCACGAAACAACTAATAGCCGTAGGAGGGTTTTCCGCTATATTTTTTGGCGCGATATTCTTCTGGCATTACAGGCTTGCCTTCGCGTTATTCGGCGTAGGCATACTTTTGGTCACGGGATTATTGGATGTGCCGCATATCATTGAGTTCGCGAACGTAGACATCATTCTTTTCCTCATAGGGATGATGATAATAATAGGATTTCTTGAAGAGAATCAATTTTTTGAGCATCTTGTAAATAAATTGATATCTCTCGTTGGCATGAACGGCAACGCCCTCGTCGTGCTGATCTTAATCGCCTCAGGGGTTTCTGCGGCTCTTGTCGATGAGGTTACATCCATTCTCTTCATGATAACCGCGATGCTTAATATAACTTCCAGATACAAACTTAATCCCGTCCCTTTCATAATAATGGTAGTCTTCGCCACGAATATAGGCTCAAGCGCGACGGTCATAGGCAATCCGATAGGCGTTATGATAGCTTTGCGCAGCGGCCTGGGTTTTATGGATTTCCTGCGATGGGCGGCGCCGATCTCTTTTATCGTGCTTATCGTGACTATCCTGTTATTTTTCATATATTATTCAAAGCCGATAAGGCAACTGCATGAGGCAATGCAGGCTCATAAAAAAGAAAAAGCTATAACAGAGGCCATCCCGGAAAAACCTTCGGCGCCTCAAGGCGTAATTGTGTCGGGGACGGTCTTCGTATGCGTAATTTTGAGTTTAGTTTTTCACTCCCAGATAGAACATATTTTTGGCCTCGCGAAAAACACCATGCTGCTTGGCGCGTCGATCATGGGGGCTTCTGTGGCATTGATTATCGGACGGGGCAAAGCGCGTGACATAGTGGAAAGGAAGGTCGATTGGTGGACATTGTGCTTTTTTCTCTTCCTATTCGCTTCGGTAGGCACGTTAACGTATCAGGGTATCACATCGGTTATTGCAAAAACAATAGCGAGCGGCGCCGGAAACAATATTCCTTTATTGATGGCGATCTGCATGTGGACATCCGGCGCCCTTACATCGGTAATGGATAATGTTCTGGCGGTTGCCGTATTCATACCCATCATAAAAGATATAGGCGCGCTAGGCATAAATATATTACCTTTATGGTGGTCTATACTTTTTGGATCAACGCTGCTCGGAAATTTAACTATAATAGGAAGCACCGCCAATATAGTAGCCGCCGGCTTGCTTGAGCGGCGTAAAATGGGACAGCTCGATTTCCTTGAATGGTTAAAAGCGGGGATTGTGATCGCTATACCGGGCCTGCTTATAGCGCATCTTTTACTTTTGGCGCAGCTTAAGTGGATGATTAAATAGCTGCGGCCTTATCACCTTACTTCAAACCTTTTGATTATACTGATGATTTCGCTGTGGGTGACGGCGGAGGAGAGCTCTCTTCTAAAAAATTCCTCACTGAGAAGCTTGGAAAGCTTGGCTAGCATCACTAAATAGATATCAAGATCGCGCGGATTCGCTCCAATAAGAAATACAAGGTTCGCTTTCTCGCAATCCGGGGCATTGAAATCTATCCCGTTTTTGGACCTGCCGAATCCCGCGACAAGCCCGTCAACGGATTCACTAAGAGAATGCGCTATCGCTGTCTTCTTATCGAAACAGCCCGGGTTATGGCGCCATTTTCCTAAAAGATCGGATACAAATCTTTCGTTATCTTTAAGTTTGCCTGATTTTGATAAGAGGGCCGCTATCTCTCTTATAGCCCCTTCTTTGGTGGCCGCTTTCAAATCAAGCGAGCAAAAGTCTTTTTTAAAAAAATCGGACAGCCTTGCCTGCATCCTATAGCTCCTTATACAGCCTCTCTACCTCGGCGGCATTCTTAACAACCACGACAGGGCACGGGGCCTCGCGGAATATCCTCTCGCCCTCATCATAAAAAATTTCCTTTAATGATAACACTTCTTTTAATTCGCCCATGACAAGCATGTCCGCCTTCATGGCCCTTGTATGGTTAATGATCTCTTCGTGAATGGCTCCTTTTAAAAGAATTGTCTCGCATTCCACGCCTTTACTATGCGCCATTTCTCTGACCCTCTCCAAAAGGCGCCGGCTCCGCTCTTCCAGATCGCGGGCGTAGGAGTGCGCTTCGGCCTCCACAAATATCTTCCTTACCAAAAGTTCATTCAAGATCCTCTCGTTGACAACATATATGGCGGTAAGTTTTGACGATAGAAGCCTTGCCAGGTATATGGCATATTTTACCGTGGAGATACCGCCGTTCTCGCCCGCTACGGATACAACTATATTTTTTACCGCCATCGCTACCTCTTTAAACGAAGCTTTATCATCTTCATAGTCGCAAAAGAATTCCTTCCTTCTTCATCAAGCCTATCGCCTATATATTTAAGTATATTTTCGAAATCAGGGATATATATTTTTTCCAGCGCATTGACCTTGCGTATAGTCTTGCGCACCTCTTCCGCGATACGCAAAAGCGCGATCCTCTTTTCTGCTAATTGCGCTAAAAGGTTTAAGGCCTCTTTAAATTTCAATATGGCTTCGTCGAGGTAGAGGCTTACGCCGTAAGGACTGCAATAAGGCGGGTTGCCTTTGACATCCAGTTCTATAACGGGGATGTTCACTCCCATGATCCTTTTATTCGATATAGATATATCGTTATTGATATCTATTGAAAAGCTTATCTCCTCTACGCTTCTTTTGCCCATGGCGACTACGGCCTTATCCAGGGTTTCGTATGCTTCGTGAAGTTTTGAATCCGACCCTCTCTCAAGATTTTCAGTAATATAAAGAATGGATGTCAGCTCATGCATTAGTATCCTGCGCTTTTCATCTAATAATTCATAGGCCTCTCTGGTAAAGGCAAGCGATCTCTTTGTCTTTATAAGATTTGCTTTCGTCGCGGCAATGGTAAAACTCATTCTCAAGCCTTCTTCTTATAGCGCTTCTGAATATATTCTTCTTTTATCCTTACCAACTCCTCTTTAGGCAGAATCGAAATAATATCCCATCCTAAATCGAGCCCTTCCTCTATTGTGCGTCTTTCAAAATAGCCTTGGCTTAAGAACCTTTTTTCAAATTCGTCGCCGAATTTTATATATAATAGGTCGAGCGGCGTGAGCTCCTCTTCGCCGACTATAGCCGCAAGGGAACGGATGTCTTTCACGCGGGCATAACATGCGAAAAGTTGGCTTGCAAGCGGCGGATGGTCTTCGCGCGTCATGCCTATGCCTATATTATCTTTCATAAGGCGCGATAGAGACGAAAGGCACGCTATCGGCGGATATATGCCTCTACTGTGTAATTCTCTATCGAGAACTATCTGGCCCTCTGTGATATATCCTGTCAGGTCAGGGATGGGATGTGTTATATCATCATTCGGCATGGTCAATATCGGAAGCTGTGTGATAGAGCCTTTGACATCCTTGATCATCCCCGCTCTTTCATACAAACTTGCAAGGTCGCTATAGAGATAACCCGGATAGCCTTTTCTCGCGGGAATTTCTCCGCGGACAGTCGAAAGCTCCCTAAGCGCCTCGCAGTAATTAGACATATCCGTCATTATAACGAGCACGTGCATGCTTCTCTTGAAAGCAAGGAACTCAGCGCAGGTAAGGGCGAGACGGGGAGTAAGTATCCTCTCTATTGAAGGTGAATCCGCAAGGCTTAAAAAAACCGATACCCTGTCTAAAACCCCTGAATCTTCAAAACTCTTGATAAAGATCTGCGCTACGTCATACTTCACGCCCATCGCCGCGAATACCACGCAGAAACTTTCGCTCTTTACGCGGGCCTGCCTGGCGATCTGGGTCGCGATCAGATCGTGGGATAATCCGCTTCCGGAAAATATCGGAAGCTTTTGTCCTCTTACAAGGGTATTCATGATATCTATCGAGGATATGCCCGTCTCTATTATATTGTTCGGATAATCTCTCGCTGTCGGATTGATCGCCAGTCCGTTTACGTCCAACATCTCGCCGTAGGCAGGTTTCGGCATATTATCGATCGGATTTCCTACGCCGTCGAAAACCCTGCCTAATACATCCTCTGAAACGCCTATCATGAGAGGCTTTTCCTTGAACCGGACTTTGCAGTTATCGAATGAGAGGCCGCTCGTTCCGCCCAGGACCTGCACTACCGCGTATCCTTTCCCTACTTCCAGGGTAACGCCGAGCCTTGCTTTATTTTGTTCATCAACGATTTCTACGACCTCATTGTATCCGACATTATGAATATTGCGGATAACAAATATCGGCCCAACTATCTCCTGAAGCCCGACATATTCTCTCAGACTATAATCTTTCACCCCGCTCCTTCCTTAAATGTTTTCTATTAAATTTTCCACCCCAGAACCTATGCCTCCAAGCCTTTTAAGGACTCCTCTACCTTTGCCGGTAATTGCGCTAACTTTTCGAGGTCCTTTTCAGTATATTTGGTCTTCATCCTCATAATTTCCTGATGGATAGGGAGCTCTCTTATTTCTGTAACAGAGGCGCCTTGCTTAATAAGCCTTTCGCTGTCGTGATAGAGCGCCGCTATGGCTTTTAACATAAGGAATTGTTTGCGGGCGGAAGAATAGGTGTCTATTTCATCAAAGGCGCTTTGCTGTAAAAACGCGTTTTTAAAAATATTACATATCTCCAGCACGAGCCTCTGCGCCTGAGGAAGCACTTCGGTGCCCACTAATTTTACAACCTGTTCGAGCCTTTGCTCTTTCTGAAGTAACTCCATTATAGTGTATCGTAACGTTAACCACTCTTCGTCTATGTTGTCATGCCACCAACCTTTGATGTCATCTAAATATTCGGAATAACTCTCTACCCAGCCGATAGCGGGATAATGCCGCGAATAAGCCAGGTCTCTGTCCAGCGCCCAGAAACAGCGTATGAATCTTTTTGTGTGGGAAGTGACCGGCTCGGAAAAATCTCCTCCGGGAGGGGAGACTGAAGCTATGATGGTGACAGAGGCGCCGTCTCCATTTAATGTATTTATTCTGCCCGCGCGTTCATAGAATTCGGCCAGTCTGGCGGGGAGATACGCGGGGAAACCTTCTTCAACCGGCATCTCTTCGAGTCTTCCCGCAAGCTCTCTTAACGCCTCTGCCCATCGCGAAGTAGAATCCGCTATGAGCGCGACATTGTAACCCATGTCGCGATAATATTCCGCTATCGTAATCCCCGTATATATACTCGCCTCCCTCGCCGCGACCGGCATGTTGGAGGTGTTCGCGATGAATACGGTTCTTTCCGTAAGAGGTTTCCCCGTGCGGGGGTCGATCAGTTTCGGAAAATTCAAAAGAACGTCCGTCATTTCATTGCCCCTCTCGCCGCATCCTACAAAAATAACAACCTCGGCATCGCTCCATTTCGCGATTTGATGCTCAACGACAGTCTTACCGGTGCCGAATCCTCCCGGAACGGCGACACAGCCTCCTTTAGCCAGAGGGAACAGCGTATCGATGACCCTCTGGCCTGTGATGAGCGGCTCCCTTACCGTAAGTTTTTCTTTATACGGCCTCGGCTTGCGCACAGGCCAGCGTTGATACATCAGTATATCGTTACTCCTGCCGTCTTTTTCGACCACCGCTATTCTTTCTTCTAAATTATAATTTCCTTCTTTTGCCGCCCACTTCAACTTTCCGTCGATAAGAGGAGGGATGAGTATCTTATGTTTTATGACGGAGCTTTCCTGCACTTCCCCTATAACCTCTCCGCCTTTTATATTGTCCCCTTCTTTTTTTAACGGCGTGAAATGCCATATCTTGGTTCTGTCAAGCGCCAGGACGTGAACGCCTTTTTTTATATAAAAACCTTCTGCCTTTTCGAGCGCCTCTAAAGGCCTCTGGATACCGTCGTAAATATTACCCATGAGCCCCGGCCCTAACTCAACGCAGAGCGGGCTTCCTTTAGAATAAATGGGATCACCGGCTTTTAGCGATGTGGTGTCTTCATACACCTGGATAAAAACTCTGTCGTCTTTAAGCCGCATCACCTCTCCGACAAGGCGGTCTTCGCCGACCTCGACCATATCGAGCATCCTTAAGAATGTGATCTCCTCAGCCTCAACGACCGGCCCTACGACCCGGCATACCTTCCCTGCGGTCTTTTCCATCAAAAAAACACCTCTTTTAATAGGCTCATATAAATTTCGTCATGAGCGCGTTTAAGCCTTGCTGAAAACCTATTATCATAAATACGCCTGCCGCTTCGCGCCTGGACAATAACACCGATATCGCCAAAATCACTTTTTTTAAACTCGAGCGATATCTTTTTGAATTCCGCCGTGCTTTTCTCTTCCACATCTTTTATGAAAACATTATCTATGATAGAGCTGTCTTTTGAAGAATACAATACCTCTGTCTCGGCATCATCGATAATTCCTACGCCTTCTATGACGGCCTTTTTTAGAAAAACAGGGTATTCGCCGTTCGAACGAAAATTTTGCGCCCGATCATTGACCTTCTTTAAAACCTCTTTGGCGAACTCATTCTTCTCTTCAAGGATCGCCCTGGAATTTTCCAGATGAAGGTTTGAGTATACCCTCTCTTTTATCCTCTCGATCTCGTTATCGGATTCTTTGAGCATTGCGTTCTTCTTCTCAAACACTTCTTTTTTCGCTTCTTCGAGTATGCGGTCTCTCGCCGCGCGCGCCTTTTCTAAAATATCCCTGACCTCGTCATCGGCCTCTTCTTTGACCTTAGCGCATATCGTTTTTGAATTTTCTATATTTCGCTCGCTTACGTTCGCTGAATTTTCCATATTTAAACGCTTATGCCGATAGCTTTTTTTAACATAGCTCCCGCAGAGAGCTTCTTCTTCGGCTCTCCTCTTGACGGGACCTCCAAGATCAGAGGGAGCTTTTTACTATACATGAGATCCTCTATTCTGTCCTGGATAAAAGAAGCGCATCTTTCGGTCACTATGATAACGCCTATATTCTCTCTCGATAAAGCGGCATCCAGCGCCTCCAATGCCTCATCCTTTGTAGAGACATCCCTTGTCTCGACGCCAGCCAGCCTGAATCCTAATCCGGAATCCCTGTCGGCGATGCATAAGATATTCATGCGCTTACCTCATACAATTATACTTTTCCTAAAATCATTATCGAAACGATCAGTCCGTAGATCGCGATGCCTTCCGCAAGGCCGACGTAAATCAGCGCCCTGCCGCCTATCTCAGGCTTTTCGCTCATCGCGCCTACCGCGGCTGACCCTACATACGCAACGGCTATGCCGGCAGCTATCGCGCCTATAGCTGTTGACAAGGCGGCCGCGATGAAGGCCCACTTCTTGTTTGTAAGGCCGACTGCCTCTTCCGCCCAAACTATATCAACGAAAGAAAGGGCAAAAAGAGCCAAGCCTGCGTTAAAAATGATACTGCTAAGCCTTTTAATGCTATTCATTTATTGCCTCCTTTTTTGTTAGATTATACACTATTTACCTTTATTTGTCATCCCACGCTTCGTCCACGTTTCGTCTTCGGTCGAAGTGTTTTACAATGTTAAAGGCTTATAAGCATGCTTTCCGCTTATAAAGAACTTTGAAAAAAACTCATAATAATTTAATCTGACCGATTGAATACTTACCACCAATCCCTCGAGGAGTATAACCAAAGCATTGCCGAGGACAAATACTAAAATATCCCCTGCGGCGCTATTAACGAGATGGGATAGCGCGAATATTGAAAGGAATAGTCCCGCGTGGGCTAAGCAGAAGGCCGCGATACGTATGAATGAGACTGTATTGGCAAGGTAAAGCATCATGATCTCAAGCACATCTACCATGCCCTCCATAAAGGAGGCAGCGATTCCTTCTCTCTTTTTTTTAACGACAAATTCTACGATGGGATGCGAGAGGAATAATATTATACTGCCGATTATGATATAAAAATAAATCTTAGGGAATGCGCCCTTAGAAACGACTAATTTGCTCACCAACGCTATTCCCGCCCAGTACATGACACCGGCTATCAGACCGGACTTGTCAAAGATAATTTTCAGATAATCCCTGTCCTTAAAAGAGTTGATTATGTTTAGCGCTATGCCTGCGGTCATCATGACTATCCCAAACATTACGCATGTCTTGAATATAGTTAATATGCTTTCCATGGGCTTTATCCATAGCTGATGGAATTCGATTCCGAAAAAGCTTCCGTATAACACTCCGAATACAGCTGAGCTTATTCCGCAGTATAGGGCTAAAGCGCCTACCTGTTTCAGGTTCTCTGTTTTACCTTTTATAAGTAGATACAGGCCTAATAAACCCACGACCATGCCATGCCCTATGTCTCCGAACATAGCGCCAAACATCAGGAGAAAACTTATGGCAACGAACACGGTGGGGTCAATAGTCCCGTAGCGAGGCATGCCGTAAGCGCTTATCAAGAGCTCAAATGGCTTGAAGAACGGCTTATTTTTAAGCCTGACGGGTATCTCTTCTTTGGATACATCGATATCTTCGGCCGGCTTGGTTTCTATGTACGAATAGGGATCGAATTTTTTTATTTCTTCTATAAGTCTCGGCTTTTCTTCCCGCGGGATCCAGCCTGATATAAAAGCCGTTTTCCCCGTGGTGAAAGAATATTTTTTGGCTTCGAATAAAGATTTTTTTAACATAATGGAGAATTCGATTTGTTCCAACCTTGCGCGAAATTCATCTCCTAATTTTTTTATTCTATCATTTACTTCCGTGACTTTTTTTAAGCATTCGGCTATTTCTGTCTGAGCCTTCTCCTTTAATTCTTCGGATAGCTTTTGGCGGTCTTGCGGAAACTCAAGCCTTTGCCATGAGGTATCCTTTAAGGCCGCTTCCAGATTATCTCTATCTCTTCTTAAGCCTATGAGGAGCGTAACAAGCCTGGCGTGGTCTCTTCTGAAAGGATAAAGCACATGAGGCGTATTTTTTAGATTTTCTTCCAGTATCGGGATATCCCGCTCTTCCAGTTTTCCAAGCTCTACCTTCAGGAAACTGTACGCATAAGGCCCGCTTATATATAAAGGAAGATCGTATCCCTTAAAAGACGAAAGCATGAGCTCTTTGGCTTTTATGTCCGCTTCGATATTCCGTTTTTCTTCGCTGATGAGATTGACTTCTCCTTCGGCGTCGCTTAAAATCTTTCCTATCTCTATGTAGGTAAGGGCTTTTGTCTCGATTTTTTTTGTTGTTAGGACGTCTGTGCCTGTCTTTTTCACGATATCCGCAAGGCGCATTTCGAAAGCCTCATATTTCGCGTATTCATCTTCTATGTGGAAAGAAAACACTCCTTTCAATTCTTCTTCTATGAGCCGTATATCAACCGGATGGAATATCCCCAATTCGATAAGACGCGAGGCTATCCCTTCCGTCTTATTTTTTAATACGGCTATACTAAAAAGCTCCATGGGAGCCGGTGTCAGCATATATTCAGTTCTTCTTTCTTCAAGTTATAGCGCTTGACGTATATCAAAGAGATTATATTTTTAATCTCTCTTTGCTTCAATATAAGATAACCGAAGATAGTCCCTATGGTAAAGGGGAAAGAGGAGAGCGCCCTTTTTACCTCTCTTAATAAAATCTCGTAAAGAAAGCTTTCTATAAGGTGTATGCTGGACTCTGCCAGATCCTTGATCCGCGTATAAGGGCCTATTGCCAGACTTTCAGTTATCTTTGATAAGTCGTTGATCGTATGAAAACCTTCTATTCTTTTCTTCGCTATCCGCTCACCGCCGGGTATGATCCAGTCCAGCATCTGGGCCTTGTCGAGAGAATAGTACTTTATCCCTTTTATAAGCCAACTGATATTCTCGCTGTCTATCTCGATACCCAATATTTTTTGGGCGACTTTTCTATCGACTAAAGAAAGCCTGCGGCTCAGAGCAAGAAGCCTTTCATAGTAATCTAAGCTTAAAGATGTCTCTATGAAAAAAAGCGAGCCGCTATTTTTAAACTTATCGCGCGCTTTTAAAATAGGTTTTTTGTACGGGGTATCGCCTAAAAGCGATATTATGTCTTCTATCGTATGCGCCGATATTATCTTGTTAAAATCTATGTCAAAACTGATCTTTTCGCCCAAGAGGTAGTTATCTATACCGGAAACCTCCTTTTTATGCCAGAACCTTAACGCAAGCTTCAGCTCTTCCAGCTCATACCTCTGCATGAGCAGCCGCACAAAAGAACGCTCATTTTTACCCGGTAGAGAATCGTATACTTTTCTATATATATTAAGATTGTTCTTTGAGAGCTCTTTTTCCAAAAGGGCAAGGTCCGGATTTTCGATATTTAAAGCGCTTATGATATCTTTGTATGATGTGTTTTTTAAAGCCTCGAGGAGCTCATGAAGGTCTTTTACATCAAGAAGACGTGAAAATTCATCCTGTTTTAGCAGAAAGGATAAGAGGGCCCTTACCTTTGCGTTGGCAAAAGCGTATTTAGAAAGTTGCCGCATGGCTATTCTTGTATGCTCATTATTTGAGAGAAGATGCTATTGGCGACAGGATCTATATTCTTTTCTTTTTTCCTTCTTAGCGCGACTGCCTGTTCTTTAGTCTGGCGAAGAACGTCGTCTTTTTCGGTTAAGAACTGATGTTCGTACTCATCCTTCTTTCTTTTGGCATAGTCAGCGGCCTTTTCCGTCATCTCTTTGATAAAGATAGAGGCCTCTTTCTTCGCTTTAGCGACAATATCCTCGGCCTCGGCCTCGGCCTTCTCGACTCTGTTTCTTGCAGACTCTTCCGTTTTGAGTATTTGTTCGATTACTTCTTTCATATGCCTACCCCCTTACAATTGCATATGGAACCTTTCCCGAATGCAATGCGAGGTTTCATGTGCCAACTCCCTTACGATTACACATGGAACATCGGCTACATTTTACATAAATTTTGCGCAAGAATCAAGGAATTATTGACATTTTGCCTTACGATTCCCGACCGATTTACTTAGAATTATATTGACAATTATACCTGCATAATGTATCTTGAAAGACAAAGAGGGGAAATTAGTTATGCCCAATCCCAAGATGAATTGCTGCGAAACATGCCAGGTCTATTGGACTTGTGAGACCAAATGGTATCGCGGGGAAAAGGGAGAAGAGAACATTTGCTGCCCTATCTGCAATTACTTCAGGGTCTGTAATGCGGAGAAGGCAAAAAAGGAAAAAGATTTAAAGCTCAGATAATCTCCCGCCGCTTCGGTTTTCCGGAAATAAAGAGAGCCCCTATAAGGCCGCATATGGAAAATAGAGCTCCTACCGCAGTAAGCGTCCAGAATCTGTCTACGTATTTTGCCGCGTAAGCCGCCAGGAACATAAATATTAAAAACGCAAGGTGTATAACTGCCTCTAACGAGCTAAAAGTCCTCCCGCGCGCTTCTTCCGGCATCGTCTCATGAGTAAGCGTATTTAAAGAGACCATTATAGGGCTTGCCGTTATCCCTATGAGGCCTGAGAGTATACCGCTCGTTAAAATGCTGGGGTATCGTCTCACAAAAAATGTAAACAATATAATCGATATCCCCATCATCGCGAAACTCAAGAGTATGGCCCTTCGCTTCTCTATCCGCTGGCCGAACCTGCCGTATATAAGCGTCCCTAACAGCAGGCCCCCGACTAAGAACATGCCGATTAAACCGAGGTCAAGGGTGGCTGTCCCGAAAGACTCCTGAATAAACACTATTATAACGCACGATATCGCGCCAAGGCCTGCCATGAGAAGGAAGAAGACGTATACGATAAAATGCATATCATCATATTTTCTTAAATACCTCGCGCCTTCTTTGATCTCTTCAAAAATTGATTTTCTGATAGAGTTTTCGAACGCTTCCCGTGTGACTTTTATATCTTCTCGAACATGACTTACGAATTCCTTCTGTGCCATCATCGTTATAAGGCCGGCTGAGAAAAAGAAGCTGGCCGCGTCTATATAGAAACCGCCTATAGCGCCTATATATTTTATGTTAACAAGGATACCGGCCGCGACCAACCCCATGACATTTCCCAGCATGTGCGTGGTGTCGGCTAAAGTGTTTGCCACCAAAAGCTTATCCTTTGGCACAAGATCCGGTATGATAGCCATTTTCGATGGTATAAAAAAGCGGGAAATGGAAAAGGTGAGAAATACGACCAGATATATCGGTAAGATCTGCTTTGACATGATAAAGAAGGGGATTGTAAGTATAAGCACCCCCCTCAATAGGTCCGAAATTATCATTACATTCCGCTTGTTGAGCCTATCGACCCAGGCGCCTGCTATCGGGCCAATCAAAAATACCGGTATGATCGTAAACGAAATGAGTTTTGCGAGGGCGATAGCGCTTCCAGGTGTGCGCTGATAGACGAGCGCAACAAGAGCCATCTGAGTCAGCCTGTCGCCGAAGTTGGATATGATCTGGGCGAGCCAGAGGCAAAAAAAGTTTCGATCTTTTAGGACGTCCCTGAATCGAGCCATATGTAGTGGAGAGGTCCTTCAGCCGCTAAAATCCTTCTATTCGTCGGATTTTTTAACGCAGCTTCAGGATCAAATTTTTTTCAAAAATTTGGAGCTGGCGAGTGGAATCGGACCACCGACCTGCGGTTTACGAAACCGCTGCTCTACCAACTGAGCTACGCCAGCATGTGTATATTAACTCTGAAACCTAAACGCGTGTCGCAGTTCCTACGAAGCCCTACCGGCTATTTCTAATTGAAGGGCGAAGTAGAACCAACTGCTTGCCCTACGAAGCATCTTCTCTATTACACATTGATTGCGAAGTAGGGAGCTATGCCAGCCTAAACCAGACTTTACACTATTCATGGCCAGTCCCGCCGCTCTTTGGCGGGACGCCAGCATGTGTATATTTATTAGCCGTTTGTATCAGGCAATCGACTTATGTGTGTTAATATTGTTGGTTTTGTTAATGAAATTATAGCAGATTTTAAGGTGGGTGTAAATGAGATATCTCTCAGTTGTTAATGGGGTCAGGTCTCGCCATTCGCCACTTTTTGCACTTTTTGACGAATGGCGAGACCTGACCCCTCCATCTTTATCGCGCATTTAATGCGGCATAAAATCTTTTGACTACGGGGTCGCATTTTACATCACGGACATTGATCGGTTTAATCAAATAAATATCCTCAAGCGAACGACAACGGCTGAGAGCTGCATAAACCTGCCCATAATCAAAAGCGCCTTCGCCAAGATCAACTTTAACTTTCTCGAGGGTCTTGCCCTGGCCTTTGTGAATCGTCACAGCCCATGCAAGCATTAAAGGATATTGCACATATGTGCCTACTTTTGTCGGAATGATACAATCTGACATTTCATCATATTTATACTTGAAAGATTCCCAAGTTACCTTCTGGACATCGTGTATAACTGCGCCATAGCGACTTTCGCTCTCTACACGAAGCATATCTCTATTTAGCCCCACCACTTTCCCAAGCGTTCCATTAACCCATCGCTTCTTGTCGTCATTTTTGGTAAACATAACTTGGGCCCCTACTTTAAGAGACAAATTCAATGGAGAGGGAAGTTTTTCATCCTCTATAGCAAACTTTCCATATATTTCTCCTATAAAGGTAAGAGAATCCAAGGGAAGTTTATCTAAGTAGTCATCATTAATATGGTCTGCGACTCTATTAGTGCAGACTAATGTAATAATCGTTTGTTCCAAGTCGTTTTCCACGCCGCAACGCCGATTCAATAAGGGAAGAACTGTATTGAGATCCTCGGCATGCCGAATTTTATCCAAAAGATGCACAAAGTCTGGATCTGTCTGACGGTATATTTTTGTAAGGTCCTGAGAAACCATGCTGCGATGCTCAAGCGCCTTCGCGCTAAAGAAATATGGGCTTTCATACCTCATGACCTGTAACGCTTCGGCTTCACGACGATTTAGCACCGGCGGAAGTTGAAAAAGATCGCCTACAAGCAATAGCTGTACACCGCCGAACGGAGCGGGATTTTCTCTGTTTTTTCGCAAAAATTTATCGATTGCGTCAATAATATCAGAACGAACCATTGACGCCTCATCAATAACCAAAAGCGACATTTTCCGGTATAGTCTCCTATCACGGACAAGCTTAATATCGCTATCAATAACAACTCTGGGAGGGAAACGAAAGAACGAATGGATTGTGACGCCTTGAATATTGAGCGCGGCCACCCCTGTCGGAGCAACTACAACAAGGTGTCTGTCAAGCTGTTCGCGTAAATAACGAATGAATGTGGTCTTTCCCGTTCCGGCTTTTCCGCTAACAAAAACAATCGGCGCCCCGGCCTTCAACCACTTTAGTGCTTGTTGATACTCTTCTGTAACCTCAATATCATCGGATATGCTGGAACGCGCCTCGTCTACCCTATTATGATCCGGTGACAAGCGAGAATAACGCGGAGTCATTTCGCTCGAGATGTTGCCTTCTATCGGCATTATCACGAAATATATCCTGCCTATAACTGCATATTTGAGTTATGTGATAGGGATAATGTAGATAACAATCTTTCCTTATTCCCTCTTCAAGAAAACTTAAGGAAGCAGCCTTTCAAATATTCTGTTTCGGGTATCGTCTTTATTATCGGATGGTCCTTGTCCTGACGACATCTCTTTAAGATACTGAATTTTCTACCCCCGGCCTTGGCCGAGTCTTTTAATATTTTAGAAAATATATCGTTCGGCATATTGTGAGAACAGGAGAATGTGCACAAAACTCCGTTTTCATTTAAGATTTTTATAGCAAGCGTATTTAATTCTTTATAACCCTTTGATGCCGTTATAATAGCTCTTCTATCCTTCGCGAATGATGGCGGATCTAACACTATGATATCAAATTTTTCTCCCGCATCAAGTATCTTTCTTAATATCAGGAACGCGTCGCCGTCGATAAAATTCATGCTTCCAGAAACGCCGTTTAGCAGGGCATTTTTACGCGCTAAAGTCAGCCATTCCTTCTTTTTATCTACCCCTAGAACTTTTTTTGCGCCTCCAAGGCTCGCGTTTATCGAAAATCCTCCGGTGTAGCAGAATAGATCGAGGACGGTTTTATCTCTTGAGATAGCGCCTATGGCAAGCCTTGATTTACGCTGGTCCAGGTAAAAACCGGTTTTATGGCCGTTCTCTATATCTACGACGAACTTTGCCTTGCCTTCATATATTTCTATGCTTGTCTGGCCATTTGAGCCAATCCAATTTTTTACTGATTTTAGCCCTTCGATCTTCCGAAACGGCGAGTCGCTCTTTTCGTATACATATTTAGGATTAACTATGTCTGTAAGTATCTTTAAAGCTACTTCTTTTAATTTCTCCATTCCAAATGTAAAGACCTGAAATACTAATGTGTCACTATATAAATCTGCTATTAACCCCGGCAGGCCGTCCCCCTCGCTAAATATCAATCTCTTCGCGTTTGTGATATTTTTAAGGTAGTCTCGTTTATCAATTGCGTCTTTTATTCTTTTATGAAGAAAGAGGCGGTCTATGGTCTCGTCTTTAAAAGTGAGGAGCCGTATTGAAATTTCTGAAGCGGGATTATAATAACCTCGTCCAATGAATTTATTTTCGTTATTTACCACAGTGGCGATGTCGCCGGGCTTAATATTGGAACCTACCTCCAGAATAGCGCCCTTGAATATCCACGGATGCCCGGCCTTTAGCCGCCCTTTTTTACCTTTCCTAAGTCGAATAACCTTGTCTTGCATAAAAGCGGCTTTATTGTGCTTGACTGCTGCCTTTTTTCGTGTTAATTTATTTGCCACATAAAGTTTTATGCCGAGGTAGCTCAGTGGTAGAGCGCTGCGCTGAAAACGCAGGCGTGGGCAGTCCGATTCTGCCCCTCGGCACCATCCTACTTCGCTCAAAGCTTTTCAGCTTTGAGCTTCGTAGCGATAGGTGCTACGAAGCCATACCAGAATTTTACGGTTTGAATGGCGAAGTAGACCTCTCTTTTTGTTAACGTTGGGGCGTAACTCTATTGAAACGCATAGGGATACGCCATTTTTGCTATATTATACACTATTGCATTGGCTTGTGTGGCTTTATTGTAGATGAATTGTTATTGCAATGGATAAGAATATGTGGGATAATTCATCCGTATGAAGAGGATAGTATATACATCACATTTAGAATTCAGGCTAAATGTAAGAAATATTCCACATAATCTGCCGAAGAGAATTTTTCAGGAAGCAAAAGAGCATTATTACGATAGCGCAACGGGTCATTGTATGGCGATAGGTAAATACGAATTTGAAGGTAAAATAAGAGACGTGGCTCTTACTTACGACGACAAGCGATACGCCATAGAAATAATTACAATTCATCCTATAAGACCATATCAAAAACATAGCCGTATAAATTCAGGGAGGTGGAAGAAGATATGAATAATAAGCCAAAGATAAATTACGACCCGAAAGCAGATGTGCTCTATATAGTCGCAAGGAAGGGCAAAGAGGAAGAGTTTGTGGAAATCGCCCCTGGTCTCAATGCGGAGCTTGATGAAAACGGCAGAGTTATCGGTATTGAGATTCTCAACGCCTCTAATGTTCTAAGATCCGTAGCCAAGCCCTTATATAAGCATATGCAGCTTGCCTAAGACCGCTATTCCGTAAGAAAAAACGTGATTTTCAACGTGATTTTTAGGACATTTCAGCTATAAAAGATGAACGCTCTGCCACTCGGCACCATCCTACTTCGCTCAAAGCTTTTCAGCTTTGAGCTTCGTAGCGATAGGTGCTACGAAGCCATACCAGAATTTTACGGTTTGAATGG
>MHFG01000059.1:24968-35631 GCA_001804065.1 Omnitrophica bacterium RIFCSPHIGHO2_02_FULL_46_20
AATGCTCGGCGCTGATGGCGGCGGTGGCGCCCTCGCCCGCGGCGGTCACAATCTGCCTTAACATTTTTTTTCGAACGTCGCCGCATGCGAATACGCCGTCCACGGAAGTCCTCATATCGTCATCGGATATTATATAGCTTCTTTCATCTAACTTGAGCGCGCCCTTAAAACTTTCTGAATTAGGGGAGAGGCCTATCAGGACAAATACACCGTCTGCCCTTATAATCTTCTCCTTATTTGTGGCTATATCTTTAACTTTAACGCCTTCTACTTTGCTGCCGCCGATAATCTCCGCGGCTACAGATTTCAGACAAAGCTCTATCTTTTTATTTAGAAGCGCTCTCTCCTGTAATATTCGCGCGGCTCTAAGTCTATCGCGCCTGTGCACTACAACGACTTTATTTGCAAAACGTGTTAAAAATATCGCGTCGCTCAAGGCAGTGTCCCCGCCGCCCACAACTACTATATCCTTGCCTTTAAAAAGAGGGCCGTCGCAGGTCGCGCAATAAGAGACGCCTCTTCCCTTAAGCCTGTCCTCGCCCGGAATGCCTAAAGCATTCCATCTGGCCCCAGTCGCTATTATGACCGAAAGGGTTTTGATATTTTCTCCTTCGCCCAGCTCTACAACGAAAGGATCGGCCTCGGCCTTTTTTAATAATATTTTTTCCGCTTCGCGGGTGGAAATTACAAGGCCAAACGCCTCGGCCTGTTTTAACATCAAATCTGCGAGTTCCGGCCCATTTGCGCCGCACGGAAAACCTGGAAAATTTTCGATGATATCTGCGGTCAGCATCTGGCCGCCGCATGCCGCCTTTTCAAGAAGAAGCGCCTTCATCCTGGCGCGCGCGGCATATATGCCGGCCGTAAGCCCGGCGGGGCCGCCGCCTATTATTACAACATCGTAAATTATTTCCATCTTAAGCGCCTTATACGGCCGTGCCGGATTTTAAATAGTACTTCCCGTAGAAATATTCATTAAGGTTCGCTCCCTTAGCCGTAAGCTTTTTACGCGCGGCTTTTCTTTTAAACCTCTGTTTTCTGGATATCTGATACTGGCTTTTCAAACCCATAAACGCTACCTCCTTTTCTGCTTCGCCCTTCAAATAGTAATAGCCGGTAGGGCTTCGCAGGAATTAGTTGCAAGGTCCTACGAAGCCATACCCGAATTCTACGCGTTGAATGGCGAAGTAGACCATCCTACTTCGCTCAAAGTTTTTCAGCTTTGAGCTTCGTAGCGATAGGTGCTACGAAGCCATACCCGAATTTTACGGTTTGAATGGCGAAGTAGACTACCTCCTTGCCGTAAATATAAACACTATTATGCCAAATACAAAAAAAACAATGTTCGCCAGAGATACCCCGATCAATGGCGGCGCCGTGCCTCTAAGAGAGATGGCTATACCCGCGAGAAATAAGCCCCAATATATCGCGAATAGTATAAGGCTTATTCCAAAACCTATCGACTTCTCGCTCCTATGTGCCCTTATACCTAAAGGTATGCCTACAAGTATCAGTACGAAAGACGCTATTGACATGTTTATCTTCTTATATGCCTCGACTAAAAGCGGCATGGGATCGATCTTTTGAGCCGAGTATTTACTAACTTCGTTACGCAATTCCCTCATGGTCATTTCCCTGACCTTTTTTTCTATCTTCTCCTGCTTCAATATCTTTGAAAGGTCTATCGTCATGTAGTAAGTCCTGAAATTCAATTTATAGAAATTCTCGGGATCCGTAGGCGAGGGCTCTTCGCTGGTCCCGTTAAATAATTTTAACTCCAGTTGATTTTTATCGGGAAATGTGTTTATCTCGCCTGATTCGGCAATGATAGTCCTTGTCGGCTTGCCTTCCTGTGGTTGGTATATTCTTATATTTTTGAATTTATTTCCTTTGACATCATATATAAAGATGACGTAATTTTCGAAACCCCTTATAAATGTGCCCGCCTCTAAGTAAGCGGCCGGCGAACGCAGGCCTATCTCCTTTATGACTTTCCTCGAAGCATAAGAGGCGTTTGATGAGATCTGGTCATTCAATATAAAGGTAGTAGAACTTATTATACCACCCAACATGAGGATGGGGAACGCGATCCTATACAAACTTATGCCGCTCGCCTTCATGGCAATGAATTCGCCGTCGTTTGAGAGCCGGCCAAACATTAGTATGACGGATGTGAGGGATGCCATCGGAAACGTAAAACTTAATAACCACGGTATCATAAAGAAGAGAAGTTTTAAAACCGAGATTATATTTACGCCTTTATTTATTACGAGATTGGCTATCTGAATTATATTCCCGATGAGAAACGCGAATGTGAATACTACGATCGAGAGTAGAAAAGAATGGAAGAACTCCTTTAATATGTAGTCTCTTAATATGCGCATTGTCCAAGGTTAGAAAAAAATATCTTTTACAAAATAGAGCAGTTCTTTCCACATATAATATGTGAAATATTCCCAAAGCGGTGGAAATACTTTTCGGACTTCGAAATCTACGTAGTCGCCGTAAACACGCACGACCAGATAATGCAAATATCCGCCATCGGCTTCCGGAATCTGAGAAAGCATGCCCCCTCCGCCGGAGATGATATAGCGCACGCCGCCGTAAGCGCCTTCTCTAAACATATGTTCATGGCCGGCAAAAACTATATCCACTTTGTACTCTTCGCATAATTTCATAAACCGGTAAGACCATTTCACTAGTTCCGGTCTGAACCATGATTGCTGATATAGAGAAAGAGCCTGTTTATGCATCAGCACGAATCTATGTTTAAAGGCGAGTGATTTTTTCAATTCTGCCTCAAGCCAGGCGCATTGTTCTTCGCTTAAGGCGTTAATCTTATTATCGAGCGCTATAAAATAAGAATTGCGCTGGGCAAACGCGAACTCTTTTTTACCTAAATATTTTTTAAACCGGGACTCGCCGCCTTTATCATCATCGTGATTACCCATTAGGCTTATAACAGGCCACTTTATCTTGGCGCGCAGCCTGTTATATACGCGGTAGTCCCACTCTGTGCCTTTAATAAAGCTCACGTCGCCTAAATTTACAGCAAAGTCCATATTCAGTTTCCTGAAACGATTTTCTCTATTCATGCGATGGATAAGTTTCAAAAAGGCGCTGTCATCGAATATGAAACCGGCGTGATTATCCCCGAATACGATAAATGAGAAGTAGCTGCCTTTATTATCTTTCAGCTTATTTATAATCTGCTCGTTGGTTGGGCCGGCCGCATCTTTCTGAAGGTAGAGTCCCGCGACGGGCAGGAGTGAACAGATAACGCCTATCAATATAATCAATCCTATTATTTTTGAAAATAGCTTCATATGGGCAATAATATCATAACTTTCCGTCAAAGTCCATTAACAAAAAAGCAGGGCAGGTTTTCCCGTAATTACTGGAAAACCTGCCCTGCTTTTGATACTTAAAATGCGAAACCTTATCGAGTTTTCTGTACTGACCTTACCTCGTCTTTTACGCGTTCGACCTTTACCGTGTCCCCAACCTTAAAGGTATTAAGGGTGGTAATTCTTGTCGCGGCATCAAGAAGCGTAACTGTGAGTGGGACGGTGAAGGAAACCGGGTTGCCGTCCGGGCCCAGAACCTTCATGTTGTTCTTATCAACCCCTTTTGTAGGATCGGCATATTCTAATGACACGATCTTGCCTACAAAAGTCTTGAGTTCGCTGGTGCTCTTCGCGGCCTGGCCTGAGCCGTCAGCAAAACAGAGCGACGTTGCGAATGTTAAAGCTATTAAAGCGATTAGTATCTTTTTCATCGCAATAGCCTCCTTTCTTTAGTGCCTCATATTGTACACCAAAACTCTTCTTTTTACAAATTATACTTATTTGCGGCATGGTATTCACCACCTGTCCTACTGAGCATTAAATTAAGCCGGGGGTCCATTTTTCATACATTACAATTTCTTTAAGACGTAATCTATCCTTAGGGCTTGGGCGGAGTTTAACCGGATATCCTAATACTAGAAGTTCCACTACCCGGATATCCTGAGGGATATTCAATATCTCCTTAACCTTGTCTTCATAAAAAGCTCCTATCCAGCAAGTTCCTAAGTTCTCTTCGGTTGCTTTAAGCGCCATATGCTCAATGGCGATAGCAACGTCAATGGGATAACACTGTTGTCCGCAGGTCATGACATGACTATCGGTCTTGGCGCAGCAGGCAATCACAACCGGCGCTTGACCGACAAAAGCCTGGTTTTTGGCCGCCTGCATCAGGCACTGCCGGATATTTTTATCCCGCACCACGATAAAGCGCCATTCCTGCCGGTTGCTTGCTGAGGGCGCAAGCCTGGCTGCTTCTAATACGCTTTCCAGCTTTTCTGTTTCCACTGCGCGGTCCTGATAACTGCGCACACTATATCTTTTCTTAATTGCTTCCATGACGTTCATAGCATTCGCTCTCAGTTAATAATTTTATGGATCATTATAAGTTCGCTAAATTACGTTTTTTAGCCTGTCTCTTAAATCCTCTATGCCATCTCCTGTCTTTGCCCACTTTTCTCCTATCTTTTCCCATCCTTCCCAGGACATGGCTCTACCCTTATACTTCGGAGGAGGATAATTGCAATCTTCCTGACCCCAAATCCATTTATATGCCTTTAAAACTATCAGAGGGATTATATATCCATACCATAAAATCATCTCGTTTTTACGGTACCAAAACCAAATTTTCCACACGGCTTTGTAATAACAATTTTTCTGCCGTCCGAGCACAGCAAAATTTTCATCGTCTCTTTCATATCCTTTATAAATCACAATATGCCTTCTAAAATGGTTGGCATTGAAATACACGTGGCTAAAAAAGATATTAGAATTATTTTCATATTTCTTTTTTCAAATTTTTAATTGTTCTATAAATATGATTAGTAGGTCTTGGAAGCTCATATGCCATATAATGTAAATACTCATCCTTCTCTAAATAATCAAGCAGTTTACATAATTCCTTTTTATTTACCAAGACTTTTTCATTTTTCATATTAATTTATAGCTCCCCTTTCCAATAAAACCTAAGTAGCCTTTGTCGCGTAAAAATTGAAGCTGTTGGCGCATCTTATCTTTTATATGTTTATTATTTGGGTGAGCTACGGACAACTCTTTTTCAAAAGCATAAATCTCATCAAGATTGAATTCTTTTTTGCCCAGGGTATCTATGCAACGCATTATATCTAAAATCCAACCCTTATCTAAATTCAATTTTTTATCGCGCAAAAATAGAGTTTTTTTCCATGCCCCGATAACTGCTTTTTTGGGCTCTATTTGCCTATTTTTAATATAGAAAATTCTTCCGCTACTTGGAACCCCATATAGAAGAATATTACAACCAACCCATCCTGCTCGACGCGCGCTTGGTGAAAGTGGAGGTCTTTTTTCAATTATATCTGCTACAAAAAAATGTTTTGGGATTGTAAAAAAGTCTAGTACCGAATAATCTCGCAAGGAATAGCTTAAGAGAAATAAGCTGGGGACATCATTACTCGCGAGTCTCACAAGCATTGTTTTGTAAGCACCGTCTACGATTTTAGAGCCAATCGAATTGATTTTGCTTTTTAGCTCGTATTCTTCCTCGCATTTTGCACAGTAAAAATCAGCAACCGGTCTATTACTTTCATATTTTATGACATCGATGCCGCAGGCGGGACAATAAATGTTAGACGCAACCCATGATTCAGTAAGCACCCTGGCTTTTTGAGATGAGCTCTTATATTGAACGGATAGCTCTGTTTCCAATCTCAATTTCATGCCGCTTATTACCAATCTTGTAAGCGATTTTTGAGATATCTATAAACTTGTTGTGTTGATTCTTATTGATCGTCATAAAAGAGCCCAGTCCACACGCTATCTCTGCATGATGGCAAGCCACATCATGATTATCGGATAGAGTTGTAAACGCAGTGATGAGACTTTTTTCGTCAATAGCGGCGAGCACTGCAAATTTCTTTTTTCTATTACTTAAAGCTGTTATATTTTTAATATGCCTTATTTAAACTTGTAGGAACGACTCATCATGTCTTCGTTTGTTTGTTGCGGAACGCTTACTATGCCATTATTATAACCGTTCATATTTTACCCCCTTATTTGGTTATATTCAAGCCAATTTGTCCTTCTACCCCAGACTACTCATTCCACCATTCGCATTCCTGCAGAGCGAAATGTGCGGTATATTCCAGACCTTTATCCGGATTTTTATTATATTTCGTAAGAGCCCACAGCGCCTCTTTCGATGGATGATGCGCCAGGATCATTAATATGGCTTCTTTTGCCCGGAGCGTTACATCAGGAATTGATATCAGTTCTCCGATTTCTACAATAATGTCTTTTGCAAGATTTTCATGGCCTTCAAATAATACAGAATGACCACCGAAATATGCTCCCGCAGCATCGACAAGTTTATCATCACTATTCCTATATCCGGATAATTGCGGAATCCTGCCTCTTGCAAGGGACTTGCTTAAAAACACCCAAAATTCCTTTTCTGTCACAATAAACCTCCTTTTTGCGGTTTTTACTCATAAGGGGACCTCATATCCCCTTACTATATAAGACGCAAAAAGTGGCAAAATTATTGCAACTTTTTTCAAAACAACGCATTAACCAGACGTTACACTTAGAGAGGTTCCTCATGCTATATATGGCAAGTTGGCAGGAGAAATATTTTTATACGAACTTCTAAGCCGCCACACTTTCACCATACTCGAGGCGTTTTTAATGGATTTGATTCCTGATGAAAGCTGATCTTGTCTGATTAATACTGGGGTTGTTTGTCGTCGGGGGATATAGAGGAATGGACAAAAAAAGAGCGTTCCTGATTGAACCCGGGAACGCTCTGAAAATACGATGGCGGAGAGGGAGAGATTTGAACTCTCGATACGGTATTACCCATATAGCGGTTTAGCAAACCGCCGCCCTAGGCCACTAGGCGACCTCTCCGACTAATTATTGAATTTCTTAAATCTTATATTATTTTTGCTGTTATTAGCCGTAATTATTTGTTGCCACTTTTACGCTTCTTCTTTCCCGCCTGCGATTATCCGGCTGACTTGCGGGGGGATCCCGCCGACATATCTATCGGCTGTCTCAGGCGGGAAAAGAACTCTTTTAATAGCGCGGCGCACTCTGTTTCGAGAATGCCTTTTGATACTTTAATTCTGTGGTTGAGTTTTCTGCTATTCGTAATGTTAAAGACCGAGCCGCATGCGCCTGTCTTGGGATCCACGGCGCCATAAACCAATCTCTTGATGCGCGCCAGAACGAGCGCTCCCGCGCACATTGAGCACGGCTCAATTGTAGCATACATAGTTGTATTTATCAAACGCTCGTTCCCTAAATAGGACGCGGCCTGCGTGATTGCTATAATCTCCGCATGCGCGGTGGGGTCTTTGAGTAATTTTATTTGATTGTGGGCCCGAGCAATTATTCGGCTATCATGGACAATCACTGCTCCGACGGGAACTTCGTCTTCCTCAAAAGCAACTCGCGCTTCCTTTAGCGCTTCTGACATGTATATGGAATCGATTTTTGACATCGAAACTTTTGTGGCCCGCCTTCGTCTTCAACACGCGATAGCGGGAAGATTACGGCGGGTTTATCCGCCGAAGCATTCATTCTATTTCGAGTTGAATGCGAAGGCGGAGTGGCGCGCCCGGGCCGGATCGAACGGCCAACCTACTGGTTCGTAGCCAGTTACTCTATCCAATTGAGCTACGGGCGCTTTAAGTCAAATTAGCGCAAAAAAATTACTGTATTTCACTTGATCCCGCTTCCGGGAGGAACCTCTTTATCAGGTATTAACAAAACCGGGCCATTATCATCTGAGGCTGCCAAAAGCATGCCATTGCTCTCTACCCCCATCATCATCCGCGGCTCGAGGTTCACAACAACAACTATCTCTTTTCCAATCAGATCCTTCGCCTGATACGCCTTTTTTATACCGGCGACTATCTGCCGCTTCTCGCCTCCCAGATCTATTTTCAATTTTAACAGCTTCTCGGCGCCGACAACCTCTTCTGCCTCGACAATTTTAGCTATTTTCAATTCAACTTTTATAAAATCATCATATGTTATCATGTGCCTGCCTCATACGATTGCGCATAGTAAGCTCGTTGATTATATCATGCCTTCAGGCTGAAACGGCTTCTAACTTTGAGCGAACCTCATCTTTAAGCTTTTCGAAGTCGCCTGAGCCCAATCCGGACGTATCTATGGCCGGCAGAACGGTTAAAGCGCAGTAAATATTTGCCGAGAACCGTCTCCCTCCTTTCGGGATGGCGTCCCTCGTTCCGGTCAAACGTATAGGCAGGATAGGCCTTTTCTCTTTTATCGCAAGCTTAAAGGCCCCATTCTGGAATTCGTTCATTCCGCCAGTCTCGCTCCTTGTACCCTCCGGGAAGAATAGAACGGATATATCTCTCCTGAGCCACTGCGCCGCTATGCGGTACACTTTTTTTATGCTCGAAAATTCGCCGCGCTCTAATTTTATGTGTTTTGTAAGCGACAGGCACCACCCGATGAATGGCACCTTAAATAAGCTCTCTTTTGCGACCCACTTGAACTGAGTTTTTATCCGGTAAAGGATAATTATATCGACGAGGCTCTCGTGATTTGCCACTATAACATATGTCTTCTTCTTGTCGATATTTTCCAGGCCGTTGATGCGGATCTTCCAATAAGGGTTGAAATGGGTAAGGATATCGCTCCACCAATAACACTGGGCGTGAGCAACTTTTCTCTTTTTGTCGATGGGGTAGAGAGTTATCACAAAGAACAGCACCGCTAAATATAAAAGGATAGTAAGGAATATTCCAAACACCCAAATAACCATAGAAAATAATTGTTTCATTTAAATAATTCCTTATAGTAAAAACTCCGGCATGATAATATTATATCATCATATCATTCCGGAGAGTAAGGTTTTTATCAGGCAACCGGGGGGCTTAATCCTTGAAGAGAAAATTATTAAAGCACCATGTATTTCTTTTGTCGAGATGGGCATTTTGGTTTTCTCTGAAAAATACCCGATAATTTTTTAATGGTGTCCAGTCGGACGGCTCGGATATAAACTTGCCGAGATATGGCCTTGCTATATCGAGTATATATTCATGAGGCAAATCATCCGGAACGCGCACGCTTTTGTTGGGATTTTCTATCATCCACATTATGCCTGATACAACCCCTATCGCGACCTGCATAGTAGTGGCATTCTGATGCGGAACCAGCTTCCTCGATTGCTCTATACTTAGGATGCTTCCAGTCCACCAGGAATTATATTTATGGCCCATTATAAGAGCGCCTAATATATCATCCCCGCCTATTATCTCGTCACTCATGATCCTCTGCTTTTCTTGTAATTCATAATTTCTGCAGCGAAGTTCGTGCAATGAACTTATTGTCTCATTGCACGGCATGTAAGCATAGTGAACCGTGGGCCTATAGATCGCTTTTCCGTCTTCCCAAACGGTAAGGTGATCTGAGATACTAAACGCTTCCGCATGCCTTATTACCATGCCCACTATCTCTTCATGCGGGACCCACGTCCTCACCCATGTATTCATTCCCATCTGTGATAAGAAGATTTGATTCTTTGGCCCGTAAGGGGGGATATTGATTAGAAGCGGCAGTCTCTTTTCATGAATACCCCACCCCATCTCGGCGGAAGATATACCCTCTTCCCTTAATCCTTCGATGCTCCAGGTGCCGACAAATTCTTCGACTTCTTTCGGTTTATTGGTTATCTGCGTATCGCGCTCGCTTACGTGGATTACCTTGACGCCGAGCCTCATAGCAAGATGCGCTAATTTTTTTTCCTGAATGAGTTTTCCGATCCTTCCGGCCTGTTTCTTTGGCAAGACATTGTCCCTGATTAATTTTGACGCAATATCGATCAGGCCCTTTTTAGTAAAATGCGATATGAGGCCCGGGTTAGCTCCGTGGTCAATGACCGCTGTCGTCGAGTCGCCATTCCATCTCGAGACCATGTCGCGTATCTGCATCTGTTTGTAATAGAGCGACTTCTGAAAAGGGGTTTTCTTGTGTATATTCGCGTAAGGGTCCCATTCTTCTACGGAAGTATTGATATATAATACTTTATTATCATGGCACCAACTCATCATGTCGAGGCATTCTATATTCCACGCGATATCTATGATAAGCCCGCCCGCGGAAACGTGTTTTGATAAGATCTGAGTTATGTTGATGGGCGTAATCCTTTCCTGATAATATTTAATGCCTTTTTTTATCCAAGGCTGTAATTCTTTGCGTTTATCTACGAAATCTATTATGGTGATATTCTTGTATGGGATGTCGATGTGTTTTAAAAGAATGGGAAGGGCGCACTTTGCGACGGAGCCGTACCCTATCATCAAAACTTTATTTTTGAATTTCATGATCTTCTTTTCATGTTAAAAAGTATACCACAGATTTTTGTTTTGGGAATGGCATGAAATATGCGGCGGGTAAAAAAACATGGATAAAAAAATCTTGATATATGAGGGCTATGAGGATATAATGGGCGGTATTGATTAAGGTCCTTCGGGCGCTCCATTTCGTCGCGCCCTCAGGATCAAAATTTACAGAGTAAATTTTGGGGACGTAGTTCAGTTTGGTTTAGAACGTCAGATTGTCGATCTGAAGGTCGCGGGTTCGAG
>MHFG01000060.1 GCA_001804065.1 Omnitrophica bacterium RIFCSPHIGHO2_02_FULL_46_20
CATTATCGAAGATTGTTTGATAGGAGAAGAAGCGTCGATAATAGTCGTGGCAGACGGTAAATCCGTCGCCGCCTTGGCATCGAGCCAGGATCATAAGAGAATTTTCGACGCGGATAATGGGCCGAATACGGGCGGCATGGGAGCTTACTCGCCCGCTTCGATAATTACGGATAAATTATTCAAAGAGATAATAGATAAAGCCGTATTTCCGATAATCAATACATTAGCGAGAGAGGGCAATCCTTACAAGGGCGCCCTTTACGCTGGTATAATGGTTACTAATGACGGGCCAAAGGCGCTGGAATTCAATGCCCGGTTCGGCGATCCGGAGACCCAGGCTATAATGCCGAGGCTCAAAAGCGATCTTGTGGAGTTAATGGAGAGAGCCTTGAACGGGAAATTAGATAATTATTCCCTTGAATGGGATCCGAGGCCTTGCGTATCAGTCGTGATCGCGTCAGGCGGATACCCCGGTGATTATGAAAAGGGCGCCAAGATAAGCGGTGTTGAGTCCGCAAAGGCATTAAAAGACGTGGTCATTTTTCACGCCGGGACAAAGCCCGGCAGGCGCTCTACAGACGGGGTCAGCGCCTTTCTTACGAATGGCGGCCGGGTTTTGAATGTTACGGCGCTCGGCGTGACAATAAAGGATGCCATCGACAATTGTTATAATGCCGTCAGTAAGATACATTTTGACAGGATGCATTATCGCAGGGACATTGGGCTTCGGGCGGTCAAAAACTTAAGTTAGCTATAAGTTGTAAGCAGGCCATTCAGACTGTGTCATAATGCTATTTTTCGTCATTGCGAAGTTGTGGTTCGGCTGTATGCTGACGAAGCAATCTCTTTTTAGATTGCTTCGCTCCTGCTTCAGCTTCGCCTCGCAGTCGCTCGCAATGACGCATGTTTTACTATTACGACATAGCCTGCATTGCAAGGAGGGAAGATGCTAAAACATGCAAAAATAGCGGTTATAATGGGGAGCGGCTCGGACATGCCCACGATGAGTGAGGCAACGAAAGTCCTTGCGGAATACGGCGTGGCGTACGAAGTGAAGATACTCTCCGCGCACCGCTCGCCCGACGATACGGCAAGGTTCGCCAAAAACGCGAGAAAGCGGGGATTTTCGATTATTATTGCCGGCGCAGGCGGCGCGGCGCACCTGGCAGGGGTGGCCGCGAGCCACACGACATTACCCGTTATAGGCGTTCCGATGGAAACGAAAGAGCTCAAAGGCATAGATTCTCTTCTATCTACAATACAGATGCCGTCGGGTGTTCCTGTCGCGACGGTTGCTATCGGAAAAATAGGCGCGACGAACGCGGCTATTCTCGCGCTGGAAATATTAGGGGTTACCGATAATACAATAGAAAAGAAGCTTAATTCTTTTAAGAGAGCGCTTGTCGAAAATGTACGCGGTAAAAATAGATCCAAAAAGGCCTGACAAGAAAATAATCGCTTCAGCCGCCGATATAGTCAAAAAAGGCGGACTCGTTGTTTTTCCGACAGAGACTGTGTATGGGATAGCGGCTAACCTACTCGATGATAAAGCAATAACAAAATTATATGAGGTAAAGAACAGGCCCAGAAGCAAACCCTTTACGGCCCACATATCCGGCATAAAAATGATAGAAAAGATGAGCTGTAAAGTTACTAGGGGCGCGAAGGCGCTGATAGATAGATTTTGGCCCGGCCCATTGACGATAATCTTAAAATCCGAAAATGGCAAGAAGATCGGTTTTCGCATGCCGGCAAACAGGATAGCGCTTGAATTTATAAAGGCTGTCGGCGCGCCAATAGCCGCGTCGAGCGCAAATTTAAGCGGTAAGGCCGCGCCTACGTCAACAGAAGAGATCCTTAAGGATTTAGAAGGAAAGGTCGATATGGTCCTGGACGCCGGATTGACTGATATCGGCCTTGAGTCGACCGTCATAGATCTAACCGCCGAGCCGCCAAAAGTTTTAAGAGAAGGAGCGATAAAAGCCGAGGATTTAAAAAAGTATGCATAAAATAAGATCGGTCCTGCTTGTCTGCACAGGGAATAGCTGCAGGTCAATAATGGCCGAAGGCCTGTTGAAAAAATATCTTAAGAAGGAAGGAAAAGAAGATATCGAGGTAAAGTCCGCTGGGGCGCGCGCCATAGATGACATGCCTCCGACGGCCGAAACGATAGAAGTCATGAAGAAAGAAGGCGTGGACGTCTCAGGATTCAGATCCAAGCGCCTCACCTACGACTTGATAAAAAAAGCCGACCTGATATTAGCCATGGCCTCGCATCACATGGACGAAATAATAAAGACCGCTCCGGATGCCGCGCCGAAGGCGCATTTATTAAAACAATACGGCCTTAAAACCGATGACGTAGAAGTGCGAGAAGATCCGGACATATTAGATCCGATAGGAAAGCCGATAAGCTATTATGAGCGGGTGTTCGAGACGATAAAAAAAGAGATAGAAAGAATAGTTAAATTGCTTTAAAGGCGCAAGATGGGTGGATAGACGAAAGAAGGCCCTAATATGAAGATAGTGATAGGAAGCGACCACGGTGGTTATGAATTAAAAAATAAGATACTTAAGTTCTTGAAAACCAAGCGATACAAGGTTCTGGATATAGGGACCCGCTCGAAAGAATCCTCCGACTATCCGCTGATAGGTTTTGATGTAGCGAAAAAGGTATCCGAGAAAAAAGCCGACAGAGGCGTGCTTATATGTAAGACAGGGGTGGGGATGGCGATCGTAGCGAACAAAATGCGCGGCGTAAGAGCGGCCGCGTGTTACGACAAGAATATGGCAAGGTCTTCCAGAGAGCACAATAATTGCAATATAATAGTGCTCGCGGCGCAATATAGCGATTTTAAACAGGCCAAGGAGATGCTTCGCGTCTGGCTCAATACAAAACATGTCGGCGAACGCCATAAGAGGCGCGTTAGGCAGATCGAAGAATTTGAATCGAAGATGAAGAAAAGGGGTAAATCATGAGCTTCTTAAAAAAAGAAGACCGCCGGATTTACGACGCCATTCTAAGCGAGACGAAGAGAGAGGATAGCAACATAGAGCTCATAGCGAGCGAGAATTTTGTGAGCGAGGCCGTGTTGGAAGCTCAAGGTTCCGTTCTTACAAATAAATACGCGGAAGGCTACCCGAAAGCGCGTTGGTATAATGGCTGTGAATACGTCGATGATGTTGAAACAATTGCCATAGAGAGGGCGAAGAAACTTTTCAAGGCCGAACACGTTAATGTGCAGCCTCATTCGGGGACGCAGGCGAATATGGCGATATATTTCGCGATGTTAAAACCCGGCGATACGGTGCTTGCGATGGATTTAGCCTGCGGCGGGCACCTCTCTCACGGCCATCCGCACAATTTTTCCGGAAAATTTTATAAGATAGCGCCTTACGGCGTGAGCCGGAAGACAGAGAGGCTGGATTATGATGAGATCATGGAGCTCGCAAAAACGCATAAACCCAAAATGATCCTGGCGGGCGCCTCAGCTTATCCCATGGCTATAGATTTTAAGAAGTTTAGGCAGATTGCGGATGCGGTCGGCGCGTTTGTTTTTGTCGATATCGCCCATATCGCGGGGCTTGTCGCGGCGGGATTACACCAGAGTCCCGTTGAATACGCGGAGTTCGTCACTTCCACGACGCACAAGACCTTGAGGGGGCCGCGAGGCGGATTCATAATGTGCCGTAAAGAATTTGCCAAAAGAATAGATGCGGAAGTATTCCCGGGGCTCCAAGGAGGGCCGTTGATGCACATCATAGCCGCCAAGGCAGTATGTTTTAAGGAAGCGCTTCGGCCTGAGTTTAAAAAATATCAGGCGCAGATTTTAAAAAATTGTAAAACGCTTTCTAATGCAATGGAAAAACTGGGATACAGGATAGTCGCAGGCGGGACAGACACGCATCTATTCTTGGCGGACCTTACGAATAAAAAGATAACGGGTAAAGAGGCGGCAGCCGTTTTAGACAAGGCAGGAATAACGGTTAATAAGAATCTGATCCCGTTCGATACCCAGTCTCCATTCATTGGAAGCGGCATTCGCATAGGAACGCCAGCCGCCACAACGCGAGGCATGAAAGAGCCTGAAATGAAAAAGATAGCTCGTCTCATCGATAAGGTTTTGACCGATGCCAATGACGAGAAGAATATCATGGAAGTCAGAAAAGAGGTCAGCGCTATCGTCAAAGCGTTTCCTCTGTATAAAGGGTTAATCAGAAGGCTCGAGAAGTAATGAAAATAAAACGCAATACGCAATACTCAATACGCGATACTAAAGATAGCCGGCCCACCTGGGACGAATACTTCCTCGACATAGCCAATCTCGTATCAAAGCGCTCAACTTGCTTAAGACGCAGAGTGGGGGCCGTCCTTGTCAAAGACAAAAGGATATTGGCCACAGGATATAACGGCGCTCCGAGCAGGATCACGCATTGCAGCGTTACAGGGTGCCTGCGCGAAAAACTTAAGATCCCTTCCGGCGAAAGGCACGAATTATGCCGCGGGCTCCACGGGGAGCAAAACGCGTTTCTGCAGGCCGCTCTGCACGGCACGAGCCTTAAAGGCGCGAGCCTATACTGCACGACACAGCCCTGTATAATATGCGCGAAGATGATCATCAATGCCGGCATAAAAGAGATAGTCATAAAGCGCGGCTATCCGGATAAGATGGCGCGGGAATTTTTACGCGAAGCGAAAGTCAGAGTAAGGTTAGCTAAATAACTTTTTTGCCTCCAGCAGTTTGCCCTTTTGACTTTCGCTTCAGTAGATAGGCGTAACTTGCGGGGCGTTGCTTCCGCGGACATAAATTGGCAATTGGGCATGCCAATTTATTCGGAAAAATTTTGACAAAAATTTAACTTCTTCCAGGAATTTAAATTTTTTTCTAAATTGCCGTAAGGTGTCAAAATTTTTAACGCCGCTTCAGCAACGCCCCGCAAGTTACGCCATCAAAGAAAAACGAAAAAATTTAGGCCGTGAACAAAAGATTTTGCGCTACAAAAAATATGTGTAGCAGGTAATTTTTACGGGTGACGCTGGATGAAGCCTTTTTCTTATGGGGGCACTACGGCGCGGTGGTGAAAGCTTGAGCGGATTGCGCTACGCCTCGGCTCATTGAATGCCCCATTAGAGAAAAGGCAAAGCCAGCGGCAGGCCCCGTAAAAATTAGAGTGAATCTTTACTATGTGTAAAATCATTACTGCAATAGCGGTTTGCATGATTTTAGCGGGATGCCAGAGTATGCCGCTGAAAAAAGGCGGGCTATACTTAAATCAGCGGACATCCGTCGGAATGGACGATCTCGGCGTCGCTAAGATGCGAAGTCAATTTTAGATGCGCTGCCCCTACTGCCAAAATAAAAAAGACAGCGTCATAGACTCGCGTATGTTGAGTAACGCCTCAGGCATCCGGCGCCGCCGCGAATGCCTAAAGTGTAAGCGCCGTTTCACAACATACGAATATGTCGAGCGCATACCTTTAATGGTAATAAAAAAAGACGGCAGGCGCGAAGCTTTTGACAGAGAAAAATTGATGAGCGGAATACTTGTCGCCTGCGAAAAGAGGCCCATTAGCGTCAAGCGCGTCGAAAGATTAGTAGATGATATAGAAAGAAGCCTCGAGAAAAAGCACGAGAAAGAGATCGCCTCAAACCAGATAGGCGAGCTGGTCATGAAGGGCCTGCACAGTATCGATGAGATAGCCTATGTCAGATTCGCGTCCGTATACAGGCAGTTCAGAGACGTAGGCCAATTTATGAAGGAACTAAAGACTTTCTTAAAATAACTTCAGAAAAATAGGGACAGACACCATTTTTCTATCTGGTGTTTTGCCTGAAAAATGGTGTCTGTCCCTATTTTTCTCTATTTTTCCAATTTCACTAATGCACGAAGCGCTGTATTACGAAAAACTCGGCAATAAAAAGGTCCATTGCCGCTTGTGCCCTTATGAATGTCAGATACCGGCAGGGGGCAAAGGCGCGTGCGGTGTCCGACAAAATAAAGACGGCATTCTTTATAGTTTGGTTTATGGCAAGACTACCGGTATGGCCCTCGACCCGATAGAAAAGAAACCCCTCTACCGCTACCATCCCGGAGAGTTCATACTTTCTATAGGCACAAGAGGCTGCAATCTCCACTGCGATTTTTGTCAGAACTGGCATATCTCGCAAGAGGTAGGCGCTCCTACGGAAGAGACCACTTCTGAAGAAGTGGTCAAGGCCGCTAAGGAGCTTCATTCGTTCGGCATAGCTTATACCTATAACGAGCCTTTCATATGGTATGAATTTGTTCTTGATACCGCGAAGATGGCTAAGCAAAATGGCCTGGAGAACGTGCTGGTTACAAACGGTTTCGTTAATATGGAGCCCTTAAAAGGGATACTCCCGTTTATAGACGCGATGAATATCGATCTTAAATCATTCGACGAGGATTTTTATATCAAGGTATGCAAGGGCAGGCTTAAGCCCGTTCTAGATGTTATAAAACTATCAGCCAAAAAGTGCCATATTGAGCTGACCAATCTGATAATCCCGACATTGAACGATTCTGAAGGTTCAATAAGAAAGATGGTAGACTGGATCTATGAAAATCTGGGAACTGAAGTCCCTCTGCACTTATCGCGGTATTTCCCGTGCTATAAGATGGAACTCCCCCCCACACCTGCCGAGACATTAAAGAGAGCGGAAAAAATAGCCAAGGAAAAACTGAAATACGTGTATGTAGGGAACGTTTAGACAAAGCGCGCTACCTGTAATGCTTCTCTACCTCATCCAATTTTATCGCGAGGCTTGCCCTATCTTCAGCCTTTTTTAGCCACTCTTCCATTAGCAGGTTGGATTTCATCTCTCGGACCTTTTTGGCGTATTCTTCTTTTTCTTTTTTGAATTTCTCTTCATCCGCTATCTGTCTTTCGACTATCTGGAATATGATAATGCCATTACTCGTCTCCACCGGTTTTGAAATCTCAAAATCCTTAACAGCCGCGGCGGCTTCAGTGATAATTTGCGCCGCGCCTAAATTGTCAAGAGTGTCGGTTCTTAAAAAAAACGGCGTCTCTTTTACCGCATATCCAAATTTTAAAGCAGCCTTGCCGAAGGTTTTGCCTTTTTTCGCCATCTCTTCGATTACTTCTTTATAAATGTCCCCGGATTCTTTAGAGGCGCGTTTTACGGCCTCGGCTTCCTTTAGATGATTTTCTATAGTTTCTCTGGCCTCGCCAAATGTTGCCTGCCGGTCCGGGACGGCTCCTTTTAGATTTGATTTTATTATGAGACTCCCCTTATTCTTTTCATAAAAATCCTTCACGTCGGCTTCTTGGATCTTTACTTTACCCAGAAAGCCCTTCGGCTCAATAAAGAGATATTCTATCTTGATCTTGCCGTATTCTTTTTTGTATTCATCGGCAATCTCTTCCTCAGAAACCTTTAAATCCACGGCAAGCACGGCAACCAATTTCTGTATAGAGATATTCTCTCTCACCATTTCTTCAAAGGCCCTCGGTTCAAGGCCTATATTATTTCGCAGTATATACGCGTAAAACTTGTCGTCAAACGCGCCGCTTCTCGAAAAGAGAGGGTGTGTTTGTATGAATTTAATAACGTCTTTATCCGTTATCTTTATTTTAAGTTTTTTAGCTTCGCTTACCATTATCAATCTATCCCATGCAATCTTGGCAAGAAGAGGTTTATTGCTAAGAAAAGCATCCAGTATCTTGGGCTGGTTGAAATAATTCAATATAATCTGACTCCTCACGCCGGCAAGCGCGCCATAAAATTCCCCTAATGAGACTTTCTTATCATCGATGCGGCCGGCATACTTCGGGCCCTTCTCTTTAGATCGCGACATAGAGGCATTGCCCCACATTACGAAAGCGGGCAGTATAAGTATCAGCAGGCCCCACAATATAATTTTTGATACGATTTTTTTTCTGAAGATTTTTAACATAAAGGTATTATACATGAAATTCATTTATTTTACAGTATAAAATTCCCCTTCGCTCCCCTTAATCATTCGTTGATAATGCTCTATGCGCGTGGTATAATCGCAAAATATGCGGGTAGCGATGTATCATTCTAATTCCGATGTCAGGATTGAAGAGATGCCGGTGCCGGAAATCGGCCCGCGCGAGATCTTGATGCGCGTAGAGGCAAGCGGCATATGCGGGACCGACGCGATGGAATGGTATCGTGCCGACAGGGTCCCTCTGGTATTGGGCCATGAGGTTAGCGGTGTTATAGTAAAGACGGGAAAAGGAGTAAGGTCTTATAAAGAGGGCGACAGGATCGCCGCCGCCCATCACGTGCCGTGCGGAGTCTGCCGCTATTGCCGCAGAGGCCATCCCACCATCTGCGATACCATGCGTAAGACCAATTTTTATCCGGGGGGATTCGCCGAATATATAAGGATACCTTCCATAAACGTGGAGCGCGGGACATTCTTATTGCCTAAAAATATATCTTATGAGGAGGGGACATTTATAGAGCCCCTTGCCTGCGTGATACGCGCCCAGAGGATTGCGGGCGTCCGAAAAGACGATTGTGTCATTATGGTCGGAAGCGGAATATCCGGCATGCTTCATATCCATCTGGCCAAGGTTTCCGGCGCCGCCAGGATAGTCTCTACGGACATAGTTGACTATAGACTAAAGATGGCCAGATCATTCGGAGCGGATGAAGTTATAAACGCAAAAGAGGACATACCAAAACGTCTGCTTGAAATCAATAAAGGGATGCTGGCCGATGTGGTTATCATATGCACCGGCTCCCCCGATGGGATAAGGCAGGCCCTTCGGGCTGTCCGGCGCGGCGGGACTGTTTTATTCTTCGCGGCGACGGATAGAGATGTGACGATGCCATTTTCAGTAAATGACACATTCTGGCGCACAGAAGTCACTCTTGCGAGTTCATACGCGGG
>MHFG01000061.1 GCA_001804065.1 Omnitrophica bacterium RIFCSPHIGHO2_02_FULL_46_20
GAGACGCGAGGATAATGGCAAGTTTATGCTTCTGGGAATATTCGAGGCGATAAACGCCAAAGAATTTCCCGCGCGCCACCACACCCTATTTGTCGCTAACAGGTGGTGTAAGGGAGAGGGCTCATTTACGCAGAAGATACGAATCATTAACACGAAAGATAAGGCGGTGGTCTTTCAGACAGAAGAGCAGCCTTTTCAGCTGAGCGACATAGATACGCATCATACAATTATATCAAGGTTTAATAATCTATTGTTTCCTGATCCGGGGAAGTATTGGGTAGAGGTATTTTTGAATAATGAACTTATTTTGAACTATCCGATAATGTTAAGGGAGATGGAGAATAAAAAGGATAATATAGGATGAATAGAATAGACAAAAAATTTCAAGAACTGAAGAAGGAAAATAAGAAGGCATTTATCGCCTATATAACTGCCGGCGACCCTAGTTTGGACGCGACTAAACGAATAGTCTTGACGCTTGAAAATGCGGGAGCGGATATAATCGAACTTGGCATACCTTTTTCTGACCCGCTCGCGGATGGTCCCGTAATACAGGCAGCTTCCCATAGGGCTCTTCAAAATAAAGTTACCTTAAAGAAAATATTCACAATGACCGGTATTTTGAGAAAAGCGGCAGATATACCGATAGTATTCATGACTTATTACAATCCGGTCTTACGATACGGCGTTGAAAAATTTATTAAGAGTTGTAAACACAAAGGCGTTGACGGAGTAATAATTCCGGACTTGCCCTATGAAGAGGCAGGGGATTTGATCCGATACGCTAAAAGAGAAGGAATAGCGACTATATTTTTGGCCGCGCCGACATCTACTCGAAAAAGGATAAAGGAGATTGTAAAAAATTCCGCAGGCTTTATCTATTATGTGTCTTTGACCGGCGTAACCGGCGCCAGGCAGAATCTCCCGCCAGAAGTTGCCTCAAATGTGCGCATGATAAAGTCTATTACAAAAAAGCCCGTTGCGGTAGGTTTTGGCATATCCGCTCCACGACAAGCGCGGGATATCGTAAGAATAGCGGATGGCGCGATTGTCGGCAGCGCGATAGTCAAGATGATCGCTGATAATGCGAGAAATAATAAAAACATGCTTTCAAAAGTCTCCAGTTTTTCGAAAAGTTTAGCGAAGGCGATCCATCGTGAATAAACGGCCGAATGAGCGCGCTTACGCCGTCATACTAGCTGGGGGTGTCGGCAAGCGGCTTAATCCTCTCTCAAAACCATCCCGGCCCAAACCGTTCTTATCGGTCACAAAAGACAACAAAACCATCTTTCGTAAGACTATAGACAGGATTAAAAAGATAATACCGGAGCAGAATATAGCCGTTGTCGCAAATAGGCGCAGCTCGCGCCTTGTCAAAAAGGACTTCCCGAACATATCAAAAAATAATCTTTTATTAGAAAAAATTCCAAGGAATACCGCTCCTGCGATAGCCCTGGCCGCGCTGGCTTTAAAGAACAGGTGTCCGGATACAATTATGATCGTGCTGCCGGCAGACCATTATATAGGCAATGAGCGTGTATATATAAATACCGTAGAGAAGGGCATTGATTTCGTCGATAGGAATCCAAGCGCCTTGGTAACGATAGGATTGAGGCCTATCTTCCCCGCAACCAGATATGGCTATATAAGGGTCGAGGGACGCTCGCCATATCTCAAGCCATGCCGAGCAGGCGGGACAAGGGGCAAGATATACAAAGTAGCGGGATTCGTTGAGAAACCTGACATTAAGACAGCAGAAAAATTTCTGAAAGACGGAGCTTACTTATGGAATACAGGCACGTTTATATTTAAGGCAACGACATTCCTGGACGCCATAAGGACATTTGCAAGCGACATATACGGCGGATTAAAAGATTTACGCAAAATCGATGAGCGTTATGAGACACTGCCGGACATATCTGTGGACTATGCGATCATGGAAAAGGCGAATAATATATATTGCATTAAGGGGTCTTACCTTTGGGAAGATATCGGCAGCTTTGATAGCCTTAAAAAGGTACTGAATATAGAAGGTAAGCTCTTTGTCGAAAAAAACGGGAAAGTGGTAAAGATATTATGAATCCCGCCCCTTTGGCAAAAAGCCGTATGTGGCGATATTAAACATAATGGGTAAACAAACAAAATATTATAGGCGGAAATAAGAATAAATCTGCCAAAGGAGCGGGATAAATTCCGCAAAGAAGGCGTTTAGATGAGGATAATGGGTATAGATTTCGGGACAAAGAGGGTCGGGATCGCTGTCAGCGACGAGTTGTTGCTGATAGCCCATGGCATGACTTCGCTAAATCGGAAGGATTTAAAGAGCGACATGGAAGAGATCGCCCGATTGGCGCAGGCGAATGGTGTTGAAGAAATTATCGTCGGATTACCCCTGAATATGGATGGCACCTACAGCGCAAAGACTAAAGAGGCCATTGAGTTCATAGATCAGCTTTCTAAGGTAGTCACTGTCCCTGTCAAGACATGGGACGAAAGGCTCACGAGCATGCAGGCGGAGCGCGTGCTGCTGGAAGCCGACATGAGCCGAGCAAAACGCAAGAAGCTTACCGATAAACTAGCGGCGCAAATTATTTTACAAAGCTACATTGACTCTAAGAAAACGAAAGGTTAAATTTAATGGCATCTATCGAAAAAATTGATAATGGTCTTACGGTAGCCACCAACCCTATGAGCCATATGGAGTCTGTATCATTCGGAATATGGATACGGGCAGGCGTGAGGTATGAGGATGCAGATAATAACGGCATAACTCATTTATTAGAACACAGCCTCTTTAAAGGCACGAAGACCAGAGATATGAAGAAGATAAAGGAGGAGATAGAGGGACGCGGCGGAAGTCTTAACGGTTTTACTACCGAGGAGTTCACCTGTTATCTCGTAAAATTATTAGCGAAAGATGCCCAGCTCGGCGTAGACATATTAAGCGATATGGTCATCCAGCCCCGGCTCGATGCTAAAGAGGTCGAGAAGGAAAAGAGCGTCATCATAGAAGAGATAAATATGTATAAAGATGTACCCGCGCAGTATGTCCATGAGATATTAAGCGAGATGCTGTGGCCTAAGCAACCCCTGGGGCTGCCCCTTGCAGGGAGCGTTGAATCGGTCAATTCCATAACGAGAGAAGATGTAGCCGCGTATAAGGAGAGATTTTATAATCCTAATAATATGCTTCTTATAGGCACAGGCAGGATAAAAGAGGACGAACTTTTACCCCTGTCAAAAAAATATTTCTCAAAAGTCCCCAGCAAAGAGGCCCCGAAATTTAAAAGCGCGACAAAGCTTCAGCGCGGGCCGGTTCTGAATCTGATTTCTAAGGAGACCGAGCAGACGCACATGGCGTTAGGATTCCACTGTCCCGACCGTTTCCATCCCGACAGATACGCGGCAAGCCTTTTGAACATAATACTCGGCGCGAATATGTCATCGCGGCTTTTTCATATAGTAAGGGATGAACTTGCGCTTTGTTATGAGATATCGTCCAGCGTGCGCCGGTATGAAGACGCGGGCGCTTTTGTTATCGGGGCAGGGCTTGATGAAGCAAATCTTATTAAGGCTCTTAGGGCTATATTCGGAGAATTAAATTCTATAAAGAAGAATTCCGTATCGAAGGAAGAGATTGAAAGGGCAAAGGAATTTTATAAGGGGCAGCTCCTTTTTACGTTAGAGGACACCATGAGCCTTATGCTGTGGCTGGGAGAGAAGATCGCGGCGGGCGAGAAAGAATTTAATACAAAAAATATTATCGAGAAGATAAAATCGGTGAATCAGGATGATTTGATAAGAGTCGCGCAAGACATCTTAACGGATAAGAATATGAACCTTGCCGTAATAGGCCCTGTCAAAGATGAGAAGGCCGTATTGGAGGCGCTGTATCTGTAATGAATCCCGCCCATTCTTAAAGGCGGGTTAGAATAGGAGAATGAGCGGGATGAAGGGCTCGATTAGATTATTCAGAATATTCGGGATATCCATAAATATCCATGTTACTTTTTTACTACTGTTAGTATTGTTCCTTTCGGGCGGAATAAAATGGTTAGTTCTCATGATCGGAGTATTCTTTTTCGTTACTCTGCATGAATTGTGCCATTCGCTTGTGGCGAAGCGTTTCGGAATACAGGTGCGCGAAATAACGCTGTTACCCATAGGCGGCGTCGCGTCCATGACGTCTATGCCTGAAAAGCCGATCCATGAATTTTTCATTTCTATCGCCGGCCCTCTATTCAATATCGCGGTCGTGGCCGTGCTTTATTATCCTTTAAAAAGTCTCTTAGGCCCCGAAACGCTTTTTCATAGGCCGTTCTCGACCGCTACATGGCCATTGACCATAGCATACCTATATTGGATAAACCTGATATTGGCGCTTTTTAATCTCATCCCCGCGTTTCCGATGGACGGAGGCCGGGTGTTAAGGGCGCTTCTCGCGCAAAGAATGAGTTATCAAAAAGCGACTAAGATCGCGGTTAATCTAGGTCATCTATTCGCGTTAGGGTTCGCTTATTTTGGCATAGTGGGTTTTAACGTAATATTGATCATTATAGCGATTTTTATATATATAGCCGCATCGAACGAGGAACTGCAGGTAGATTTAAAAGAGACCTTGAAAAAATTCAGGGTTCGGGATATACTATCTGCCGATTTTTTTACTTTGAACAGCGATACGACATTAGCGAAAGTCCTGGAACTCATATTTCACTCCCATCAGGAGGATTTTCCTGTCCTTGAAGGCGGCGAAATGGTCGGGTTTGTGACGAGACACGAGATAATCTCCGGGATTCATAGTTTAGGCATGCGGACATTAGTTAAGGATGTCATGAGTAAAGACTTTCCAAAAGTGACGGATGCGGATCTGCTTATAAAGGCACAGAAGTTAATGGAAGAGAACAGCATAAGAGCCCTGCCGGTAATGAGGAACGGTCATGCCGTCGGAGTCGTCACGCTTGAAGACATCGGAAGAATTTACGCGATAACATCTCAAAAGGCTTAACCCCTCTACGCGGCCTTAGGATTCTACTTTGCTTAAAGGGATTAAAGAAGGAGGCTTATGATGCTAAAGAATATAATTGCGCCTAGCATACTTTCAGCGGATTTTTCAAAATTGGGCCAGGAGATCAAAGATGTGGAGAAGGCCGGGGCAGACTGGATACACGTCGACGTAATGGACGGTCACTTCGTTCCGAACATAACTATAGGGCCTATTGTAGTGAAGTCAATAAGACCGGTTACAAAATTACCTATTGATGTGCACCTGATGATAAAGAGCCCTGAAAAGTATATAGAAAGTTTTGTGAAGGCAGGCGCCGATTTCATCACATTTCATTCAGAAATAGAAAAAGACCCCAAAGAGGTCATAAAACTTATAAGGTATTATAAAAAGAAAGTCGGTATTTCGATAAAGCCGAAGACCGATCTAATATCTATTGAAAATGTGTTTTCAATGGTCGACATGGTCCTTATCATGACAGTTGAGCCGGGTTTTGGCGGCCAGGGCTTTATATTAGATTGCCTTCCCAAGATAGAAGAGTTGCGTAAAATTTTTAAGAAAGATATAGAAGTAGACGGCGGCGTAAACGAAATGACCGCGCGTGATTGTTTAAAAAGCGGCGCAAATGTGCTCGTCGCGGGAAGCTACGTCTTCGGCGCAAAGGATTATGCTTTAGCTATAAATAAACTTAGAGGATGATGTCCTTAAATTGGAGGCGTATATCGTGACAGAGATAAAGTTTGGCACTGACGGCTGGAGGGCTGTCATAGGCGATGAGTTCACTTTTCATAATGTAAAAAAGGTTGCGCAAGCCATGGCAGATTATGTGTTGAGTCAAAAAGGTATCTTGAAATACCGCAGCTTCAAAATAATAGTAGGTTATGATACAAGATTTCTCTCGGATAAATACGCGGAACTTACAGCCTGTGTTATGGCGTCAAACAATATCCCTACGATAATCGCTGACAGGCCTAGCCCCACACCTTCGGTAAGTTATGCGATAAAGGATAAAAATTTAATCGGCGGCATAGTAATAACCGCCAGTCACAACCCCGCAAGATATAATGGCATTAAGTACAAGGCTTATTACTCCGGCTCCGCAAGCCCTGTTATAACGAAAAAGATAGAAGGCCTTTTAGGTATAAACGAAATAAAATGTAAAAGTTTACAGGAATTAAAAGAAAGCCGTATCCTTACAGCCGAGAATATAATACCGAGGTATCTTGGATTTATAAAAAAATATGTTAATCTGAATTTATTGAAGAAAACCAGACTTAAGGTTTTAGCGGATCCTATGTACGGAACGGGCAATTCTTACATAGAGGATCTTCTTAAGGGCGGCAAATGCAAAGTGGACACAATTCATAATGAAATTAATCCCGGCTTCGGCGGTATAAATCCGGAACCGATCATGCCTAACTTAAAAGAGCTCGCAGATAAGACGAAGAAAAATAAATACGCGATCGGCATAGCCACAGACGGCGATGCGGATAGGCTAGGCGTGGTCCTATCGAACGGAAAACTTCTAACCGGCCACAAGGTCATGACGATACTCTTGCTTCACCTATTGGAAGATAAAAAGATGAGCGGCGATGTAGTGCAGACGATATGCGGAACCGTCTTAATAGAGAAGATATGCAAAAAATATGGACTTAAAACTCATGAAACGCCGGTGGGTTTTAAATATATATGCGAGATAATGCAAAAAGAGGATGTTCTCGTTGGGGGCGAAGAGACCGGCGGCGTGGCATTCAAGGGCTGCATACCGGAAAGAGACGGTGTACTTTCAGGCTTGCTGATCTTAGAGATGATGGCCATGAGACGTAAAACCCTCGAAAGGATAATAAAAGACATTGAAGAAGAATATGGCACGTTTGAATACAGGCGCCTTGACATGAGAATACCGGATGAAAAGAAAAATAAGTTAATGAATTATTTAAAGAATAATCCTGTTAAAAAAGTTCTTGATAAAGACGTAGTTGAGATAAAAGATTATGATGGTTATAAATTCATAGCCCGAGACCGTTCCTGGCTTATGATTAGACTTTCCGGCACAGAGCCGATCGTTAGGATATATGCCGAAGCGCCGAGTGAAAAGAGAGCTTTTGCCATTTTGAAAGCAGGGAAAAGAGTAGTACAAAATATTTAAGGATTTAATGGACGGATCCCTAATAAGGAACTTTTCTATAATAGCCCACATAGACCACGGCAAATCCACGCTCGCCGACAGGTTCCTTCAGGTTACCGGAGCGATAAGCGAACGCGACTTCCGCAATCAGATGCTCGACGACATGGACCTTGAAAGGGAACGAGGTATAACTATTAAGGCGAGCGCAGTCCGTTTAAACTATAAATCCAAAGACGGCAGCGCTTATGAGCTTAACTTGATAGACACGCCAGGCCATGTTGACTTTACCTATGAGGTATCGAAATCTATAGGCGCGTGCGAAGGCGCCCTTTTAGTCGTCGATGCCGCCCAGGGCATAGAGGCTCAGACTGTCGCTAACCTCTATCTTGCGATGGAGCATAATCTGGTAATCATTCCGGTCATAAACAAAGTAGATCTCGCCAATGCAGAAATAGAAAAGGTAAAGCATGAAATCTCGGATATTCTAGGGTTAGAAAAATCCGACATACTTTTAGCGAGCGCCAAGTTAGGCGTCGGTATTGAAGAGATACTGGAGGCAGTAGTAAAAAGAATCCCGGCGCCTAAAGGCGATGAGTCAAACGCGTTACAGGCGTTGGTATTTGACTCAAAATTTGACGCGTACAAAGGCGTTATAATACTTTTGCGATTGATGAACGGCGTTCTCAAGAAAGGCACCCGGATCATGATGATGTCGAGCGGGAAAACGTACGACATCTTAGAAGTGGGTATTTTTACGCCGCGCCCCAAACAGGTAAATGAATTAAAATGCGGCGAAGTAGGCTATATAGCATGCAATATCAGAGACGCAAAAGAAGTTTCAGTAGGCGATACTGTAACCGACGCAGATAATCCCGCTGTTATGGCCCTGCCAGGTTATAAAAAAGTAAGACCGATGGTATTTAGCGGCATATATCCGGTCAATAGCGCTGATTTTCCCGCTCTTAAAGACGCTATCGATAAGATGCGGCTTTCCGACGCTTCATTCGTATACGAAAGCGAATCATCGGCTTCTTTAGGCATGGGTTTCAGATGCGGCTTTCTCGGGCTTCTCCATATGGAGATAATACAAGAGAGGCTTGAAAGGGAATTCGATCTTAATCTAATCATTACAACTCCCAGCGTAATATATAAAATAACTAAAACAGAAGGCGAGGTGATTGAAGTAGACAACCCGATGAAATTATCAAGCCCCGGAGAGACTAAATCGGTGGAAGAGCCGTATGTAAGAGCGTATATGATATTGCCGAAGGAATACATTGGCAGCATGCTCGAACTTTCTGAATCTAAACGCGGCATTTATGTGTCGACGCAGTATCTTGATGATAAGAGAGCTCAAATCGTCTATGATATTCCTCTCGCCGAAGTCATTGTAGATTTTTACGATAAGATCAAGTCCGCGACCAGAGGTTACGGCTCTCTGGATTACGAATTGCTGGACTATAGGCCTACAAAGATAGTAAAATTGGATATCCTAATAAACCAAGAAGTATGCGATGCCCTCTCATCGATCGTTTTCAAGGACAGGGCATACGCGAAAGGTAAGGCAATAATAGAAAAATTAAAAGAAAATATACCCCGCCACCTGTTTCAGATAATTCTGCAGGCAGCGATAGGCGGTCAGGTAATAGCCAGGGAAACGATAAAGGCATTAGGAAAGAATGTAACTGCAAAATGTTACGGCGGTGACATCACAAGAAAGAGAAAGCTCTGGGAAAAACAGAAGGAAGGCAAGAAGCGTTTAAAACAATTCGGCAAGGTCGAGATACCGCAGGAAGCATTTCTGGCCGCGCTGAAAACAGCTTAATCCTTATAATAGTTCCCTCTCCCCAATGGGGAGAGGGTTAGAGCCTGCCCTGAGCGAAGCGAAGGGGTGAGGGGAGAGTTCCCGAACGACAGCGAGGGATAAGTTTAAGAGGGCGAATATAAATGATCAGGGATAAAATCAGGTCGGAGATAAGGGAATGGGCTGAGTCAATAATAATCGCGCTGATACTCGCGCTAATAATAAGGGCATTTTTTGTCCAGGCATTCAAAATACCTTCGGGCTCGATGATACCCACGTTTGAAATAGGCGACAGGATATTTGTAAATAAATTAGTCTATGGCGCGCGCATACCATTTACAAACGTAAGACTCCCGGCCTTAAAGGCCCCTCAAAGAGGGGATGTAATAATTTTTGTTTCTCCCGAAACTCCGACTAAAGATTTTGTTAAAAGATTGATAGCGTTTGAGGGCGAGACTGTTGAAATAAAAGATGGAAATATCTATATAAACGGCAGGGCGCTGAATGGTTCTATACCTATCCAATCTAAATATTACTATAATCAAGGAAACTATGGTAAGGAAGGAGAGCCCACAACCGTCCCAAAGGGCTCATATTATGCGCTAGGCGATAACAGCGCTAACTCAAGGGACTCGAGGTATTGGGGGTTCATACCAAAGAAGAATTTAATAGGTAGGGCGGTATTCGTATATTGGCCGCTGCAAAGGATGCGGATTATAAAATAAGATGTTGAACCTCGCAAATAAAATAACGATAACAAGGATAACCCTTACGCCGCTATTCATCGCTGCGATAGTATATGGAAGAATGAATATCGCGCTTGCTTTCTTTGCCGCGGCCATAATCTCGGACGGATTGGATGGATTTATCGCGAGAACACGTAATCAAAAAACCCTTTTAGGGACTATCCTGGATCCGGTCGCGGATAAGATTTTATTGATAAGCGCTTTCATATGTTTAGCGCTGGTCAATGGTCTGCCCGCTCATTTAAGGCTTCCACCTTATGTTCCTATAATAGTTATCTCGCGCGACGCCATAATAGTATTAGGTTCGATAATGATATACGTCGTTAAGGGCGATGTGAAAATAGAGCCGAGCATCTTGGGCAAGGTAACGACCTTTTTTCAGATGATAACCATAGTTAGTATCCTTATTCAATTCAAACATTCCGTTTACATATGGAACACGGCGGCCATGTTTACGATAATGTCAGGCATTGGTTATATGACTAAAGGCAGCAGGGTATTGAGCGAAAATAATTCAAAAAATACCAGAAAGGTTTAGCGATGGTTTCAGTGTCAGCATTTTTATTAGCGGCCGTATCCGCTTATCTTTTAGGCTCGATCCCGACAGGATTTTTGATGACAAAGATTTTTACAGGCGTCGATATAAGAAACGCCGGCTCTAAAAATGTGGGCGCGACTAATGTTTACCGCATAGGGGGTAAGTTAGCGGGCCTACTCACGCTATTCATAGATATAGGTAAGGGTGTATTAGCGGCGACGGTGGTCGCGAACTTCTATTATTCATTCATCATGAATATCGATTATGTCTTTTTCAAGGCCTTCTTGGGGTTGATCTCGATATTCGGCCATGTATGGTCTGTCTTTTTAAAATTAAAAGGGGGAAAGGGTGTCGCGACCACAATAGGCGTGACAGCGGTCCTCGCGCCCATTCCGCTTCTGATCTCATTATTGGTATGGCTCGCAATATTCATCCCTACAAATTATGTATCTTTGGGATCGCTTGCGTTCGGGATATCTTTACCGATATGCGCGGCAATCTTAAATGAATCTTTTTATGTCGTAATCTTTTGTGTAATCATTTGTTTATTAAATACGTATAAGCATAAAGAAAACATAAAAAGGCTCATAAAAAGGGTAGAGAATAAGACAATGCTTTTTCGCAAGTAATTAGTATTCAAAAAAGTTAGATTTACTGCCTTGACTCACTCCAATAAGTCAGGTATACTTTTATATGAGACTGGTCAAGACATATTTTATATATAATATACCAATATAACAGCAAATATGGAATTTGAGATATAGTAGAAGAATAAATTTTTTTTAAGCCTAAACTAAAAAGTTTTAAAAAGTTTATTATACTACCGCGATTGTTTTTAAGGGTGACGCTATGCGAGAAGTATTATTCAAAAACCTAACTTCAATACAATCCAGAAAAAAAGACATTCTATTAAGGGAGGTCTTTGAGCGGGATGGTGTTGTCGCAAGGACAGAGAGAAGGTCTTTTTATTTTATAAAGGACATTAATAATCTACATAGCGATGAGGAGTTAGAGAGATGGGCCAATTCTCAGGAGTCCAGGGAAGAGCCGGTCAAGAGGCGCTTACACATAATGAAAGAGCACAATGACGCTCTCGGTATCGATAAATTTATCTGTAAGATTTTCGGTATCTTCTACGCAGTTGTTGGCAAAGACATATACACTATCGCGTTCCTGCATTCCTTTAAGATAAATTTCGCAAAAAATTCTTTAATAAAATAAAGGGAGGTGCCTAATGCCGTATACTGCCACAAGAAGGCTGTATCATATGTTCGGTAGGAAGGTATCAAAATACATTCTTTATAAAAAAGCAAAAAAGTTATGCGGCGAAATCAGCCGGGATATGTCGGTTCTGGAGTCTAGATTCTTAAAATCGCGGCTCCATCACGTATAAATACCGTCGGAAAAATTTATAATGTATCCTTACTCTAACTATTGAGGACTTGAAATGCTTCTTGATAGAAGGATTAAAAAGAGGGAGACGCTTCGTACCATAGCGGAGTATGAGGTATTGAAGGCTCCCAAGAACGCCGCTAAACTTAAGCCGCCGGTAGGCCCCGTAAAAGTGTCTTTACTCGATATCAGTATCGGCGGCTGCAGCCTTGACTCGCCTAATGGCATGCCCGTAGGCACAAGGCTTGCTATTAAGATAGATCCGCTTGTCTTTGCGCTGGAAGCCTCCGAGAAACGCAAGGAACCACTTGAGATGTTCGGCCGCGTAACTTCATGCATTACTAAGGCCTTATGGCATTACAGGATAGGAGTATACTTTACCAAGATAAAGAAGAAGGACGTCGCCTTAATAAAACGCTTTATGCATATCAAAGAACGCCGTAAGTTCCAGCGCTGGAACATGACCAGGACCTAGCCCCCATAGCCTTAAAACCGAATTTTCCATCACCTTGACAATACTATAATTATATGATATACTAAGAAGACTTTTTATCTTCAAAAGGCTAATCTGTGGAAATAATCTCAAAGATTAACTGGGTAGACGTCCTTGTCGCAATTATAATGATAAGAATGAGTTATGTTGCTTTCAGGGAAGGCCTGAGCCATGAAATATTTCCGTTTATAGGGAGTGTCGTGATCGCGATGGTCAGCCTGCATTACTATATGAGGATAGGCTCATTTATTTCCCAGAACGTAGCCAGTATACCCGCGGAAATATCGAATTTTTTTAGCTTTCTCGTATTGGTTGTTGTGGTCGGTTTGGCAGTTAAACTTTTGGGGAAGCTGCCTGAGAAGATCCTTAAGGTGGAATGGCATCCTATTATAGAAAAATTCGGCGGCCTTGTAGTAGGTATGATGCGTGCCTATATAATCACAGGTGTAGTCCTGATGATACTTGCATTGATGCCATTATCGTATCTACAATGGTCTATAAGAGATAAGTCGCTTACAGGGAAATATGTTTTGATGGCAGGGCCCGAGATCTACTCAAGGTTATCGAGATTCCTGCCGACAATAAAGGCCGGAGAGCCTGCGTTAACTAAGGATACTATCGCGAAAAATTTAATGTCGGATAAATCGATATCCCCGAAGTCAAACAAGAAAGAAAAGAATGTCCCCGCCGATAAGCCATCTCATATATAGTGAGAGCATCATCTGGCATATGTACATAAATCTTGAAATATAAAATCGGGAGGAAGTAAGATGAAATTAATAGACATCTATAGGTTTGTTGTCAAAAAAGGCATCGAGAAGGACCCCCGTTCGAAGGCGCAGATCAAAGAATATCTTGCAAAGGCTAAGAAAGAGTTTCGCAAGTTGAAGGGCGTTGATGAGAAGTGTTACGACAGGGAGAGGTTTGTAAATCCTTACGCTGACACGAGGATACTCAATGGCGAACCCGAAAAGGATGTGCGCGCCATCATGGTTGGTATCGATATGGAGGGGCCAGAAATACTGGTAGCCGACAGGTTTAATGAAAAGGGCAAAGATATAGATCTGGTCATGGCGCATCATCCGGAGGGTGCGGCATATGCGAACTTCTACGATGTTATGCACTTACAAGAAAATGCTCTTGCGAAGATAGGTATCCCGATCGAGGTCGGAAAAGAGCTTTTGAAAGAGAGGATGGAAGAAGTTGAGCGGGCAGTCGCGCCTGCCAATCATTTAAGAAGCGTTGATATAGCGAAGTTATTAGATATTCCATACATATGCGTCCATACCCCGGCTGATAATCATGTAAATAGTTTCTTGCAGAAAATATTTGATAAGAAAAAACCTAATACATTAACCAATGTCCTTAATATATTAAAAGCCGTGCCGGAATATACGGATGCGTTAAAGAAGAACGCAGGCCCCCGCATTCTTATTGGTGAGCCAAAAAAGAAAGCGGGAAAAATATTCGTAGATATGACAGGGGGCACGGAAGGCCCCAAGAGGATATTCCCGAGGTTATCGCAGGCAGGCGTCGGAACGATAGTCGCAATGCACTTAAGCGAGGAGCACTTTAAGCATGCAAAGATCGAGTATATCAATGTTGTTATTGCAGGGCACATAGCAAGCGACTCATTGGGGTTAAATTTACTTTTGGATGAACTTGAAAAGAAGGAAAATTTCAGAATAGTTCCATGTTCTGGATACGTGAGAATAAGAAGATAGAATGCCGATACCGGAAAACATCATAGATCAAATTCAAAATAGAACCGACATCGTAGAAGTCATTTCGCGCTATATACCGCTGCAGAAAGCGGGAAGAAACTATAAGGCGCCATGTCCATTTCATAACGAAAAGACGCCGTCTTTCATAGTAAGTCCGGATAAGCAGATATATCACTGTTTCGGCTGCGGCGCCGGCGGAAATGCATTTTCTTTTGTGATGAAACATGAAAATCTGGAATTTCCTGAAGTCGTGGAGATGCTCGCCGAAAAGGCCGGCGTAAAACTCCCGCACTTAACATCGGAGAAGAAAGAATTAACGTCCTTAGCGAATCAACTGTATAAGATAAATGAGCTTGCCGTTTCCTTTTTTCAGGAGTCTTTGGCCCGAAGCGCCGCGGCAAAAGATTATCTTGCTTCAAGGGGGATCGCGGAAGAAACGATAAAGAAGCTCAGGATAGGATATGCGCCTGACGGCTGGGAAGGGATCTTGAATTTTTTCCAAAAGAAGAATGTTCATGGCTCTTTTGTAGAAAAGGCCGGCCTTGCGATATCTAATGAAAAGGGAGGTTATTACGACAGATTTAGAAAAAGACCGATCTTCCCGATTTTAGATTTAAAGAATAGGGTTTTGGGTTTCGGCGGCAGGGTCCTCGACTCAAGCCTTCCAAAATATATGAATTCGCCGGAGACATATGTTTATTCCAAGGGGAGGAACCTTTATGGCTTGAATTTTACTAGGGACTTTATCAAGAAACAAGGTTACGCATTGATAGTCGAAGGCTATTTGGATTTCATAATACCTTATCAGGCAGGAGTGACTAACATCGTCGCCACCTTGGGGACGGCCCTCACGGTAGATCAGGTCAAGTTATTAAAACGATTCGCGAATACAGTTATAATGGTCTATGACCCTGATGAGGCCGGAGAGGCGGCAAGCTTGCGCAATATGGACCTATTTCTCGGGGAGGGTGTGAATGTATATATCGCCGAGCTTCCCAAGGGATTCGACCCGGATGGCTACATAAGAAAATTCGGGGCAGATGACTTTATAAAGCTAACCAAATCGAGCAAGAACCTGTTTGACTACAAGCTTTCTAAGCTTTCTTCGCGGTTCGATATAAGGACAGGCCACGGGAAGGCGGCAATAGCAGGTGAGATGCTCCCGACTATTTCGCGGATCGAGAATGCCGTGCTGAGGTCGAATCTTATTAAAAAATTGGCAGAAAAGTTATCTGTTGATGAAGAATCTATCAGGACTGAATTGAAAAAGGTTAAGCCGGATTATACGATGCGCGTCTATACCGTAAGCACTGTCGAGGCCAAAAAAGATTCCAAGAGCGCGGAGAAGATGATACTCGCGCTTCTATTCGAAGGCGGGAACTTTATTCAGGAGGTAAGAGGAAAACTATCATTAGAAGAATTCAAGGATTCGTCGATAAGAGATATAGTCAAGTTGGTTTTGGATATTTCCAAAGAGGGGAAGGCAATAACGCCTGTTAAATTGATCAATTATTTAGAGAATAATGACGCCGCCGCAATACTGATATCGGAAGCCGTTAATTTGTCGGAGACTCTTTCTAATAAAGAGAAAGTCCTGTCAGACTGTATCGCGAAGATAAAAAAAGACAATACGAAGGATAGGCTGGAGAGATTGCAGGATGCGATTAAAGCGGCGCATAATTCGAATGACGACGGTTTGGTTACCAGGCTCGTTACGGAATATATGGAGCTTTTGAAAGGCAGTTCGGTATAAGGGCGGACTCCCACGCCTTCTTTTAGAGTTAATACTTTTTCTAAAATATCCTTTAACATATGACCCTCGTCCTTTTCCGAAATAAGTTTATTACTAACATAATTGAAGAAGGCGCATGGTGAAAAAGAGAAAGAAGATGGTAAAAAAAGTTTTAAAGCGCAAAAGAATTTTGAGCAAGAAAAGACGAGCTGGAAGGCGAAAGAAATCTATCTTCAAAAAAGCGAATTTTCGGCCCAAGGTAAAAAAAGAGATTGTGGCTGTTGAGAAGGGGCATCCCGCATCCCCCAAGAGAAAGATCTCAAAGGAGCTTTCCGAACTTATTGCGCTGGGGAAAGAGAAAGGGCACCTTACCTTCGAGGAAGTTAACAATATCCTTCCCGTTAATATAGTTTCGTCTGAAGAGATAGATGATATCTTGAGCATCCTGGGCGACGAGAATATAAAACTTGTTGATACCGAAGAAGATATGACAAAAGAAGCGGTGGCAGAAGAAGCTCAAGAGGAGAAGAAAGAAGAGTCTCCGGCCGCAGAAGGCGTCTCAAGGCTCGTACAGATCGACGACCCCGTAAAGATGTATTTGAGGCAGATGGGCCAGATATCTCTCCTTACGAGAAAAGAAGAGATAGAGATAGCGGGGAAGATAAAGGATGCCGAGGCTAAAGTAAGAGATGCTGTCTCGGATTTAGCTATTGCGAAGACAAAAGCCCTTGAGATATTGAACAAGGCTATTAAAGAAGAGGTAAATCCCGAAGAATTTTTGAATATCGATCCAAAGCTTAAACTTACGAAGCTAAAGAGAAAACTCGATAGTTTAACAAATAGCCTCAGAAAAGCCAGGACAAAATCAAGCATAGGCCGCCTCGTAAAAGATGCGAACCTTGCCATGCCGGTTGTGGAAGAGATAATAAAAAAGATAGACGAATTACTTGCCGAGCATTCCAGAGTAGAAAGCCAAGCGGCGCGGGCAAGAAGAAGCAGGGACAGAGACGAGATCAAGCTCTTACGAAAACAAAAGACGAGAATAGAGAGAGAACTCGGCGAGCCCGTAGACTTTATGAAAGAACACTTCAGGCTGATAAAGTCGCTAGAGGTAAAATTAAATAAGAACAAGAAGGAGCTCGTAGCCGCTAACCTGAGGCTGGTTGTAAGTATAGCGAAAAAGTATACAAATAGGGGCCTTTCGTTTCTTGATTTGATCCAGGAGGGCAACATTGGTTTAATGAAGGCTGTTGACAAGTTTGAATACAAACGCGGATATAAATTCTCGACATATGCGACATGGTGGATCCGGCAGGCAATTACGCGTTCTATCGCTGATCAATCAAGGACGATAAGGATTCCCGTTCATATGACAGAGACTATAAACAAATTGATAAGGGTATCCAGGGTGCTTGTTCAGGAGAATGGAAAAGAGCCGACACCTGAAGAGATAGCTCACAGAATGAGAATGCCGGTTGATAAAGTTAGAGGAATTTTAAAGATTGCGCAGGAGCCGATATCGCTTCAGACGCCAATAGGCGAGGAGGGCGACACGCACTTCGGAGACTTCATAGAAGACAAGAGGGCGGTATCTCCCGCAAACGCTACCGCATACTCGATGCTCAAAGAAGAGATGGACGACGTCCTAGGTACATTGACTGAGCGCGAGAAAAAAGTTTTGAGATTACGCTTTGGGATAGGAGACGGGTATCCTCGCACGCTCGAAGAGGTCGGGGCTATATTCAAAGTAACCCGCGAGCGCGTGAGACAGATCGAAGCAAAGGCATTGAGAAAATTGCGTCATCCGACACGTTCGAGGAGATTGAAAAATTTCCTCGCAATGGGTGTTGCCGAGTAACCACCGATGGTTATAAGTTGCCAATGTTCATTTAATATGGTATCATTACAAAAGGGTGAGAGAGATGGTAAAAATGCAAAAGGTGGTTCTTAACGTCGCTTTCTACAGAGAAAGGGATAAGTTTGTTGCTTATAGCCCTGCCTTTGATCTGTCAACATGCGGAGACACCGAAGAGCAGGCGAAAAAACGATTCGAAGAAGCGTTATCTCTTTTTCTCGAAGAAGTTGACAAAATGGGTACCATGGAAGACGTGCTTATTGAATGTGGTTGGACAAAAGTAAGCCGTCCTACCAGACACTGGCAACCCCCGATATACGTAGGTCAAACTCAAAAAGAGATAAGATTGCCTTGTCCCGCCTGACTCCTATCCACTACAAAAAGTTTGATAAATTTTTGAGGGTCATAGGCTGTGTATTTGTAAGACAGCGTGGCGATCATCGCATCTATCGTAAGGCAAGCCTCAAACGCCCGGTAGTTATTCCCGCAATTTCTGAATAATCTCCGCATACTGGGCATAAGCAAGGAAGAGTATTTGTCAGTAATCGAAAATCTATAGCTGCGGCAACGTAAAACCATGCTTTTACAAGTCAGAAATCCTCGAGATGCTTGAATCTATAACCCGTAATAAATCCTTGAATTATTTTTATCGTATGCTATAATTTTGCCTTGTAACACTTATGGCAGGATCGCGGCTTTCCCCCAATGCAGTTAGATGGTGGTAGGGCTTCGCAAGAGGCCAGACATCTGACGTAGACAGTGTGGGCCTGTAGCTCAGTTTGGTAGAGCAGGAGACTCATAATCTCTTGGTCCAAGGTTCGAGTCCTTGCGGGCCCACCATGTTGCAAGGCCTCTCTGGCATTGAATGCTGGAGAGGCTTTCTTATTGATTGGGCCCGCAAGGACGAGAACCGCGAAAAGGGTTTTAGGGAAAAACAGCCTGTTTTTCCCTAAAGAGAATTCACAGCCTGCGAAGGAAGGGATACATTAAAGGGAAACCATTGAGTTTCCCTTTAAGGAGCGAAGGCCGAACAAGACTAACCGTGTCTATCAATAGCTGGTCGCCGTGAGGCCGGAGCGACGTGAGAGTTCCTTGCGGGCCCACCATGTTGTAAGGCCTCTCTGGCATTGAATGCTGGAGAGGCCTTCTTATTGATTGGGCCCGCAAGGACGAGAGAAAAAGGGACGAGAGAAAAATGATTGATGTTAGAACGCAGAAAGAGGTATAATACAAATATCAAAGCAGGGAATTTTGCAGAAAGAAGTTAGGTAATTAAATATAAATTTAAACGAGTTTAATTTGTTTAAAAATATTCGAGGATATGCTCATGCCAAATCTTCATAGCGTAGACACCAAAAAGCTGTCTCTTTCTTTGGTGGATGATCTTACCCAGCTTTGCAACCGCCGCTTCATTTACAATAACATGCCTAAAATTATTACTCAAGATGAAACTTTCGCTAAAAATACCTCTCTTTTTATGATAGACATAGATAATTTTAAAAAAATAAATGATACGTTCGGCCATCTGGTAGGGGATAAGATACTGATGGAATTAGCCAGAATAATGGAAAAATCCGTTGCTGGGAATGGTATTGTAGCTAGGTATGCGGGGGATGAGTTTCTGATTTTGTTCCCAGGCCAAGAAGAGGATCAGGCCCAAAGAATAGGAGATGCTATATTGCGGGACGCATCACAATTCAAATGGTCAACAAAAGATAAAATTTTTACAGGTCAGGGGCTGAGCATAGGCATTGCCGCCTATCCTGATGATGGCGCATCTATGACAGATTTGATAAATTGCGCGGATCAGGCTTTGTATGCCGCAAAAAAATCCGGCAAGAATAAAATCTTTCATTATAAATCGGTTGGCGCAGAAATAAAAAACAGGACCATATTAAGGCAGATGCTTCTTAGGCCGCCATTAGTAAACCGCAAAGAAGAGCTGGAGATTCTCAGGCAATCTTACAAAAAAATTCTTGAGCGCGCGAAAAAACAGCGCGTATTAGTGGAGGGCGGGCACGGTATCGGGAAAACCCGAATTCTCGAAGAGTTTGCCGGCTGGACAGAAAAGCAGAATATATTTTTTCTGTTTTGTAAGTTAGAACAAAAAGAAGAGGGCGGCCCTCTTGCCGCACTGGCAGAATTGCTGCGGGTAATAGCAAATTCAGCAGATGCCGATAAATTCGGGGATGTCCTTGCCAAGCTCATGCCCCCGGAACTTGCAGAGATTTTATATTTATACCCAGCCGTTAAGAATCTTATCAAAAATGCGCCCTTTAAAACGGAGCCCGAAAGAAGAGCCGTCAATCTTTTTTCAGGCCTATGCAAAATATTGGTTGGTATTACCGGCGAAAAGACGTTGGTTTTGGCCGTTGACAACCTCCACTATGCGAATCAGATTACTTTACAATTCTTCTCGGTGCTTCTGGGAATCTCCAACGTTACGAAATCTCTGTTTATAGCGGCATACAGCAAAGAAAATATAAGCGAAATTTTAAAAGATTTCTTGGCCAAATACGTTTTCACAACCATAAGGCTCAAGCCCTTTGTAAAAGGCGATGTAGCCCAGCTGGCGGGTTCAATTTTTCCGAACATTAAGCCCGAATCAAAGCTGATTGAAAATATGTTCAAAATAA
>MHFG01000062.1:0-623 GCA_001804065.1 Omnitrophica bacterium RIFCSPHIGHO2_02_FULL_46_20
GTGGCTCTTAGCAATTATGAAGAATTAGCGCGGACTGCAGCAGGAGAGAATGCGGATTTTATTATTTCGGGCGCAGGCCTGCCTTTAAGTTTGCCGGAATTTACCAGAGGGACCTCGGTAAAACTTATACCGATCGTTTCATCACCAAGAGCGGCTGATCTTATAATCAAAACATGGAAGAGGCGCTACAATCGCCTGCCGGATGCCATTGCTGTGGAGGGCCCAATGGCAGGCGGACATTTAGGATTTAAATTAAACGATCTAAAATCGCATACAGCGGCTGGCCTGGAGAGCCTGGTGGTAGATATTTTAAAAGTGGTTAAAGGGTATGAATCTGAGTTTAGTGCGCGTATTCCGGTTATAGCCGCAGGAGGTATATTTGACGGAAAAGATATCGCTAAATTTCTAAAATTGGGAGTAAGCGGTATCCAAATGGCAACCAGATTTGTTGTCACCCTTGAGTGCTCCGTACCGGATGAATTTAAAAAATTATATATTACAGCCAGAGAAGAAGATATCGTTATTATTGATAGTCCTGTCGGCATGCCCGGAAGAGCGATAATGACTAAATTTGTTAATAGAGTGGTTCATGGTGAAAAGGCGCCATTTAAATGCACCTATAA
>MHFG01000062.1:655-1727 GCA_001804065.1 Omnitrophica bacterium RIFCSPHIGHO2_02_FULL_46_20
CATATTGCATAGCCAAGGCCCTGTGTAATGCTGTAGCCGGTGACCTGGATAATGCGGTTGTCTTTGCAGGCAGCAACGTTGCGAGGGTAAATAAGATCGTATCGGTGAAAGAATTAATAGATGAACTTGTTAGCGGGGCGATCACGGAGTTAGGGAAATAAACGCAGGGATAAATTTATCCGTAAAAATAAAAAATCCTACCATTTTACGATAGGATTTTTTATTTCAATATATTACAGCTTCTTTACGTTCGTGGCCTGTTCGCCCTTAGGTCCCTGCGTGATATCGAACTCCACTTCCTCGCCTTCCTTTAAAGACTTGAAACCATCACCCTGGATGACGCTGTGATGCACGAATACGTCCTTACCATTTTCAGGCGTGATGAAGCCGTAGCCTTTGGCGTCATTAAACCACTTCACTTTTCCTTTTGCCATTATTTATTACCTCCTCCCGCTAAAATTAATAGTAAATAACAGTCATGGATAAAAAAACCTCAAGTTTAGCAATCCCTACCTTGAGGTTCAAGATCCCTAACCTTATTTACTATCCGAAATATTGTATCCCTATTTCACGGGATTGTCCAGCATTATTCTTAAATAGTCCAAAGATGCCGTTGTATGGTAAAATGTATGATATGAAAAACGTCCGCTTACCTAAAATAGCCATAGTAGGCAGGCCTAATGTAGGGAAGTCGTCTCTTTTTAACAGGATCATCGGAGCGAGGAAGGCCATAGTGGAACCTTCCTCAGGCACCACGCGCGACAGGCTTCACGCAAAGATCAGATGGAAAGGGAAGAGCTTTACCATTATAGATACGGCCGGATTCGAGGCGGCTGCTCCCGGTGACATGGCCGAGCTTGTCTTAAAACAGATCCGCATCGGGGTAGAAGAGGCGGATATCATATTATTTGTTACGGACGGCATCACCGGCATAGTGCCGCAGGACAGGGAGCTTTCGTCGAGCTTGAGAAAGACCTCGAAGAAAGTGTATCTTATAGTGAATAAGGTCGACAGCGAATCCGATACGGTCAAGACGATGGAATTTTTTGAACTCGGCCTCGGCGAGCCTTAT
>MHFG01000062.1:2008-4649 GCA_001804065.1 Omnitrophica bacterium RIFCSPHIGHO2_02_FULL_46_20
GAAGATAAGCGAGGCGTCGGACTTCTATGGGAGCGTGCGCTCTAAAGAAGCGATAAAGCGCTGCGACGTAGCGGTAGTCCTTGTCGATGGCTTCGAAGGACTGACGAAAGACAGCTTCCGAATAATAGACCTGTGCCTCAAGGAGGGCAAGGGGCTTGTTATAGCGGTAAATAAGTGGGATCTCGTAAAAGGGATTGAGACGTCGAAATACAGAGACAGGCTGATAATGAATATGAACGTTGTAAAAGATCTCCCGGTTGTATTCATATCGTGTAAGACGGGAATGAATGTCAAGGCCAGTCTTGATTTTATATGGTCAGTATACGAGAAGTCTAAAACTATCATTCAGCCCGATAAGCTTGCGGATATCCTCAAATTATTGAATAACGCTACCGAGATAAGCAGTAAAAGGATAAAGTTTAAATTCCTGATTCAGGAAGGCGCAATGCCCCCCCGGTTTATTTTAGGCGTCAAGAAAACAAAAGACATAAGTGAAAATTTAAAGAGATTCACAGAAAACTTCTTTAGGAAGAGTTACGATTTTGAAGGGGTGCCCATAAGAATACGTTTTGAAAAAAAGTTCTTTAATCTCGGCAAGGATATTAAAGGCCGGAGGAAACAGGGCGGCTATAAACGATGAAGTTAAAGTTAAATGCATTTCCGCCGGGAAGGTTAATTTAATGGTCAGGATGGAGAAGGAAAAATCACTGCGGGAGATGATGGCGCGCTTGGGCGTGCGCGAAGAGGATATTGTCGAGAGATTCATCCGCGCGCAGGGACCCGGGGGGCAGAATGTCAATAAAGTTTCCACTTGCGTGCATCTGCGTCATCTCCTTACGGGGATTGAAGTTAAATGCCAACAGGAGCGCTCCCAGGCTCAGAATCGGTATCGCGCCAGGCAGCTCCTGCTTAAGAAGATCGAGTGCGCGATCATTGGAAAGCTTTCTGAAGAGCAAAAGCGTATCGAGAAGATACGCCGGCAGAAACGAAGAAGGTCTCGCCGGGCAAAATTGAAGATCCTGGAATCAAAGCGGCGCCATGCCGCAAAGAAACTCCTTCGGGTTAGCGTGCGGGAAACCGGGGATTGAAGGGATAGCAATGACCCGACCTGTCTTTTTATCTGGGGCGCTGGAAGTGAGAGCCAAAGCGGCGGCCTCCGCCGTAATGTTTCCTGTGAATGTTCCCGCGGGGGCGAAAACCTGCAGACGGCGGCGGGCCTTGGTGCGGGGTGAACTTTTCGGCGGCGAATTCCGGATGGCGGGAGATGGGCAGCACCGCCTTGATGATGCGTTCGATATTTTCGATATCCTCTTTCTGGTCCGGCGTCGCGAGCGAGATGGCCCGCCCTTCATGGCCGGCCCGCGCGGTCCTGCCTATCCTGTGGACGTAATTCTCTGAATCTTCCGGAAGGTCATAGTTTATGACAAGCTCTATGCCGGTAACGTCCAGGCCCCTCGAGGCTATATCCGTCGCTACCAGCACCCTGTATTTTCCGGTCTTAAAGCCCTCCAGAGCCTCTCTCCTCTGAGCGAGCGAGCGGTTGGAGTGTATCTCCGCCGCGTTATATCCTATTCCCCTTATGAAGCGCGTGATCTTCGCAGCCCCGATCTTTGTCCTGGTAAAAAGCAGGACCGAACCCTTGTACTGAGCCAGTATCTTCTCCAGAAGCTTCCGTTTCGACTCTTTTTTGACGATGAACAACTCCTGGATAACGCCTTCGGCCACTGTCCCCGAGGGCGCGATCTCGATATTTATGGGAAGCTTCATGTGCGTCGTGCCTATCTTTATGACCTCAGGCGGTATCGTCGCCGAGAAGAGCATCGTCTGGCGGTCCTTGGGGATATACCTTAGTATATGTTCTATCTGCGGCTGAAAGCCCATGTCCAGCATGCGGTCGGCTTCGTCGAGGACCAAAATGTTCATGAACGCCAGCAGGATGTTGCGCTGGTTCATGTGGTCGACGAGGCGTCCCGGCGTGGCTATTATTATGCGCGGGTTTTTTCTGAGCGCCTGGATCTGGAGTTGCATGGAGGCCCCGCCGATTATGACGGCCGACCTCATGCCGAATAACGGCGCCAGCTTCTGGAATGTCTCATCGACCTGTATGGCCAACTCCCGGGTAGGCACGAGCACCAGGCAGTTGCCCCTTCCCTGGGAGAGCCGCTGGATTATGGGTATAGCGAACGCCAATGTCTTGCCGGTCCCGGTCTGCGCGACGCCTATGATGTCCTTGCCCTCAGACGCTATCGGGATCGCCTTGTGCTGTATCGGCGTCGGAACGGTGAATTTCATGCGGTCAAGGACTTCGAGGATCTTCGGCGCTATCCCGAGGCCGTAAAAGGATGCGTGTGATTGATAGACTTGCTGCGTCATTTTTAATATCCGGCGGCTGAGAACGTATATGTTCCTTTTGATGAAGCGGCATGCTGGTGGACGTAGCAGCATGTCCCCGGATTATATATGCTCAATGTCTGTTTGCAGCCCATGAACCGGCATACCCTGTGCCTTTTGTTCAGCTTTATTTTTTTAGACATAGCGTTATTCCTGGACCACCCGAACGCTTATCGCGCGCGGGCCTTTTTCCGACTTCTCCACCTCGAACTCCACCAACTGGTCCTCGTTCAGGGCGTCAAAGGCGGAG
>MHFG01000063.1:0-4589 GCA_001804065.1 Omnitrophica bacterium RIFCSPHIGHO2_02_FULL_46_20
CTCTCCTGTATGCAATTCTATGATATTCGCGCCGGCTTTTTTTGAGGCGTCGATCTGTGATCTTGAAGGATTTATAAAAAGACTCGTTTCGATATTCTTTTCGTTGAATCTTTCTATCGTCCGGGCGATTGTCCGGCAGAGCTTGGCTACATCGAGCCCGCCCTCTGTCGTAAGCTCTTTTCGTTTCTCCGGTACAAGCGTAGCCTGATCAGGCCTGACCTTGCAGGCAATATCAACTATATCCTTTGCAACAGACATCTCGAGGTTGAATCGCGTCTTAATAATCTCGCGAAGCCGCCATACGTCGTCATCTTTTATGTGGCGCCTGTCCTCGCGCAAATGGCAGACTATGGAATTACAGCCTGCCTCCTCGCAAAGACGCGCCGCCTCGATCGGGTCCGGGTAAGATGTCCTCCTCGCTTCCCTTAAAGTCGCGACATGGTCTATATTAATACCGAGTTTTGCCATAGAAACTATTGTGGTTGAGCATCCTTTTCCACTAGATTACGTACCAGAGGATCGCGATCTCTATCGCTATCTTTGTATATGGCCAAAAATACATTATTAATTCTTCCCTGATTTAATTACGCTGTCCGCGACACGCGCTGCTTGAACGGTTTCTTTAACATCATGGACCCGTAATATTTTAGCTCCTTTCATAACAGCTATGGCGCAGGTCGCGAGGGTTCCGGCTAACCTATCGCCGGAATCGTCGGAATTAAGCATTTTTCCTATAAAAGATTTGCGCGACGTCCCGACGCATATCGGATAACCCAATCGCTTGAACTCATCGAGCCTTTTCAATATCTCGATGTTATGCTCCAAGGTCTTTCCGAAACCTATGCCCGGGTCTATTATAATCTTGTCGGCGGTTATGCCTGAGCTTTTTGCTTTTTTTATAGATTCTTCTAAAGTTGAGATAATTTCTTTAACGACATCGCCGTATGCCGGGTTAACCTGCATATCTTTTGGACTGCCTTTCATATGCGTCAATACGCAGATAGCGCCGTATTTAGCTATTACCGCGGCCATTCCCGGATCATAGTTTAACGCCGACACGTCATTAACTATGCATGCGCCCGCCTTCAGGGCTTCTTCGGCGACTTTTGCTTTTCGTGTATCTATAGAAATTGAAACGGATATCCTCTCCGATATGGCCCGTACTACCGGTATAACGCGGCCCAATTCCCTCTCGACGTCAACATCTTCCGCGCCTGGCCGCGTCGATTCGCCGCCGACATCTATGATGTCAGCGCCTTCGCGCGCCATATCGATGGCATGCCCAACCGCTTTTTCCTTATCAAAGAACCTTCCCTTATCATAGAAGGAATCGGGCGTTACATTAAGAACGCCCATTATATAAGTTCTGCCGGTATCTATTTTAAGGAACTGCCGGCGCATCTTTAGTGAACCCCAATAATGCCCTAACCTCTTCAACGTCCATCACTTCTTTGTCCAATAATTTCCCGGCCAACAGCATAAGTTTGTCTATATGCTTATTCAATTCTTCCTTAGCGCGTTTATAGCTTTCATCTACTATCCTGCCAACTTCCTGATCGATGACCAGCGCTGTCTGGTCGCTATAATTTTTTTCTTCTATGATGTCGCGGCCAAGAAAAATCTGCTCTTCCCTGTGCCCGAATGTGCGGCTTCCCAACCTTTCGCTCATACCCCATCTCATGACCATCTTTCGGGCGAGGTCTGTCGCGGCCTCGAGATCATTGCGCGCGCCGGTAGACAATTCTTTAAAAATAATTTCCTCGCTCGCGCGGCCGCCCAGTAAGCCTGTTATTTCACCCAGAAGTTCGTCCTTCATCTTTATATACCTGTCTTCGGTCGGAAGCAGCATCGTATAACCCAACGCCATACCGCGCTGCAGTATAGTAACTTTATGCAGGGGCGATGCCCCGGGTATAAGCAGCGCCAAGAGCGCGTGGCCGGATTCGTGATACGTTATGACTTCTTTTTCTTTTTTCGAAATCACGCGGGATTTCTTCTCTGGGCCAGCCATGACTCTTTCGATCGATTCTTCAAGCTCCTCCATCATTACAGTTTCTTTATTGCGCCTGGCGGCCAGCAAGGCTGCTTCGTTTACGAGATTAGCGAGGTCAGCTCCGGAAAATCCGGGTGTCTGCCTTGCTAAAGAATTTAAATCTGCTGCCGGATCTAATTTTACATTCTTCGTGTGAACTTTAAGGATCGCTTCCCGTCCTATGATATCAGGCCTGTCAATGACTATTTGCCTGTCAAATCTACCCGGCCTAAGAAGGGCGGGGTCCAGAACGTCGGGCCTATTCGTAGCGGCGATTAAAATAACGCCCTCCTGCGTATTGAAGCCGTCCATCTCCACAAGGAGCGCGTTCAGGGTCTGCTCTCTTTCGTCGTGCCCTCCGCCAATGCCGGCGAACCGCTGCCTTCCTACGGCGTCTATCTCGTCGATAAATATGATCGCGCCGCGTCCGGATTGTTTTGCGGAACGCTTAGCCTGGTCGAACAGATCTCTTACCCTCGATGCGCCGACACCGACAAACATCTCGACAAAGTCAGAACCTGATATGGACAGGAATGGGACGTTTGCCTCTCCTGCCACAGCCTTTGCTAGGAGCGTTTTGCCCGTCCCCGGAGGCCCCATCACAAGAACCCCCTTAGGTATCTTGCCTCCTAACCTCTGGAATTTTCTCGGATCCTTTAAGAATTCGATGATTTCTTTGAGCTCCTCTTTTGCCTCATCAACCCCAGCGACATCTTCAAAAGTAATCTTTAGACTTTCGCTGGTCGCTAAAGTAGCGCGCGATTTACCGAATGACCAGATTCTTCCGGCGCCGCCGCCCGGAGACCTGTACGCGAACAACCATAAAAATAAGATCAAAAGGACTGTTGGCCCGATATAATATAAGATATTGGACCAGAAAGTCCTCAATGGCTTTATATCGAAGTCCTTGACGTTCTCGCGCAGAAGTTTCAACAGTTCCTGGTCATTATCAGGCATATTGACGACGAATTTCTCCCCGCTTAAAAGGTCTCCCCTTAAGATACTATCCGTCTTGTAGCAGGATTTTATCGTTTGCGCCGCGGGATTATCTTTCACCATCGAAAAAAACCTGGAATACGTGATTTCCCGCGTAGGTTTTTCCGTGCCCTGGAACCAGGGATGAAATATCGTAAATACACCAAGCATGATCAGGAACCATATTATTATATTTGAACCACTGCGCTGCGGCTGCGGCCTTTGCGGCTTTTTACCTTTATTTTTCATCTGCGCGAACACTCCGTTTCTTTTGCCCTTCTATAGGTTTTGTGCGGCTATTGTAGCAAATTATATAAAACATATCAAGGGCATAACCTTTTCTGGAATAATATTGACGCCGCGGTTCTTGTTATTCGGATATCTCCCGGCAGGTCCAAAGAAGAGCCTTTTCTCTTACGCGCAATCAACTGCTCTGCCTCTTTCCAGTGCCTGAAGTTTAAGCGCTTAACCTCTCCGCCGATTTTATCCAAGGCGTCTCTCAGCACCTCTTTCTGAAGCGCCTTAGGCTGAGTAATAAGGTCTTTCAACTTGATCTCCAATACTCCGTCCGCCTCTCGCGGCTTATGCCGCAGCGCTTCTTTTGATTCTCTGATAAATTCAAAATCCTCTCTGAGATGCTCGGCAAGGCTGCATAACACCCTTTTTAGCCTCGGATTATATTTTTCCAAAAATGGCAATATCTCTTTTCTAACAACATTCCTGAAATATAACGGTTCCTTATTAGTGCTGTCGATCCTGTATTCCAAGCCCCTTTCATCAAGATATTTCTCTATCTCGCCCTTTTCCAATTCAAATAACGGACGAATTATCCTTATCCCTCTTTCCTCTCTTACCGGTGAAATGCCTACGATCCCCTTTAAGGACGCGCCTTTGATAATCCGCATCAGTATCGTCTCGGCCTGGTCGTCGAGAGTATGCCCTGTAGCCGCAACGTTCGCTCCAGCCGACAAGGCAGCCTCATTGAAAAATTCATACCGCTCTTTGCGCGCGGCCTCTTCCATCGACGAACCCTTCGATCTTTTTTTCGATAGGTCTATCTTTTTATGGATAAACCCTAAATTCAAATCCTCAGCTCTTGTCTTAACAAATAGCGAATCTTCGGCCGATTCCTTGCCGCGTATACCATGATCAAGGTTGCATACGACGAGCTTTTTCAGTTTTAACTTCGTCTTAAGATAATTCATGGCCTGCAGTAAAAACATGGAGTCCTGCCCGCCAGATACGGCGATGAGAACCGTATCATTAGGTTTCAGCATCTCATAATTACGGATAGTCTTTAAAACTCTTTCGACAAGGTTCATTTCTTAACGAGCTTCGACTGGTTTGAAAGGTCCTTCGTCGGCCTACAACAAAAATTCCGGCCTCCTCAGGATCAAATTTTGCTGATCGAGATTTACCGGCAAAATTTGGTAGCGGGGACTGGATTTTCCCGCCAAAGAGTATCTTAAGAGACTCCACTTATATAGGTGTTTGGCGGGATCCCGCAACATACCTTTTAGAATAGTCCTTCTAAGGTAAAAGCTATGTTGCGGGAGAACCCGCTACTGTCGTGCTTGGTAGC
>MHFG01000063.1:4657-7903 GCA_001804065.1 Omnitrophica bacterium RIFCSPHIGHO2_02_FULL_46_20
CCATAAAGTGTCTATAAATAGTATAAGCGCGTTGGCGAAATGCTACGAAGCCACCGCCTGTTTGCGTATCGATGGCGAAGTAGATGAGCTACCCCGCCAAAATTTGCATAGCAAATTTTGATCCTGAGCCCCGCCGTTGGCGGGGCGAAGGACCTTAATTTGGTTTGTATTATAACATAACACCTGCACTCCATAAAAGCAAAAAATTGTATTCGCGCGGAATTTTCTACTATAAATAAAAAGAAAATTTGCAACAATTTTGACCTTTTTTCCGTCTTTATATACAGGGACAAAAGCTTATATATGGGCAGGAAGGGGTTAAAATGAACAAATTGATATCTATCGGGAGGATCGAAAGTAAAATCTTCCACGTTAGGGGCAAAAAGGTGATGCTGGATAAGGATTTAGCCGAGCTTTACGATGTTCCGACAAAGCAGTTGACCAGGCAGGTTAGGCGGAATTCAGAAAGGTTTCCTGATGATTTCATGTTTAAGCTGACAAAAGACGATATCTTGAGGTGCCAAATTGGCACCTCAAGATATGGAGGCAGACGATACCCTCCTTATGTCTTTACTCAAGAAGGTGTTGCCATGTTATCAAGTGTACTAAATAGCAGGCGGGCAATTTTGGTTAATATACAAATTATGCGTGCTTTTGTAAGCCTAAGACGCGTTGCCCTAACATATGCCGGTTTAAGACGCAAGATAGACGATATGGAGAAAAAATATGATGGCCGATTTGCGATAGTCTTTCAAGTAATCAGGAAGTTGCTGGAGACTTCGTCGGTAAAGTCGCGCCGTATAACCGGCTTCAAGCCCATATGATTTTACATAGGTTATTTTTTTATTACCTTAAAGCTCCACACCGTATCGTGCCGACTCCAGATCCTCAATGAAGCATCGCGCTGTTCAACATACCAGCTATAAGTCACGCTGTCTTCAAACTTGTCGGCAGGAACTTCTATTGAAAATACATCCCGCTCCAATTCTTCCGATACGACAAAATCATATTTAAAACCTTTGATCAATTTGAACCGGTACGCGTCTCTGCCCCCTCCGGGGAGAGGGGCGTTTTTCCATTTAAATGTTATGCCCTGCTTTCCGGTCAGGTCTATCGTAGTCTCATCATCCGGTGAAAGGAATGGGACATTTGGCACATCGCTCCTTCTGCCGACGGCAAATACGGGCGAAGCGAGCATAAGGCATATCATCATTAAAATCAGCGCTTTCTTGGCCATATTAAGCCGCCTCGTGCATGCTGCCCGTGCGGTAGCCTTCGAGGTCGAGAACAACGTAAATAAATCCAAGCTTCTTCAGTCTACTTATAATCAAGCCCTTGAATTCCATCCCTAAACTTAAGTCTTTTTCTGGGACTTCTATTCTCGCGATACTATCGTGCAGCCTCACCCGCACCTGTCTGAATCCCAGGCCACGCATGAAATCCTCCGCCTTATCTATTCTTTCCAGGCCTCTTTTTGTAATGCGGCTATTGAACGGGAATCGTGACGCCAGACACGCGAATGGCGGCTTATCCCATGTCGGGAGTTTCAAGGCCTTCGAAAATATACTGATATCCTTCTTTGTTATCTTTGCCTCTAGTAAAGGCCTTCGCACGCCCAGCTCCTTTGCGGCCTTACTTCCATAACGAATATCTTTGAGATCGTCCATGTTGGTCCCGTCAACAACGTAATTCATCTTATGGGCGTCACGGATATCGCTAATCTCCCCGAATAATTCTTTTTTACAGTAGTAGCATCTGTCCACAGGATTCAATTTAAAATTTTTGATATTTAATTCGTCCGTTTGGATCGTTACATGCCTTGCGTGAAGACTCGCGGCGATTGCCTTTGCCTCTTTATATTCTGAATAAGGATATGTTTCTGAGCGCGCGGTAACGGCAAGCACGTTATTTCCCCCAAGCGTATCGACGGCCATCTTCAGCAGGAATGTGCTGTCTCTGCCGCCTGAATACGCCACGACCACGCGTCCAAGATTTTTCAAGATACTTTTTAACTTTTCCAGTTTCCCCATTAAGTCTTTTTTCTTCCTCCTAATACGTCAAGAACAACCCAGATTACGCTCAAAACACAGATCAACAGATACCCATACATCGTCTGCCATAGCCCCTGCTCTATCGAGATCTTTACGGCAAGGTTCGACAGATCCACTGTCATAAGATTATAAAGTCCCCCGATTCCAATGGCTCCGCTTGATACAGCCATTACTATAACGGCTATATTGCTCTTTAACCCCATAACCGCCAGGCCGATGTAAACAAGCGCGAGGAGCGGCAATAGATAAACGAGCGTACTCTTCTTGTCGAGATCCTTCGCGTCTTTCAATACGACGGACGCTATAGATATGGCTATCTGCGAGGATTTCTTATTCACCAGGGTCGGGATATCGTAACCGCTTACGGCTGTCTTTATCTCTATATCTCCGAGGCTCGTTATCTTTTCAGTAGTCTTAGTAAATGCCATGATAAACTTTCCGGCAAAAGGGGTATTTTCTAATATACCGCCTGTTGCCGAATCCGCGAGGGCCTTCGCCACTTTCGTAACAGAAGCGCTCGCCTTGGCCCATGGCAGGAAAAATGCGTGGATAATAGATATCGCGCAAATAATGATCAAAGCCGATAAAACTATCTTCTTCATACGTCCCTCTCTTTTTTGTAACCGTTTATATATTTTTTAATGCTTTCTCCTATGCTTTTAAAATCTTTCTTGGTAAGCCAGTCTTTTTTGAATACGCTCGCTCCGAACGCGATGGCGCTCGCGCCGCTTGAGAAATACTCTCGCATGTTCATAGGCGTTACGCCTCCGCACGCCAAAGTTTGTATATCATTAAACGGCCCTTTGATCTCTTTAAAATACGACGGCCCGAAAAATCCGGATGGAAATACCTTGACCATCGCGGCTCCGGCATTCCACGCGTTATAAATTTCCTGGGGCGTTAATGCGCCCGGAAATGCCGGGATTTTATTTTTGACGCAATATTTCATGACATCATCTATTAAGACCGGCATAACTATGAATGTCGCGCCGGCGTCGAGCGCGGCCTTTAAAGATTCCAAGCATAGGACAGTTCCCGCGCCTATCGTAAGCCGCTCATTGGCGCACGCTACGGCTTTCTTGATTAGCCCGGCAGCGCCTTTTGTATTCATCGTTATTTCGATGGTTTCTAAGCCGGACGAGATTGAGGTTTCCATCAATGGTTCGATTACGCCGATTTCTACGCCTCTCAGTAT
>MHFG01000063.1:7991-8099 GCA_001804065.1 Omnitrophica bacterium RIFCSPHIGHO2_02_FULL_46_20
GAGATTCAATTTTCTATCTCCCCCTCACCCTACCCTCTCCCCCTTCGGGGGAGAGGAAAAAGGTAAGGGGGAAAACAGCATCATTTGGACGGCAATGATCCGTGTTAT
>MHFG01000064.1 GCA_001804065.1 Omnitrophica bacterium RIFCSPHIGHO2_02_FULL_46_20
CGCTATATATCAAAGATATGATGACGGCCGATTAGAGCAGCTTATGGAGTATTCCTATGATAGCGAAGGCAGCCTCATCTCGGTAAATATGCCGTCCGCGCGTAATTCCCTGGATACGGAGATAACGAATGCCAGGCAAAGAATAGCCGAAGAGCGCGCTAATTACTTAAGGAATCTTGCCCAGCAGAAGGGGCTCGCCTATACCCAGATACGAGACCAGGTGCAATCAGTCCGCGAAGAGATAAGCGCCCAGCGTTCGCGGCTGCAATCTCAGCTTTATCAGGAAGTTACGAGGCAAAGGTGGGTCGGGTGGTGGATCTTCGGCTGGTATGAGACATATACGGAAACGGTAGAGGTTCCCGGCGTTCGTGATGCCATTAATCAACTGAATGAGCAGGAACGGCAATTAAACGATCAGGAATCCGCGGCGTATGCCCAGCTCGATAATGAGGTAAGCGCGGCAATGCAGAAATTGAATCAGGACGAAGGAACGGCATTGACCGAAATCAGAAACCAGGAAAAGTCATTCCAGGGCCGGATAATTGAGGAAGAGACAACGCCTATTATACTGGAGCATTACCGCTCCATCCTTGGACGCGATCCGGATGAAGCCGAAACTAAGGCATGGCTCGCCACGGTTAATTATAATTCCACGATCGATGTTAGCGCGCTGAAGCAGGCACTATTTACTTCAGACGAACGACATCAGCAGGAAGCGTTTGTCGCCGCTGTCAAAAATAGAATTAAGGACACATTATATAATTATATGGACGCCGATGCGGGAGGGAAAGAATCGATTCTTGTAGCGCTTGGCCTTACCGCGAAGGACGCCGTTAAACTCGATAAAAAGAGCGCTGACGCTATTCTTTCCTTCCTCGACAAGCAGAATATTCACTTCGGCAGATCCGCTTTCGTGGCCCTCGGCACAATTCTCTCAAATAGTGGCATTACCTATAATCTCGAAGACCTCGCCCTCAAAACCATATTAGTCGATATATTCACTGGTTCCCTCAATAAATTCAGCGAAGGCACATTGCTGGAACTATCAATGTATTCTCTCTCGAAAGCCGCGGAGTCTTACGGCCTTACCTTAGATAATACAAAACTCAATTTTGACGATTTAAGCAGCTTGGCCTCTTCGTCATTGCGAGGAGCCCCCGAAGGGGGCGACGAAGCAATCTCTATCCCCTTAAATCTCATCGCCCATCTGAAGAATAACCACTACGTCGTCATTACTAACATCTCAGCCGATGATAAGGTAACTTACGTCGAGCATAACCGTGGTCAAAACGGCTACACTTGGACAGTTTCAAGACAAGACTTTGAAAATTCATGGACGGGGTATGCGATGGTTCCGTCATTGCGAGGAGCCCCCGAAGGGGGCGACGAAGCAATCTCTACTATTCAAAATAAGGAACTCGGCTCCAAACTCATTTCCACTGACCTCGCCCAGCGCGTCAAAGGCAGCTGTCTGCCGTTCTTATTCCCGTTACTTGCTGCTATATTCGGTGCTATTACAGGCGTAGCTACGGCAGTCGTAGGTGCGATAGGAGCTATTGTTGCAGGCATATCGGCTGTTATCGGACCGATTATAGCGAGTATAGGCACTCTTATTACGGGTGTGGCTAACTTCATGGTCGGCATCGGCACAGCTGTGTTCAACGCTATTTCATTTGTAGGCACAAGTCTTTTAAGCGTTCTTGGCCCAGTAGGTAGTTGGATTGGTGGTATCGGCACAGCCATCGGCAACGCATTTGGCTTGGGTGGAATAATATCAGCGACAGGATTTAATCTCACAGGCCTTGGATTAGCTTTAGGGAAAACAGTTGTCTTAACCGCTCTTTCAATAGGCGTATCAAAAGGATTAGAAGCGCTCGGTGTAAACTCAACAATATCAGGCCTACTAACTTCTTTTGTTACCGGTGGTGTAGGAGGTTTATTCAGTAGCGGTTTCTCTGCGTTATCATTTATTACGGGCGGCCTGCAAGGCATAGCTATACAGGGCGTGAACGCGCTCGGGCAAAAACTTGGCATTGATCCGATGCTTGGTAACGTAATATCTTTAGGCGCGGGTTCAATCATCGGGGCTATCGGCAATAACATCTCGCCCACAACCGGTCAATTTAATCTCGAAGGTTTCAGTGCTTCTATAGGAAAACAGATTCTGCCGAATGTTTCAAGCGAGCTGGCCTATTACGGCGTCACGAAGGCCGGCGAACTCCTCGGCGTCGATCCTCGCATCTCCTACTTGGCAGGGATAGGTATCCGCAGCTCATTGCAAGCGGGATTGAGCTCAAATATGGATCCAGGGAAGATATGGAGTTCGGTAACCACAGGACTATTGCAGGGAGTAGCTAATATAGGCATAAACTATGCTACGCAAGAATTGGGTCTAAATCCGTTACTGGCCAACATAGGCTTCTCTATTATATCGGGAGCCATAAAAGCTGGACTACAGGTTGCTACTGGCGAAAGCCAGGATATATTCGAAACGCTATTTGAGACGTATAAACAGAATGCCCTAACGTTCTTAGGGTATTCAGATCCAAACACGCCTATATCTGCGTGGCAGCAGGCAGCGTATATGTCACAGATACTCGACTTCTCTAATATAGTAATGGAGAGAGGATTAGTCGAAGCATTAAATACTTATGGAGCAGGCTTCCTTAATGCGGTGGCGGTTAACAATATTGTTCAATCCGGCTATACATTAGGCGGTTATTTTGCCAATAAGCTCGATTCTGGACAATATACAATAAGAACCTTACAGGATGGCACACAAGTCAAAGAAGTAGATGTTACTGATGAAGAGGCAGATATTATTGCCAGTCTCTTTTTTCAAGATAAAGAAAACAACGGAACAAACTATACTGATGTTGTAGGCAAAGAGGAATCAAGAGGTGATGGCACCTATCTTAGCTGGGGCGAGCTGGGAACGGATACATATGGTAAGCTCGGCTATACAGAAGCCGACTTATATACAATCTTTGATTCCGATATTCAATATCAACGAATACAGGCTGGCCAACAGGCGTATGTGGAAATAAAAGATCTGCAGGGCAATACGCTTCTTGTTATCGAACCAACTGTAAGTGGCCATTATAATACTTACAATTCTTATGGCGAATATGTAGAGGCCAAAATAACCAATTTAATTAGTGATCGTAGTTATACCTTTAATGGTCTCAAACTGAATTATTTCTCCGAATTGGATTCCAATGGTAGCGCCTCATTATTGGATTTTGACTTAAACGATCCCAATTTTGTTAACCTAGCGCTTAATAGTCTTTCGTTATCTTCAAGCGAAGTCACCGCATTTAATAATCTTGCTGTTGAAGAAAAGCAACAAATATTGCATGTTTTATTGCTTAATGGGATAGGCAATCCCAACCCTAGCGGCATTTCTCCTGCGTACATGAAAGGCTTTGGCGAACAACTTGCTATCGCAGACCCGTTGGCAATACAAACAACTTATATCGCTTCTTATGAAAATAGCCCGGGCTGGACAGGTAAGTTAAGAAACTGTAGCATGTGGGTCAAAGATGTTTATTTTTCATCAGACGAGGTTACGGATGATATACTAAGTGAAATAAACTATAAATTCAATGGCAACCCTCCGGCAGATATGGTAGGATTAGCATATAGCGGTGATGGAGATCCACTTCTTCAGGCGTTAAACAAGGATTTGACTCTTGATATGAAGTCAGTGGTTCTTGTAGGTGCGCCGATAAAATATGGGAGACAGATTTTAAATGCAAATGTAGAAAATCTTGTCTCTATTGAAGGCGGAGTCGATGCCGTAGTAGCGTTTGCAGGGGGTTATTTTGGAACCTTTGAAACTAATCCAAACCCATTAAATTTATATAGAATCGCCTTATTAGGAGTAGATCATCTTGATTATTCATATGAACCAAATCCAGGGAATAAAAATATAGACCCGTTGAAAGTAAAAGCAGCAAGGCTTGTTGCTGAAGTTACAAGATATGCCAATAGTACGACCGAATTAGAAAATTTCTTAACAAGAACCAATGGGATAAGTTATGATACCGCTCGAAAAATATATTTCGTGGATTTAAGCAAGGTGACATATGACAAATAAAACAAAGTTTACTATAACGGCTATTGTTTTAATTGTTATTCTGCTTTCAGGTATTACTTTTGGAACACGAATAATTTTTACAAAAAAGATGGTACCACCGAAGGACCCCAAGGGAGTATTTATTACTGGTATACGTGGAGGTCAAAGAGCAGGTTTGATTAAGGAAATGGAAAATTTGTCAAGGGAGCATGTCCATGCTGATAAAGGGAACGCATTGCTTAAGGAAAATAGAATCGATGAAGCTATAGAAGCATATAAAATTGCATTAACTGAGATAAAATCAAGCGGTGGTAGAGGAGTAGTAATTGCCTCATTGGTAGGTGCATATGAAAAAAAGAGAGATTATGCGCATGCCTTGGAATATGCTATTATAGATCGCGATAAATACATTAACGACTGGGCAAAAGAACCAGTCGTAGAAAGGGTAAAATATCTCGAATATGCTCTACAAGGTGAATACGATCTTGCTGTTGAGCATGCACAAAAAGCCCTCGAGTTAGATGTAAAACTGTTTGGTAGAAAAAAGCCCAGAGAGGATTACATCGAGCGTCTAAACGATTTGAAAGCAGCCAAGGACTATATTTTAGGATTTAAGAAGCAATAGTGCTCCTATATGAAATAGGGGACAGACACCTATTTTTATTGACATATCATCGCCACCATAGTAGTGTTGGCGCTCATAGCAATGGGACCATTTCTAATCACGCTGGTTCCCTCGTAAGCGGATGATGGCGCATGTTTAAATAGGGACAGACACCTATTTTTATTGACATATCATCGCCACCATAGTAGCATTGTTTCATGCCACGAATCGCACGTTTAGTCGTTCCTGATCACCCGCATCACATAACTCAAAGAGGTAACTATCGACAGGAGATATTCAAAGACGACGCCGACAGAAAACAATATCTTGAGTTTATATCGTATTACAGCAAAAAATATCACCTTGAGATACTCAGCTATTGTATTATGAGTAACCATGTTCATTTTATTGCCACACCGAAAAAAGAAGACAGTCTTGCCTTGGTATTCAGAACAGCTCATACGAGATATTCCCAGTACTTCAATAAAAAGATAAACGCATACGGCCATCTCTGGCAGGGTAGATTCTATTCATGCGTGCTTGATGAACAGCATCTTCTGGCTGCCGCAAGATATATAGAACGTAATCCCGTCAGGATAAAAATAGTTAAAAAACCAACCGATTATATCTGGTCAAGCGCGAGGAGCCATGCAGGTATTTCACATAGCGATATAATCAATACAAGCCCTCTCTTTAAATATATCGAAATCAAGCAAGGCAGCGAGTGGAAGGATTTCATATATGAAAGCGACGAACCAGACGAAATAGCTGTTATCCGTAGATATACCATGACAGGCAGGCCATTAGGAGGCGCTTCTTTCGTTCAAAGACTCGAAAAAGTTTTTGGTGAAAGATTACATGCATTACCTGTAGGAAGGCCCGGAAAGGGGAGTAGCAATAAATAGGTGTCTGTCCCTAATTTCTAAAGGTGTCTGTCCCTAATTTAAGTTTTGACATGCACCGGTGATTACGTTGGGTGACATGACGAGAAAAAGTTTTAACATTTGTGTCTTGACACATTTGATGAAGCATGGTATACTTGAATTAAGAGGTGATAAGGATGCCAAGGATAGATGTTGCGCGAGAAAGGTTAAGTATTGATGTTTTTCCAGAGGAGCATAGGCAGATAAAATCTTTCGCGGCTCTGCATGGCGAGACTATCCGCGAATATGTCCTAGAATGCATACGGGAACGTTTGCGCAAAGAAACTGAGAAGAAAGACCTGACAGTCTTAGCTATGCGCCTAGACCAAGATCCGCTTTTCAAACAAGCATGGGATAATAAGAAGGATGCCGCTTATGACAAGCTATAAACAGCGGGATATAGTCCTGGTTGATTTTGGATTTTCAGAGGAAACAGGCTCTAAAAAAAGGCCGGCCTTAATAATAAGCAGCGAAGATTACCACCAAAGCCGCCATGATGTAATTGTCATGGCGATCACAAGTAATGTAAAAAGAACGTTTGTTGGCGATACCAGGATAGACGAATGGAAAACAGCAGGATTATTGTACCCTTCTTTGGTCGCGGGAATTATTCGTACCATAAAACATACCATGGTGATTCGCAAATTAGGAGTTCTCGCGCAGCATGATTTCCAAAAGGTTAGCAATAGTATAAAAAAAGTTATAAATTTATAGCAGATATATTATACTTAGCCATTTTTAGATTTAGGAATTTAGGGGACGGTTCTGACGGCAAACCCAGACCCGTCCCCAATTTTCCAATTTTCTCGATGTTTCATCCGATAGACAAAAGGCATTATTCCGACGAGAAAATTGTCAAAAAAACAATACGGACAGATGAAAAAATATCTTTACATGAGCCTTCGGTTGTGATATAGTTACGTTTGTTAATCGGAGGAATTATAAAATGGCAAAGAATGGCAAAGCCCCAAAGATTGGTACGGGAAATTTAGAACAAAAAACCGGGGTGTTGTTAGAAGAAATACGTCATGAGCTTAAAACCGTGGCTGAAGGCCATAGTATGTTGGCCAAAAAGATTGATAATCATGACGAAAAATTAAGCGAAATAAGCGATGTGGTTCGGAAGATGGACACGCATTACTTTAAGTTACAGATGGACACAGAAGCGGTGAAAAGTCAGACTGGAACCATTGATATAAAAGTTGATAGAATAGAGCGCGATCTTGGAACAGTTAAAAATGCCGTGATGAGTGTCAGTCATGAGTCTGCATTTCCTTCATAAGTGAGCTCAAATTGGGACCCCTGAAAAAATAATTAGAACCGTCCCCAATTATCCCCCCTGATTGTACCCAAACTCAACGCAATGGGCTGGCACCAAAAGGACCGTCCCCCAAGGGTCAGAGGGGTCAGGTCTCGCCATTCGTCATTTCGTCAAAAAGTGGCGAATGGCGAGACCTGACCCCTAACCTTCCTGAAAATTTAGTTCCTAACGCTTGACAAATAGAAAATATAGAGTATACTTTGTAGCACACCAAGCAATTGGGTGTGTCCTTATACAAAGGCGTATTAGGGCGTATTAGTATATACCAAAATAGCATAACTAATACCAATCCTTTAGCTATGCTGATGGTGAGGATGGTGTTTCTAATGGCAGAAGACAATGTCTTTACGGTTCAGGAAGTGGCCATTTATCTAAGGATGAAGCCTGTTACGATTTATAAGCACGCAAAGGCAGGCAAGCTTCCATGTTTTAAGGTTGGGGCCAACTGGCGGTTCAAGAAGTCTACCATCGATAGATGGATTGCCGCGCAGGAAGACAAAGAGAATAACGGAAGTAAATAACCTCGTAATCGGATGGCTATGGATAGGCGCATTGTAATTACAGGGTTAGGCGTGCTTGCTTCAACCGGAATAGGCAAGAATGAGTTCTGGGCCGGGCTTAAAGAGGGCCGATCGGGGATGAAGCCGATAACGTTATTCGATATGAGCACATGCCGAACGAAGTTAGGCGGCGAGATAAGCGATTTTAAGGCGGAGGACATATTGGGGCAGAAGGGGTTGCGTAATTTGGATAGAACTACTAAGTTGACGCTTTGCGCCTCCCAGCTTGCTATGGATGATGCGGGTATAAAATATCCGTTACTTGAGGCCGAGACGGACGAATTCGGCGTATCTTTAGGTTCGACAATGGGTTCTGTCTGGTCGATAAGCGAATTCGACAAAGAGGCTTTGCGGAACGGGCCTAGATCCGTCAATCCGGCGTTATTTTCGAATACGGTTATGAATTCGCCAGCAAGCCATGTATCTATAAGGTTCAATATACAGGGTTTTAACAGCACGATTTCGACAGGATTTTGCTCAAGCATCGACGCCATCTACTACGCGCTAAATATGCTCGAACTTTATGATTATAACGTTGTGTTGTCGGGCGGTGTCGAGGAGATGTGCGAACAGACATATAAAGGATTTCATAAAATAGGGCATCTTGCGGGTTCACGGCCGGGCAAGGAAGAGGTAAATTGCCCTTACGATAAACGCAGGAATGGGATTATGTTTGGCGAGGGCGCGGCAATGGTTATTCTTGAAAATTTAGAGCATGCCCGCAAACGAAACGCTAAAATTTATGCCGAGATATTGGGTTACGGCACGTGTTTCGATCCAAAGAGCAGGAATATTTACAGCCCGAAGGCAGAAGGGGCTATAGAGGCGATCAAGATGTGCCTGGACGATGCCGCAATAGGAATAGATGATATCGATTATATCAGCGCGAGCGGCAACTCAACTCTCGATTGCGATTATATGGAGACTAATGCGGTGAAGAATGTGTTTGGCGGGAGGGCCAAGTCGATACCGATAAGCTCGATCAAGTCTATGATAGGCGAGAGCTTCTCGGCATCAGGCGCTTTGAACCTTGCGGCATCTTTGGGTGTTCTTGAGGAGGAGTTCATTCCTCCTACTATCAATTACGTTCAGCCGGACAAGCGCTGCGACCTGGACTATGTTCCAAACAAAGCGCAGAAGAATCGGGTGAAGAATATCTTAATCGATTCTTTCAGCCCCACCGGCTCAAACTCGACATTAACGATAGGGAAGTATAAGGAGAGCAGGCCAAAATGATCGGAAGAAAGCCGAGAGAAGAATTACTGCGCCAGGAGCTCAATAGGATTATCGATAGAATAGACAGAGTTGGGATACAAAAAATTATCCTTTTCGGCTCTTTAGCCAAAGGCATAGTTAATCTAATGAGCGACATAGATTTGATTATAGTAAAAAGAACAGATCAGCGTTTTTTAGACCGTCTGGACACGGTGTATAGGCAGATAGAGCCGAGTATGGCCGTTGATATACTTGTATATACGCCTGAGGAAATCGCCAATATGATTCAGTGGAACAGTTTTATTAAAAAAGCTTTGGATGAAGGGAAAGTCTTGTATGAAGCCCAATAGCAGAAAAGAGGCGGAAAGATGGTTTGCCCGGCGGGATTCCGTCAGATGTCTACCAGGAAGAGGATGCAAAACAAGCAATTCTTTTAACAGACGAAATAATCGCTTTTATCAAGGATAAGATGGGAGTTAAGTAAATGCGAGCCCACCGGCTCAAACTCGACATTAACGATAGGGAAGTATAATTCTTGAAAGATGATATTATGCTGTTAAAGGATAAAGTCGCGATAGTAACAGGCGGGACAAGAGGTATTGGCAGAGCCATTGTATTTGATCTAATTCAAAATGGCGCGAAAGTCTTATTTACATATTTAAAGAGCGACGAATCTGCCGGAATAATGCTGGATGAAATTAAAAAATTAAAAGGCAAGGCCGAAGCAATCAAGGCAGACGTGCGGTTATATGATGAAGCAAGAAAAGCTGTAGAAGAAGCCATTAATAAATTCGGCAAGATAGACATGCTCGTCAATAATGCCGGTATCATAAAAGACAAGGCGCTGATGATGATGGAACCGTCGGAGTGGCTCGATGTTATAAATACAAATCTCACAGGCTATTTCAACATGGCAAAGGCATGTATAGTGACAATGATGAAGCAAAAAAGCGGAGTTATCGTAAACATTTCTTCAATAGCGGGTGTTGTCGGTATGCCGAGGCAGGTCAATTACTCAAGCGCTAAGGCGGG
>MHFG01000065.1:0-1419 GCA_001804065.1 Omnitrophica bacterium RIFCSPHIGHO2_02_FULL_46_20
GGAATTCTTAAAAGCGAAACTGGAGCCGAGAGGCATCATTGTCCAGGATGTTTTGTTAAGGGATGTTAGGCTACCCGCGGCATTTTCAGACAGCATTCAGCAGAAGTTAAAAACGGAGCAGGAATCTTTGCAGAAACAGTTTGAACTCACCAAAGCCGAGAAGGACGCGGAGATAGCCATAGCAAAGGCAAGAGGCATTGCTAAAAGTAATAAGATTATCGCCGAAAGCATAACAGAGACCTATCTGCGGTATTTATGGATAGAAGGCCTGCAGAAAAGCGAAAAACAGATCGTCTATGTGCCTACAGAAGCCAATCTTCCAATAATGGAAGCCAGCAGACTTAGCGATAATAAAAAATAAGGAAGAAGCGCCATGCATATCAAAGAGCTCGGTAATAAAATTCTAAGTCGAAAAGTTTTAATGCTTGTTATTGTCAGCATTATAATATGCGCATTTATGCTCGTGGTGGGTGAAAATGCATTTGCGAAGTGCGAAGCGGCTCTCAAGAGATTGCAGGCCGCCGAGGCTGAATTAGATGCCGCCAATGCCGCGTACAACGCGGCTAAGCAAGCCATGGCCAATTTAAATGCCGCCGTTGCAAACTTAAATGCTGCAGCTAAAAAACTGGGCGCGACCGGAAAGGCGACGGCTGAAGGTATGACATTCGGCAGATCCCCATCAAATTCGTCTTTCTTTGAAAACCAAGAATATAAAACAGCTAAGCAGGCATGGCAGGATGCGAGGGATGCTTATGACAAGACGGGAGGCATCGACGCGGCTGGCGCAAGGCGCATGAGGGCACAGGGCGAGTACGATGAAGCTAAGGCGGAATACGAGAGGCTGCGCGCCGAGCACATCGGCGATGCCGGATATTTGAGAGAGCCGGAAGCGCTAAAACTAGACGAGAAATTAAGTAAGGATGTCGAAGATCTTATCAAGGAACAGACGCTGTCCTACCAAATAGATAAAGATGATACCCTTTCGGATATCGATGTGGAGCTGAAGAGATTGGGCAAAAAGACCCTGCTCGAGGTTTCCGTAGTTAGCAAGGGAAAAGGCGCCCAAGGGGGAAGATGGTCCCCGGTCGCCATATCGCTTGCTATAGGGCCGACGACGCTTTCCCCCACAAAGGCAAAGCCCTTCTCGGTTATCACCGGCAAGAGATCTACGGCAAATGTTGCGGTGCCCGGCATCCTTAGCGCTATAGGCAGCCAGCATATTAGTTCTAGAACAAAGACGGCTTCTTACGCAGGAGGAGCCGCGTGCCCAACGGGCACGGAGAGCCGCGCCTCTCAAGGAAGATATAAATCCGGCTTGATCGGGAGAGTAGGGGTTGCCGCAGGGATGGGCCTACTGGCGGCGCGGGAGAGGGGCCCGGGGAGCGCGATAAAAGGCCTCAAAGCCACTTTCGATGTGAC
>MHFG01000065.1:1456-3792 GCA_001804065.1 Omnitrophica bacterium RIFCSPHIGHO2_02_FULL_46_20
GCGACCATAGATAACCAGGGGACTCGCCGCATTGTGTATATCGATACGCCGATAGATTTCGAACGGAGAAAAAAAGTGGCGAATGGCGAGACCTGACCCCTGACCTTCTTAAGTAACGGCCCACGTTCCTTTTAGGGTCCAGTCATTATAGGCGCCATAATCATCCTTTACATATAGATACATATTCTTTTTCTTTGCGCCGATAAAGGTGGGTTTAAAGACAACATTCCAATTAACGGTTAAAGTATTGCCTGACCCCGAGATAGTCGTCGAGGCACAGTTAAGTTTCGCGTATGAGTTGCCAATAACGTTGTTTGAGCCGGGAGCGTAACCACCGAGCCATGCGGTATTGGCATTATTACGTATATAGAGCTTGTTTGTATTCTGATTATAGTAGCCATAAAAGCACCTTGAACCGCTTGTTGAGGTGTTTATCAAAAGATTCACATACTGTATATCCTGCCAGCCATCAGCGTCAGTATAAGTGGCAGTAAAATTTACTGCCTTCTTCGCGCGAGATGAGCCTGAAGAAGGAATAATAGCGCCGACAAGCGGCGCGTTATTGATAAAGACAGAAATAGTGTCAGAAGGATCGCTTTCATTGGCCGGCTGGGCATTGTCTACCGCGGTGACGCGGTAAAGATGCCGTCTGCCGGGAGGATTTGTATCGGTGTATACCGTAGGAACTATGAGGAGCGTGTTAAGCGGGATAAATGTCGCGCCTTGGTCATCACTGCGGTATATGCGATAACCAACAACGTCAGCTTCAGAATTAGCGTCCCATGACAGCGTTATTGAATTACCGCTTATGGTTTCCAAAAGCCCTTGAGGCGCCGAAGGTTTAAACTCGTCGCCTAAAAAGGCGATGTCATCGATATATATAGCGCCTCCGCCGGGCTTCGTATTGGTAAAGGAAATATTATCAGCCGCTGTTAAACGCATCCCTTTTTCGGCAAAATCTCTCAGCGGAATTCTGACCCCTGTCCACTGCGACGTAATCACTCCGCGCGTTGTAATCGCTCCGACGGGATAATATTTTGCGATAGGCAGCTTTATTTCGGTTGCTTCGAGCGGATTACCAAAAGGATCGGCCACGCTGTCTTTTAACCCTACGCTGTATTCTTCTGTTCCGGTCTCTCCTTTAATCCAGAATGAAAGCGTGTCCCAGCGGCTTAGATCGTGGTTCTTTAAGATAATAAATCCCCCCGAATCGATATTATCGGAAGCGGAAATTCGCTGGGCCCACTGCTGCGGCCCATAGGGAAGGGTTGGGAAGGGGTCGTCAATCCAGGCGTAACTAATGGCGCCATCTCCAAATTGATACGAATTGCCTCCGAATGAATTAGGATCTATGCCGCCGCCATTTGGGTCTTCATGAGGCGAAGGCGGGTTGTCGTCAAAATTCAGGATAAATGGCTCGACCGCGCCGGTATTGAATCCCGCGTTCCGCATCCCTGCCTGAATAAACTGATTACGCATGGCCATTTTCCATATAAGGCCCCTCGTATAATTTTCTATACTGCCTGCCGCGGGCCCCATGTCTAAACCAATAATATAGGCCGCGAAATGGCCTATTTGCGGCGCGTTGTAGGGCCTGCCTAAATTGAAAGAATTCATAAAGCCATAACGGCCGACCAGGGCATCATAGCCGCTTTCATTTGCTTGAAAACGAGTGAGCATGTTGCGCGTAAAATCGATTGTTTGACGCGGCGTGAACGGTGTCGAGCCGAGAGGCGCTGAAAGCAAAACCGTCCCGCTATCGTTATTGAGGGCAATATTATTGGGCGAGAAATCATCCCATGACATCACAATCGGCTGCAGCACGGCATAACCGGTATATGACGGAGTCCCGGCCATAATACCCCAGCTATTTGGCCCATACGTCTCATAAGGCTGGCGCAGAGTTTGGTCAGGGCTTGAAGGATCTCCTCCGAATGCATGGCTATTGAGATTAATGCAGTATTGCCGATTGGCCATGGAGGCGCTGATTGAGTTTGCAAAAAAATCTGTCTGCCATCGGTCGCGCCGCGCTCTAAAATCAGCGAAGAGGTGCGAGTATTGATGATTATGGAGCGAACCGGCATGGATATAATGAAATTCTGCCGCGGAGTTCCTATAACCGGATTCTTGGATAGTGTTGGGCATATTCGGCACAAACGCGAAATTTCGCGGGTCTTCTACGGGAAAAAGATGCGCATATTCATAGGGAAACATCCGGCTCGTTCCGTAGGTCAAGGCGTCCCATGCCGATGACGGTATTGCCATAGATGTGTCGCCGTTCCCCATGGATAGAAAGAGCAGAATCATAAGCTCTGAATACCTATTCCATAAATCGA
>MHFG01000065.1:3825-19023 GCA_001804065.1 Omnitrophica bacterium RIFCSPHIGHO2_02_FULL_46_20
CCTCAATCCATCCTTGGTATAAGAATGTTCCATTATAGAGCCAATTCCAGTCTGTGTTTAAATAAAGCTGCCGGGCTAACTGTTCAACCTCGGTTCCTTTATAATATTCCGCGGCTGCCAATGCGCCGGCAACGAAGAGGGCATGGTCAATTGTAGATATCTCGCTGTCAGGATAGCGAAAGCCGTAATCATCTACAAAATGATATAAATATCCATGGCGGTTTCCCTGTTGATTCGGCGGTGAGCCAACTTTGTCGTATGTCGAGCGCTGCAACTGAACTGCGCGTGAAAGCAGGGCGCGGATACGCTCATATGCGGCGCTGTGGTTGACCCAGCCGCGATCGTCGGCAGCAACATACGCTATCATGCTAAACCCTGTCGTCGCGATTGAGTTAAAATTGCCGCTATAGTCGGCGGGATTATTATAGTTCGCTTTATCGGCTGTGAAATAATAATAGGGCCGCGATTGTTCCCAGAAGTAAAGAAATGCCTTCCCCGCAAAAAGATTCAGCAGCTGGCCTTCTGTCATGCTGTTTGCGGCGGTGTAAAGGCGGGGATTTGTCCCGCAAAAAAATTCGTCGCGGGTAGTCAGTCGATCGCCGTCAGAATCAATTTCCGCGTCGGCAGGGTCGTCTGGGTTAAAGCCATTGCCTGCCTCCCATTGATCCGGCATGAGATCGCCGTCAGCGTCAATGTCATCGTAGGCAAGGGCATCTGTCTGTGTAAACATCGCCAGGCTTAAAATAACGACAAAAGCCAAAATCAGAAAATTATTATCCGTCTTTTTCATTGTTGCCAGTATACCTTATAGGAAAAAGATAAGCAAGAAAATAAGATAAATTTTAAAAAATAACTTTTTTATTTCGAACTAACATGTTACAATACGCCTAAAGGGGGCCGCTCATGGTAAAGATGAGGCGCTTATCGGATAAATTGGGGTTCACTCTTGTAGAGGCTTTATCGGCGGCTATTATTTTGGGCATAGGCCTCTTTGTTTTAGGAACTGTTTTTTTACAGGAGTTCTCCGTTATCAATAAATTAAGAGAGATGACGCTTGCGACGTTATCCGCCCAGGAGGAGATCGAACAGGTCAGGGGCGAGTCCTTTGATGTTATCAAAAACCTTGGCTCGTCTTTTACCGCCTCCGGCTTCAATTACTTAAATAATCCGGTGGGCACGATAACGGTTGATAATATTTATGGCAACGACAACATAAGAAGGGTCTCCGTTACCGTAAGCTGGGCATCTCGTTCCGGCGCTACTTTATCAAAAAGCCTTGTGACTTTAGTGACACGCAGCGGCATCGATAAACAATGACCAAAAAAATGGAGCCACGTCCATACATCCAGCGCGGCATACGCCGAAGCATTCCGTCAATTCCCAATCGACTGCGAAGACGGGCAAAAGGATTCTCATTAGCCGAGCTTCAGGTAGCTATAATCATCACGGCTATCGTATTAGTGGCCAGCCTCTCTTTATACATAAGTCATTGGCGGACTTTCCTTATAGGTAATGCCTATATAGATGTATATTCAAATTCAAGGCTGGCGGTGGACTGGATGGCAAGGGATATCAGATGGGCGGCGCAAGTAATGCCAAGCTCAGACTACGGCTCTTATGCAACATCTGACAATAGCCTGGTCATTAAGATCCCGTCCATAGACACATCGGGTAACGTTATGAACGGCTATTATGACAACATTATTTATCAATTACAAGGCAGCAACCTGCGGCGCATCGTACAGATAGACCAGCGGCTGTCTTCGTCGACAAGCGGCAGGCAGAATGAAACACGGATTATCGCTAAATATTGCAGTTCGTTAACTTTCAGCTCTAAAAACAGCTCTGGTAATGTTGTCGCATTATCGCAGTTCTCTAGTTCAGAAATGTCTACTATCAACTATATAGCTATATACCTGCCCTTAAGCGAGACGGTTGCTTCTCTAAGCGGGGCGGGAACAGGAACCGCGCAGCTAACTCCGACTACGATAGTTAAGCTGCGCAATAAATAATGGTTTGCGCCGGACATAATATGAAAAAGAATCTCAGGGGTTTCGCGTTAATCACTTCTGTTTTAATCATATCCATTTTAATACCTCTTGTGATAGCCTACATAGCCAGGGTTACCGCCGAATACCGTTTTACATCAAAATTTTATAACTCAATCGCCGCTTTTAATCTGGCGGAGGCAGGGATAGAAAGAGCTTTATGGGAGATAAACTATAACGACAGCGTATTTAGCGGTTGGAGCTCCTCTGTAGATGGCGGCGGCAATACAACTATCACGAGCCCTGCCTCTCCCGCTCCTTCTCTCGCAACCTTAGCAGGCCAAACCATAGGGGAGTATACCGTAACTGTATATATTCCTTCAGCCCAAAACCCAGTAACCATAACATCCACGGGTTTTGCGCCGAACAAACTTTCAGCAGACGAAGAAAGAACGATTATACTGCAATGTGAAAAAAACTACCAATTTACAAGGGGCATCGTAGGCCTTAATAGCGTTAAGTTTAGCGGAGGAGCTTATTCGGATAGCTATGACTCCTCCAAAGGCCCTTATAACTCGGATATAACTAGCCCGCTTTATAACGCCGGCCAACAGAGCAGTGTGGCAAGTAATGGATCTATAACGCTAAGCGGCGGCTCATATATTTATGGGGACGCAAATCCTGGGCCAGACTATCCTTTTAATCCTCCACCGTCGCCAACGGTAGTAACAGGTTCGTATGCTACTTTACAAGCCCCGCTGCAGCTTGACCCTATCCCGCCTGCGGAGATTAGCAGCGCGAGCACAAATAATAATAACGCGGTTATCGATCCCGCGATATTACCTCCTGGCACATACGCGCTTGTTCTAAACAGCGGAGGCGCCCTAACCCTGCCCCAGGGCACCTATTATTTTACTTCGATTAAACTAACAGGAGGTTCAAGCATACAAGTTTCAGGGCCTGTAAAAATATATGTTGACGGCGGCGAGATAGACTCCTCCGGCGGTTCATTCGTAAATAGCGGCGTCCCAAAAAATTTACTTATATTGTCTACCGGCCCCGAAATTGAACTAAGCGGCGGTACCAGTTTTATCGGATGTATCTACGCTCCTACAAGCAACATAAAGAATAGCGGAGGATGCACTATCTACGGCGCCATCGTTTGCGGGTCTAACGTGGATAGCGGCGGAGCGGCGCTTCATTTCGATATAGACCTGTTAAAGATATCCCCAAACTTCGGAACTTATAAAATCACTTATTGGCAGGAAATAAAGCAGTAAGCCCGTCTTGAGCCATTATGCCGGAAAATAAAGCAGGAAAAATTTTAACCATTCTAAAGAAGCGATATCCTGGCTTCACTACAGCTCTTCTGCATCAAAATCCGCTTCAACTTCTGGTCGCGACTATCCTCTCCGCGCAGTGCACTGATGCCAGGGTCAACATCGTAACCAAGGAACTTTTCAAGAAGCGCAAAACCGCCCAGGATTTCGCCGATGCCAATCTTAAGGCATTTGAGCGGGAGATCCACTCAACGGGCTTCTACCACAATAAAGCTAAAAATATAATCGCCGCCGCCAAGATGATCATAGACCGGTTCAATGGCAAAGTGCCTGATTCAATGGAAAAATTGATCCAGTTGCCAGGGGTCGCGCGGAAGACCGCAAATATAGTTCTCTCGCACGGATATAACAAGATAGAGGGCATCGCGGTAGATACGCATGTCCGGCGCTTAAGTTACCGCTTAGGCCTGACGAAGAATCAGGATCCGGAAAAGATCGAAATGGATCTGATGAAGATAACCGAAAAGAAAGACTGGGCGCGTTTAAGCGATCTATTGATCGCGCATGGAAGAGCTATTTGCGGCGCGGCGAAGCCGAAGTGCTTAGAGTGTGTTCTGGGCAAAATCTGCCCGTCGAAAAAAATCTTTTATCCGAAATAAAATTCCGCCTCAACTTCTATTTGCGCTGAGGCGGAATTCATGGTGGACGGAACAGGGCTCGAACCTGTGAACCTCTTGAATGTAAGTCAAGCGTTCTACCAACTGAACTATCCGTCCTACTATACCCAACTACTAAGGCCTTCTATCCATCCCTTAATTTTTGAACAAGTGTAAACATCGCCTATTACTATACTAAAAGTACCCATAGGCAAAGTATCTCTTTTGCGCTTGCTGGCTCTACTAATAGCTAAGAGAGGCTTATTAAATTGTTTAAGTGCTATCATGCTGATTCTTGACCAATATTTTTCTGCTTGTTTCACATCCAAATGAGGATGAATAAAAACCTTTCCCCGAAATTTGCTTTCTGGCACTTTACATATTTTCCTAAAAAAAAGCATTATTAATCTTATCATAGAGGGATCTGTATTTGCAAAAATAATCTCATTTCTGCTTGCTTTATACCCCTCAGCCCAATAGAGAGCGGCACCTATCATTTTTAATAATTCGTTTGAATATTTTCTGGGAATTTCTTTTTTTGATCCCAGTCTAATGGCGCTTCGAATTCTTTCCCATTTTTGCCTACTGCTATTAGGATGCTTTGCAGCTTTGGCGCGGCCTTTATCTTGGTTGGACTTTAACTGTATTATCTGGGCATCTGTTAACTCTATATCGGATATCCACCTGCTAATTGTGCTCTTAGAACATTTAACTTCAGCGGATATTGCCCGCAAGGACAATCCTTGAGAGCGCAATACACGCGCTAATTTTCTTTCTTTTGTTTTCATTATAGAACCTACAAACTATTTATGTATCAATATAGCATAAAGGTTCTTATATTTCAAACATTATTTATCAAAGAGCGGCTGCGCTGTTACTTTCTTGAACCCGGCTTAGTGACCGCTATATTTTTCTTACAAAGCGGGCAATTCTTTTCTTCAAAAGTCTCTACGCTCATCTTGGCAAGCGCTTGAAAAGGAACGCCGAAATCTAATTTTTGGGAACTTCTGTCAATGACGCTTCCGACGCCGATGACCTTGCCGCCCAAGGCCCTTACGACATCTATGACTTCTTTTGTCGAGCCGCCGGTCGTTATAACATCCTCCACGACAAGAACCTTTTCGCCTTTTTCTATTGAAAAACCCCTGCGCAAAACCATCCTGCCTTCCTGCGTCCCCTCCGAAGAATGCCTCTCTGTAAATAATCCCCTCGCGCCAAAAGCCCTCGCGACTTCATAGGCTATCGTTATACCGCCGAGCGCTGGAGCTACTACAACGTCTATTTTGGTTTTAGAGAATTTTTTGGCAAGCGCCTTTGAAAGCTTTTGCGCTATGTCCGGATATTGCAGGACGAGGGCGCATTGTAGATACTTTTCACTATGTAAACCGCTCGATAGTTTGAAGTGCCCTTTCAGAAGCGCGCCATATTTATCGAATAGCGATAGAATTTCTTTTTCCGTCATTATTTTATCTCTTCTAAAATCTTTTTCACAGCCACTAAAGGATCCGGCGCTTCTATGATAGGCCTGCCGACTACGATAAAGTCAGCGCCGTTATCAACCGTTTCTTTAGGCGTCGCGATCCTCTTTTGGTCATCTGTTGCCGCGTCAGACGGCCTTACCCCGGGCGTAACTATAAGAAAATCGCCGCCAAAATCTCTTCTTATTACTTTTACCTCGGAGGGGGATGCCACAACACCGTCAAGCCCCGCATCTTTGGCGATCCCCGCAAGCCTCAAAACCTGGGTTTCCATATTATCATTTATGCCTATTTTTTCCAAACTATTTTTGTCCATGCTCGTAAGAATTGTCACGGCTATTATCTTTGGCTGATTCTGCTTCGCTTTTTCAGCTTCATCTCTTGCCGCTTCGGCGGCCTTTTTCATCATGTCTATCCCGCCCAGCGCGTGAACGTTTAACATGAAGACACCCAGCCTTGATGCGGCGGCAGCCGCCCTTGCCGCCGTATGTGGTATATCATGAAATTTGAGATCCAAGAATACTTCGCACCCGTTCTTTTTTACTTCTCTTACTATCTCAGGGCCGCATGATGTAAATAATTCACTCCCGACCTTGAATATCTTTACATCGCTTTTTAATGTTTTGACAATCGCTATAGCTCTTTTTTTTGTATCAACATCGAGCGCGACGATTAATCGTTCGTTGGGCTTCATTTCCGGAGCGCTCCTGTCAATTCCTTGATACCCGATATCTTATGTTTAGCCATGTATTTCTTCACTCCTTCTATGATCTCGATCGATGCCCTGGGGTTCACAAAATTCGCGGTCCCTACCTGAATCGCGCTCGCGCCGCATAGGATGAATTCCACCGCATCCTTATAATCCATTATACCGCCTATGCCTATTATAGGTATCTTTACCTTTTCGTAAGTTTCCCGGACCATTCTTAACGCTATCGGTTTTATCGCAGGACCGCTTAAACCGCCTGTTACATTACCCAGGACAGGCCGCTTTGTCTCTATGTCTACCGCCATACCTATAAATGTGTTTATTAAAGAGACCGCGTCCGCGCCGGCCTCTTCCGCGGCTTTTGCTATTCTTGTTATATCTGTGACATTGGGTGAGAGTTTCGCGATTATTGTAAGAGACGCCGCTTTACGCGCTGCCTCTACAATCTGGCGTGTCGCGCTTTCGTTCTGCGCGATAAGAAAATCTCTCTTGCCGTGTTGGACATTCGGGCAGGCCCGCCTGCCTCGAGGGCTATAGGGTGCATTCGGGCAGGAGAGATTTATTTCAATCGCGGCTATTCTTTCAGTTCTGCTTAAAACTTTTGCCAACTTCCCAAATTCAGCCGCATTGACGCCCGCGATGCTGGCGATTATAGGTATCTTTATATTTTTAAGTTTTGGTAATTTATTCTTTACAAAATCATCCAAACCTTTATTCTCGAGCCCGATGGCATTCAACATCCCGGACGGCGTATCGACGACTCTCGGCGGCGGATTCCCTACCCGCTCATTCAGGGTAATGGTCTTCGCAATGTATGCCCCAAGCTTATTTATATCGACAAGCTCGCCATATTCAGGCCCAAAGGTCCCGGACGCGGCCATGACGGGGTTTTTCAGTCTCAGCTTTCCTATCCTTACTTCTAAGGTCACCACGCTATCTCCTTTGCGTCAAACACAGGCCCGTCTTTACAGACCATCTTATATTTATTCCCCTTCATTTTAACCGGGCAGCCAAGGCACACGCCGACGCCGCAGGCCATGCGCTCTTCGAGCGAGACCTGACATGGCAGTTTGCGCCATTCGGCGATTTTAGCAACGACTTTCAGCATCCCCACCGGACCGCAGGCGTAGATCGCGGCGTTTAGCGGATAGCGTATAATGTTTAACAAATCCTCCAACAACTCTGTGGCCAAACATTTTTTGCCTTTTGAGCCATCCTCGGTGGAAACCTTTACTTCGCATCCTATTTTTTTAAACTCCGATTCACAAAGTATATGACTTTTTGTCTTAGCGCCTATTAAAACATATGTCTTCTGCTTTTTCCTATACGCTATACGCTTTGCGCTAAACGCTAAACTTTCCGCCAAAGCGACGAGCGGAGCCGCTCCTATGCCGCCCGCGATTAGTATAATCGGCATTGGGCCGGACACAGGGGGGCCGGGTAATGTAAAACCATCGCCTAACGGCCCTATCACATCAAGGGCTTGGCCTTTTTCCTTTTTTGAGAGCAGCTCTGTGCCCCTTCCGACCGCTTTATACAAGAGTTCTATTTCATTTTTTAATACCCTATGTACGCCTAACGGCCTTCTTAAAAGCGGATCGGTCCCGCAGGAACACTTCACCTCTACAAATTGGCCGGCCTGAGCTTTTCTAGCTATATACGGCGCCTCTATGCGCATCTTATAGAACCTTTGCGCCACTTTTTTATTTTCGATTATTTTGCAGTTTAATTGCCGCATATTTCAGAAGAAGCTAAATTGTTTCTCCCGCTTCTCCTCTCCCTCTTTAAATACCTTTACCTTGCCGTATTCGCCGTCGTAACCAGGGACCACATTTACGCTGCCTTTACGCATACTAATTATGCCTTTTGCGATTGTTGGAGGGCATTTCTTCTTTAATTCGTCTTCGGGTATATCAAGGAGTATCGTAAATTCACTCCCTACATTTTTGATAAGCCGTAAATATTCCCGCTCCACCGTTAATGAATCAGGGCTCATGCCTGCCGCCTCGCCTATGATTTCGGCTAACGGCACAACGCTCTTAAATGAAGGGCTCGATTCCAAACAAAAACCTTTCTTTCTATCGGCAAGGCTGGCGAGCCTGTGCATTACTCCTACGGTGATATTCTTGCCGCATGCGGGGCATTTATTACGCATGCGCATCGCCTCTTCCGGCGAAAGACGCGTCTGGCATGCCCTATGCCCATCCCAGTGATATTTGCCTTCCTCCGGGAAAAATTCTATCGTGTATAGAAATCTTTTTCTGTCTTTTGCCTTTAGTATCTGTATGAGATCTTTATAATTTATCTTATCCAGGAATACGTTCGCTTCACGGCCTATTCTATACGGCGAATGCGAATCAGAATTTGATATAAGGCAGAACCTGTCGAGCTTGGACCATCGCCAGTTCATCGCGGGATCGCTGGATAGGCCTGTTTCGAGAGATAATATCTTGGGCGTCTGGCCGCCAAAACATTCTTCGGGCGAATCAAACCCCGAATTTGAGCCGAATATACTGAAGTGCGGCGTCCATGCGTGAGCCGGAATTATTAAAATATCGGGTTCTATGGCAAACAGCATTTTAGCCATCTTCTCGCATTCCAGGTTAAGGATGGGCCTGCCGTCGCTCAACAGCGCCCCATATTCACCCAGCAGTTTATTTATCTCGTCGACAATCTTGAAATTAGGGGCAAATATTATGTTGTGAATTTTTCTGGTTCTCCCGGCCTTAAAATATATATTCGAGACTTCTGTCGTTAGCATAAAATATACGCCTTCATAGCTATACACGCCTTTGTCAATATCTTCCAGCTTATCTTTTAACTGGGCAAGCCACAGGGGATGCGTGAAATCTCCTGTGCCTAACATGGATACGCCTTTTATCTTCGCCCATTTGGCTATAGATGCCGCGTCCATCTCCTTAGATGTGGCGCGTGAATATTTTGAATGAATGTGAAAATCGGCTATGAACATAGCTCTTGGTCTTTCATCACGAGGCGCCCGCCGACAAATACCGATACTGCCTTGCCTTTCAATACCCAATTTATGAACGGCGAGTTCTTAGATTTTGATTCGATAGAATCTTTTGTATATGTGTATTCTTTATTCGGGTCAATTATCGCGATATCCGCTACTGCGCCCTTCTTCAAAGTCCCTCTCTTTATACCGAGTATCTTTGAAGGATTTACTGACATCTTTATTATGAGGTCTGACCAGGACATGATCTTTTTCTCGACAAGTTCCATGGCTGACAGGCTTAAGCACGTTTCTAATCCGATGATCCCGAATGGTGCGAAGTCGAATTCGACGTCTTTTTCGTTATCTGTATGAGGAGCGTGGTCTGTCGCGATGCAGTTTATTGTGCCGTCTTTTAAGCCCATTTTTATCGCCTCAATATCCTCCTTAGTCCTTAATGGCGGATTCATCTTTGTATTGGTATCGTATGAGGCGCAGCATTCTTCAGTAAGCGAGAAGTAGTGCGGCGCTGTCTCGGCCGTAACTTTAATTCCAGATTTTTTTGCTTTTCGGATCAGCTCTACAGATTCCTTAGCGCTTACATGAGCGATGTGGATAGCCGACGATTCTTTCTTCGCTAATTCTATATTGCGTTTAACTCTTTCGTATTCTGACCCAGCCGGTATGCCGCGAAGCCCTAATTTCGTAGCGACAAACCCCTGGTTCATCACCCCGTTTGCGGAAATCTTCGTGTCTTCACAATGTTCTATTACAAGAAGGCCTTCTTCCTTAGCCTGCCGAAGCGCCTCTAAGATCACCAAATCATCTTCTACCGATGAGCCGTCGTCAGATACTGCCACAATGTGCTCTCTCTTCAGTTTATGAAAATCGGTGGGACGCTTTCCCGCGCGGCCCTCGGTAATAGCGCCTACGACAAAGACGTTCGCGAGCGCGTTTTTTTCTATTATCTCATTTAATGATCTTACTATCGCGGGATTATCCAAGGGAGGCTCGGTATTGGGCATGCATGCCACGCTCGTGAACCCTCCTTTTATTGCCGCCCTTGTCCCTGTAAGGACCGTCTCTTCGTCTTCTCTCCCCGGCTCTCTTAAATGCGCATGCATATCGACAAGCCCGGGCGAGATGATGAGGTTTTTTGCGTCTATGATTTCGCATCCGCCTTCAGGCAGCCCTTTTTCTATTCTTTGGACCTTTCCTTCTGAAATCAGCATATCCAGAATGTCGTCTATCTTATTAGCAGGGTCTATCACTCTTCCGTTCTTTATTAGATACTTCATACTTTCCTTTTTACTGCCTCTTTGCGTGAGCTGCCAGATATAATACTGCCATCCTGACAGCGATCCCATTCGTGACTTGCTCCAATATCACCGAGTTCTGCCCGTCCGCGACTCCGCTGGACATCTCAACGCCTCTATTGATGGGGCCGGGATGCATGACCACTATATCCTTCTTGCATTTCTTCAGCCTCTCTTCGGATATACCGTATTGCTTAAAGAAATCTACTTTCGACGGAAAGACGCCCGCGGCGTCTCTCTCGAGCTGCATTCTCAGGACGTTTATGGCATCCGCGCCCCTGATTGCCTCGTCTATGTCATTTGTCACTTTTACGCCCATCTTTTCTATGCCTTCGGGGATAAGTATCTTTGGCGCGCATACAGTTACGTTTGCGCCCAGCTTTGTTAAGCCCCACATGTTTGAGCGGGCAACCCTTGAGTGGGCTATATCGCCTATTATGCTTACATTTAGCCCTTGGATCCTCCCGAGCTTGGATTTTAACGTGAAGATATCAAGAAGAGCCTGGGTCGGATGTTCGTGCCAGCCATCGCCTGCGTTTACTACGCTTGCCTTAACGGAACGGGCCAGGATATTCGGGGCGCCTGAGCAGTCGTGCCGGACAACGATTATGTCTATCTTCAAAGCCTCGATATTTTTACCCGTGTCTATTAAAGTCTCTCCCTTTCTTACACTTGAAGCCTCAACCGCGACATTTATGACGTCGGCTGAAAGCCTTTTTGCCGCGAGCTCGAACGATATCCTCGTTCTCGTCGAAGGTTCGTAGAACAGATTTACCACGGTTTTACCTCGCAGGGCGGGGACTTTCTTTATCTGGCGGGTTGTCACCTCTTTAAAGCTTGACGCGGTATATAATATATGCTCTATCTCTTCTTTGGAAAGATATTCAAGGCCGATGATGTCCTTCTTAGTCCAAACCATTTTCTTTTCGTTTGTCATGTTTAATCAGCCTTCTCCAAGATTACGACTTCGTCCTTACCGTCTGACTCTTTAAGCCGCACTTCAACTAACTCTTTTATCGCGGTTGGCACATTCTTGCCAACATAGTCAGCCTTTATGGGAAGCTCCCTGTGGCCTCTGTCCACAAGGACAGCGAGCTGTATCTGTTTGGGCCTGCCGAAATCTATCAGGGCGTCAAGTGCGCACCTTATGGTCCTCCCGGTGAAGAGGACATCGTCCACCAATATGATCCTTTTGCCTTCAATGTCGAATGCGATCTCAGTTGAATGGACTATTGGCTGCTCTGAGACTTGCGTAAGATCGTCTCTGTATAAAGTAATGTCCAGCGCGCCTACCGGCGGACGCTTGCCAACAATATCCTTTATTTTATCGGCAAGCTTTTCGGCAATATGAGAGCCGCGATTTTTTATACCTATGAGCGCGGTATCGTCCATGGTCTTGACATTCTCGATTATCTCGTGTGCCATGCGCTTCAAGGCCTTTTCTATGGAATCCTTATCTAATATCTTCGCTTTTTCCTTTAATGTCATACTACGCCTTAGCCTATCCTCCTTCGCATTCACCAGAGATTAGCCTGAATGCTTCGGAGGATTATTTTCGCACCTTTCCCCTCTCCCCCTTCGGGGGAGAGGGCAGGGTGAGGGGGAAATTGCGCTATTTTAAACATGAATGTGCTCAAATAACAAAAAAATCCCACCTATCCAAATAGACAAGTGGGCCTTTTGCTTCATTTTTATTCCTTTCCCGGGCTCTCTGTCCCGAATTAAAAGGTAATGATTATTTACAAATAATAGCATGCAGAACGCGTTTTGTCAAGAAAAATCTACCCTTTGAAAAATCTGCGCTTTGTGTTAAAGTTACTTTATCGGGCGAATTTTTACGGGTCCTGCCGCCGGATTCGCCTTTTCTCTAAGGGGGCATTCAATGAGCCGAGGCGTAGCGCAATCCGCTCAAGCTATACCACCGCGCCCTAGTGTCCCCATAAGAGAAAGGCTTCATCCAGCGTCACCCGTAAAAATTCAAGCGCATTCACACAGTATATTATATGTTACCGTGCTAAATTATCACAATAAATTCGCCTTTAACGCCTTTAGACTTGAAGTGCTTTATGGCCTCGCTTACCTTTTCACGGCGCACTTCTTCGAACTTTTTCGTAAGCTCTCTTGCTATAACGACTTGTGTATCTCCGAATATTTCTAAAATGTCACTTAAAAGCTTCTCGATCCTATGGGGAGATTCGTAAATAATAAGCGTTCTTTCTTCGTCACGTAATGCTTTCAGCTGATTCTTTCTCTTAATCGGCTTTGGCGACAAGAATCCGACAAATGTGAATTTGTTTGTCGGCTTACCTGAAACTGCAAGGGCTGTCATAATGCCTGAAGGGCCTGGGATAGGTATTACGTGGATATTGTTATCTACGCAAAGTTTTATGATCGTATATCCTGGATCCGAGATGCCGGGCGTTCCCGCGTCTGAAACGAGAGCGACGGATCTGCCTTCATTTAAAACTTTCAGCAAATAATCGCTCTTCTGTAATTTATTGTATTCGAAGTAACTCGTCGTGGAAGTTTTTATTCCATATTTATCTAATAAGATTTTGGTGTGGCGGGTGTCTTCCGCGGCTATTAAATCTACCTTTTTTAGCGTCTCGATAGCTCTTAGCGTTATGTCTGCCAGGTTGCCGATAGGAGTGGATACTACATATAGTGTTCCGGCCATATCATTCAACTGTCACTGACTTAGCCAAGTTTCGCGGTTGATCTATATCATATCCGAATTCACGCGCGACATAATACGCTAAGAGTTGTAAGGGCACCGCCACGAGCGGCGGCGAAAATAATTCGTCAACCTTCGGGATTTCGATTAAATAATTTATATTATGATGGAGTATTTCTTTGTCGCCCTCCGTGGCTATAGCAATGACGATGCCGTTACGGGCCTTTATCTCTTGTATGTTCGACACCATCTTATCGTATGTCCTGCTCTTCACGGCAATGCATACGACCCACGGATTCTCGTCGATCAGCGCTATCGGCCCGTGTTTCATCTCGCCGGCAGGATACCCCTCGGCGCTGATATAGGATATTTCTTTTAACTTTAAAGCGCCTTCGAGCGCGTTCGGATAGTTTATGTTTCTTGCAAGATATAGGAAGAAAGTTTTATTATGTTTTTCATGGTAGTATTTCCTGAAGCCTTGCGCGTAGGCGGCCAGTATATTATAGTCTGGCTTATATTCTGCGAGAAGTTCTTCCATCAACGCCGGAACGCGTTTTAGTTCTTTAAAAAGCGCGTTTAGCTTAGACGCGGCAACGGTCTTTTTCAGCCTGGCGAGATATAGCGTCAATAAATATAATACGGCAAGCTGCGCCGTATAAGCTTTTGTAGAGGCGACCGCGATTTCCGGGCCGGCGTGGGTATATATCACGCCGTAGGACTCTCTGGCGATGGAGCTGCCTAAGACATTGCAGATCGCCAGAACCTTTGCGCCGTGTCTTTTCGCTTCCCGCAACGCGGCGAGAGTATCGGCGGTCTCACCCGATTGCGAAATCACTATCATAAGCGTCTCTTTGTCTACGAGCGGATTCCTGTATCGGAATTCGCTCGAGACATCTACCCAGCACGGAATCTTAACGAGATCCTCTAATATGTATTTTCCCGTAAGGCCGGCGTGGTATGCTGTGCCGCACGCTACTATCGCTATTCTTTTAAATTTTTTGAATTCATCATCGCTGATCTTTAACTCTTCAAAAGATATCGATCCCTTTTTATACCTTTCATTCAGTATATTATTTAATACGCCGCTTTGCTCGAATATCTCTTTTAGCATGAAGTGCCTGTAGCCCGCTTTTTCTGCCTGGCTGATGTCCCAGTTTATCTTCGACACTTTCCTGTTAATCTTTCTTCCTTCAAAATCTTTGACCAATACATGATCTTTTGTGAGAACAGCGATCTCGCGGTTATTTAAATATATGACATCTTTGGTGTGGTCCAAAACCGCCGGCACATCGCTTGCCAGGAAATTTTCGCCTTGTCCGACGCCGACTATCAAAGGCGAATCGCAGCGCGCGCCGACTAACTTTGCCGGCTCATCTTTGTGGATTACGGCCATCGCGTAAGAGCCGCGCAGCTTTTTTAAGGCTTTTCTGACGGCTTCGACAATGTCGCCGGAATAGAATTTTTCGATAAGGTGAGCGATAACTTCCGTATCGGTCTGTGACGTGAATTTATGCCCTTCTTTTTGAAGTTTTTCTTTTAACTCGAGATAGTTTTCGATTATGCCGTTATGGACGAGCGCTAATTTGCCCTTGCAATCAAGATGCGGATGGGCGTTTATATCGCTCGGGATGCCGTGCGTCGCCCAGCGCGTATGGCCGATGCCGATCGCGCCTTCGATCGGATCTGATTTGAGATCGGCGGATAAAATCTTGAGTTTGCCCTGCTTCTTGACAAGTTGTATCGACCTTCCTTTAATAGTAGCAAGCCCCGCCGAATCGTAGCCTCGATACTCTAATCTCGACAGGCTCTTTAAGAGAATGTCTTGGGCCTCTCTGTCTCCTATGTACCCTGCTATGCCGCACATATAAAACCCTTCTTTTCGTATACTATTTTACCATGAACCACGGTCGCTTTCACGTCAAATTCTCTATCGAATATGACAATGTCCGCGTCTTTGCCAACGGATATCGACCCCTTTTTATCTTCTACGCCCAAAAGCTTCGCCGGATTTTGCGTAATAAGTTTTAGCGCGTCCGGCAAGGGAACATTACAGTTCCTAACCGCGTTCTTTAGCGCCTGTATCATGGTAAGAGACGAACCCGCGAGCCTGCCGTCTTCGAAACGATACGCGCCGCCGGATTCTC
>MHFG01000066.1 GCA_001804065.1 Omnitrophica bacterium RIFCSPHIGHO2_02_FULL_46_20
CGAAAAATCATAAGATCAACATCGCATCGCCATAACTGAAGAAGCGGTATCTCTTCAGAATGGCTTGACGATACGCCTCGAAAATAAACTCCTTTCCCGCGAACGCGCTAACCAGTAGAAGCAGCGTAGATTTCGGCAAATGGAAATTCGTTATTAGATGATCGACGACTTTAAATTGATAGCCGGGATAAATGAGGATGTCGGTATAGCCTTTTAAGCTTCCGTCATTGCGAGAGAACCCTTCGACTTCGCTCAGGGTGAGCGATGACAATGAGGCGCAATATTCAAGAAGACGCGTTGTAGTCGTGCCGACGGCAAAAACCTTGCCGCCATTTTTTTTGGTCTCATTTACGAATTTTGCCGTATCGGCAGAAAGCTCGAAATATTCTTTATGCATCTTGTGCGCTTCAACTTCGCTTGTTTTTATCGGCGCAAATGTTCCGTAATTCGTATGCAGCGTTACAAACTGGACACCGGCCCCTTGATCCCGGATCTCTTCTATAAGCTCCCTCGTGAAATGCAGTCCTGCTGTCGGACTTGCTGTCGCGCCCTCTTTTACGCCGTAAACAGTCTGATAATCATCTTTATCAGAAGCCCCGTCAATCCTATCGATATAAGGAGGCAGTGGAATATGGCCCGATTCTTTTAAAATATCGTCCAGCGATCGATTAAATTTAACTCGTCTCCCGACTTCCCCTCTATCAAGAACTTCAACATCATCACCCGATTCGAGGGTTATCTTTTCACCCTCTTTTAATCGTGACGACGGCCTTACCAGCGCTTCGCAAATAGGATTCTTTTTTTCCAGCAAGAACAACTCTACCTTGCCTCCGGTTTTTCTCTTTCCAAACAGTCTCGCGGCTATAACCTTCGTATCATTCAGGACAAGACAATCGTCTTTCTTAAAATACCCGGCTATATCTTCAAAAGTTTTATGACTGACGGTTTGGTTCGCGCGATCGAGCACCATCAGCCGGCACTTTTCCCGCTCTTTGACGGGATACTGCGCGATGAGTTCCTTGGGCAGAATATAATCAAACTCCGATAATTTCATAATTTCTTATGCGCTTCCTTTAGCACAAAGTCTTTTGTTCGCGGCCTGAATTTTTTTGCCGTGTGCTACGGTTTTCCCGCCTGTGAGTCAATCTCGAGGCGGGATCCCGCCTGAAGTTGAAAGAGGGCGGGAACGTCTCGCTCACTTGCAGGAATTCCTTCCCCCGCCAGATTTGCTTTTTGTAAATCTAAACGGCGGGGTCAGTCAGTTCCTGCATTCGCTCGACGTAAATCCTTGCACACCTACTATATAACTACGCTATGCCAAAAAAATTCTAATGGCCGCTCACAAAATCCTTTGTGCTTCTAAACACCCTCATTCTAGCCAAGTTAAAATTTTGCTTCGAGAGTGTTGTAGGCGGAACTTGCGGGGTAGTTGCTGAAGCGGCGTTAAAAATTTTGACACATTATGGCGATTTAAAAAAGAATTTTAAATTCCTGGAAGAAGTTAAAATTCTGTCAAAAATTTTCCGAGTCCCGTTACATGCCTAATGTAACGGGACGTCCGCGGAGGCAACTCCCCGCAAGTTACGTCTTCTGAGGCGAAAAAACTTCTAGAAACTTACATGAAATTCTAAAGCTTATTTACTCTTCTTGTCGATCGTGGAAATTTCTGTTCCAGGATAATAATATTTCAAAATCTCATCGTATTTTTTGCCATGCTCGGCCATACCTTTAGCGCCCCACTGACACATTCCAACACCATGACCCCATCCGACGCCGTCCATGATTAGACTACCGTTGTTTACCGAAGGAGTGAATGTGGTGCTGCGCATATCATTAGGCCCTATCAACTGCCTAAAGTCTTTTGCCGTCAAGATAGAGGATATGTCCGCTTCGTCTTTTATCTCTATCTTATCAACCCTGCCGGATTTATTCTTCGCTAAGACGGATATTGATTTGATCTTACCCACCTTATAGCCGCTATCATTCAGCTTCTTCTCAAGACCTGCCGGTGGAATATTCTTCGTCCATTTGTAATGAGGCGATTCTTTACAGAATTGGCATTCTACGCCTTTAAGAGGCGCTAGATCTACGGCCCATAGATTGGACGCGTCCTCTGTGCGGCCTGCGCAGGTAGCATGGTAATAGGCAGGAAATATATCTCCCTGATAAGTCAAGATCTTACTCGCCGTGAGTTTAACGGCTCTCGTCGTAGACCACCTTTCCGACGCGGCGCCGCTATAAACTTGCGAGTATATATCATTAGTCATATCGTAATCCTGCAGCTTATTCTGTCTCGCCTGATATAACGCAAAAGTCCTCGCCGCTATAGCCTGCGCTTTTATAGCCTCTATAGGCCAGCGGTGCGAAACCTCATTATAGAGAACACCATAAAGGTACTCTTCGAGAGTAACCCTGTTTATGGCCATGATCTTCATATTATCTTTTCGTATGATGTCTACCTCGCCCCTGAATGCCCTTCCGTCAATATGTATGAATGCGCCTTCCGCCACTTTCAGCCGTATGCGTGTAAATTTTAGACCCCTGGCGCCGAACATTATCCCCTGGTCGCTTGGGTTTACCTGAGTATGCAATATATATCCTCCGGTCAACAGCTTGTCTTGAGTTACAGTATAGACCCTGTAAGCGCCTTTTAAGGCAAGCGTAACCCTGTCTTTATTATCGAGGATGCATATGCGCAAAACAGGTTTTATTTCCTTTTCGATAGATTCGCACTCCTCGACCATCATCAAAAGAGACACTGATGCTATCAAAATAAAAATGAGCATTTTTTTCATGCAAGGCCTCATCTTCGCCTTAATAAGAGTAATATCACGGAGAGCGCCAGGGATAACAGGATGGAAGTTGCTATAGGGAAGAAAAATATAAAGTTCTTTTTCTGGACATAAATATCGCCGGGTAACCGACCTACCCACGGGATCTTTCCGCCAAGCAGAAATAAGCCGCCTAAAACGAAAAGTACCGCGCCAAATATCATCAAAACTTTACCGACAGAATTAAGTTCAAGCATATTATTTTTTCTGCTCCTCTTCAGCCTGCCGTTTACCACTGATTAGGACAGGCTGCGACTGGGCCTCTGGTCGTTCTTTTTTAATTCTTTCCTTCTTCGAGAATAGACACCCGCAATAATTCTGACGATACATGCCTTTTGTCTTCGCTTTATCATGCGCGGCCTTAAAACCGGTTCTAAAATCTTCATAATAGAACTTCACGCCGGCGGCTTGCGCGATATCCTCACAAATATTTTTTAAAACTTCGTGGTCCTGATAGGGACTGCCTAATAGAGTCGCGGTAAACGCGTCAAAACCGTTCTCTTTCGCGAATTGCGCGCACCTTTTAATCCTAAGCCGCCAGCATGCCGGGCACCTATTCTTTCTATTTTCACCATCCATGATGTGTTGAAAATATTCCGCGGCGTCATAATCAGGGCAGGTAATATTAAGCCCTGCTTCCTTTGAATATTTTTCTACCTCATCTTTCCTTTTTAAATATTCCGAATAAGGATGAATGTTAGGATTATAAAAAAATCCGCCTGCCGCGTGTTTGTCTTTACGCAGTTTTTCGACCGGATATATTTCGCACGGCGCGCAGCATATGTGAAGGAGTATCTTCATCCCGTTAGACCTTTTAATATTTGTAAATAAAGTCTCCTGTATATAACAAATCCTGAAGGCCTAATGGGATTCAAAAAAGTTCTTTCTCGGCTGTCTTTAAAGGGAAGCCCATATGTTCATAGGCGAGTTTTGTAAGTTCTCTTCCGCGCGGCGTGCGTTTTAAAAAACCTATCTTTAAAAGAAAGGGTTCGACTATATCAACTATCGTATCAGGTTCTTCGCTTAACGAAGCCGCGATTGCTTCGATTCCGGCAGGCCCGCCGCTGAAAGATTCATGCATTATATTCAATACTTTTCTGTCCACATTATCCAGGCCTATTCTGTCGATATCGTGGCTTTTTAACGCCTCTTCTGCGGCTTCCAAGGTTATCTTCCCGTCCCGCTTGACCTGGGCCCAGTCTCTGACGCGGCGTAGAAGCCTATTAGCTACTCGCGGCGACCCTCTTGAACGCCTCGCTATCTCCTCGGCGGCGTTTTTCTGTGTCGGTATATTCAATATCTTCGCGGATCTCATAATTATCTCCACTAAATCCGGGATTTCGTAGAAATCGAGATGATGAAATATGCCAAATCTTGATCTTAACGGAGCGGTAAGAAGCCCGGCGCGCGTTGTCGCGCCAATCAAGGTGAATTTTTTAAGTTTAAATTTATAAGTCCTGGCATACGCGCCCTTGTCCATGACAACATCGACCTCAAAGTTTTCCATTGCGGGATATATGTATTCCTCGACTGTATTGGAAAGCCTGTGGATCTCATCTATAAAAAGAATATCGCCTTCTTCCAGATTCGTCAGTACTCCGACGAGATCGCCTGCGCGCTGTATGGCCGGTCCGCTCGTGGAAGTAATCTTTGTGCCCATTTCGTGCGCTATTATATGCGCTAAAGATGTCTTACCTAATCCGGGCGGACCCGAGAGTAAAGCATGCTCCAACGGCTCTTTCCTTTTTTTAGCCGCTTCCAGCGAGACTTTTAAATTATCCACGGCGCCCTTCTGTCCGATAAACTCGCTTAACTTGGAAGGCCTTAACGAAAGTATCAGGATCTGGTCTTCGTCCGTTTCCTGGCTCGCAATCAGCTTCTCTCTGCCGTCTATGTTTTTAACTTCTTTTTTCATATCATTCGTGTCCAAAACGGGCTATGATTGCCGTAGGCAAATACATTTTGAGATTCAATTTTCTATCTTCCCCTCACCCTACCCTCTCCCCCTTCGGGGGAGAGGAAAAAGGTGAG
>MHFG01000067.1:0-4938 GCA_001804065.1 Omnitrophica bacterium RIFCSPHIGHO2_02_FULL_46_20
GAGAAACCGGGAAATTAACAAAACCAGGAAGGCTATAGCCGCCTTATCCGTAGAACCCCGGGAAATATTAGAAGCCGAAGCGATTCGCAAAGAGAAAGAGGTTAAACCGCAGGAGGAAATCGATAGGCTGGAAGCCGAAAAGCAAAGGCTTCTCGCCCAAATCAGCGCGGACACGGCCCTGGATCTTGAGCAGGCGGCGTTAAGCCGCGTTACGTTAGCCGTCAAGGAAGAGATATTAGATATCATCAGGGCCGGCGGGGACGCGTACATGAATATCGCGGATAATGATGTGGCTGTAATTTTGGATAAAGCCGTCGAGATTCTTCGCTCCGCTCAGAATGACAAAAAATTGCATTACGACACATCTTCAATGACGGTAGCCGGGATGGTGGAGGCGCGTTCGAAAGAGTTCAAAGGAGCGTTCAGCATGGCTTTGAGTAATATGATTGAAGAAAGAGCGGCCATTCTTGCCGATACCGATGCGCCTTTATCAAGCGTTAAGCGCCTTGCGGAGATATTGCTTAAAAGCGGGTGGGTGGCGGCGGACGGCGTCACATTAAGCCCGAAAGAATTCGAGGTAATTCCGGTAACGACCACCATACAGAGAGAAACACCGGCCCCGGGAAAATCATTTCCGAATCTTGACAGAGCAACCGTTATAAAACTCGCTTTATTCTACCAAGACACAAGCGAAGAAGAGAGAATGAAATGGGGGAATGCAATAGATGAGTGGTGGAAGTATTCCACCGATACAGAGAAGAACAGCCCTGACGGATTTAAGAATTTCGTGAATAAGTCGTTAAAAGTATGGATAAAAAATACAGATGGAAAGATAGCGGAGCTTGAGGAAGGCGTCAATGCAAATATCAGGCTTGGCGCGAGCATATCGAAGGGATTTTTCGCGGGCCTCTACATCGATATACCCATATTTAACAGCCCCGGCCGCGCGAGGAAGAATCTGGAAGCGGTGGATACGCACAGAGTGAAGTTGGAGGAGATGCAGAACTACGCGCGCGTTGTATTCACGCTTGAAAGCGCGATAAACGCGGCGCAGTTAGCCGATCGCAGAGTAATTCAGACAAAAGATGAACTTGGAGGCGCTGAGGAGATATTCAAGCAGGCGGAAGCCGCGAAAGCGAGGGGCGATGAATCCCGCGTCGAGGCAGCCAATATCTCTTTGAGAAAGGCGCAGATGAATTACAATCGAGCTGTAGATGATAGGACCGAAGCTCTGAAATTTATAATGGGTCAGCTTGGGCTAAAGGCCGGAATAGATAATATGACGCTTAGCGAAGGCCTCTTGAAGGAAGATATCACATCCGATAATTCAAAGGTCGAGCTTGAGTCAATCCTCGGAGCGCTCGGGATGCCGTTTACCAACGAAGCCAACGATACTCTATTCGCCAAGAGCGCGAAGATGCTTGAACTCCTCTCGTTGGCCGCCAAGAATCTTGCCGACACAAAAGGCGACATCAAGGCGAATCTTCTTATCAATCCGGAAATCAGCGCCGTTCTCGGATTTATAGGCAGTTCCGCATCGGCGCAATTATCCGGTGAAGAGAGGGAAGACCCGCAAAAGAACTGGCTCATTTATTGGACAAACGCGTTGGAATACCTGAAGTCATTGGATAATCTTGAAGCGCAGATCGGCAAAAATCAGAGGAGGCTGGCCGAAGCAAAAGCGAGATACGCTCGTTATGATACTATGCTGAATACGTCCCAGAAGGAATATTTCAGGATGATGAGAGAAGATTATCCGCGGGGGCTGGTTTCCTACGCGGAAATAGAGCTTTCCAGAAGAGACCTGATAATTACAGCCAATGAGAAAGCGGCCGCCATGGAAGAATTTAAGGCCGCGTACGATAGCGTGTTAGAAAGCCGAATCGGGACGGAATCGCAGGCCCTGGTAAACGAACGAATCGAGGAATACCGCAATAAATTACGAGCCGGCAAAAAGATATATAGAGAAGATAAACATGGAAAGAAATCGCTTATAACGGCCATGGGCGCGAAAAGAGAAGAGGCTGCTCCCTTGGGGTCCGGCGAGGCGGCTTATCTGGCGGCGCTTAAGTTTCAACGGGAGATAAGGGAAGAATATAACAGGACCAGACAAAAAGCCGGGACAGGGTTTTTAAAAACTAAAATGTCGCACCTTTTCCTGAATGAAGATGGCACCGAAGAGAATATCGAGTGTGATCGCGGGGAAAAGAAAAAGCTGGATTTATTAAGGACGCGCCTCGTTTTTGCGTCAAAAGCCGTTGAAATGCTTGCCGCTGTGGACAACTCGCGGCTTGAGAACCTCGACCTCGCCGGCATTCTTAGCATAGCCGAAGAGAGAAACCTGTCTTTACTGCAGGCCAGATCTTTCTTAGAGGCGGAGCGCGTAAATTATGATGATCAGATGGAAAATGCCAGGATAGCGGCCAAGGGAGGGGGCAATCGGGTGGGAATACCGCGCTTCAGGATAGGCGTCATCGCGGCCGGCAGCGCGATAATAGATTTTGATGTAGAGGTAAAACGGGACGACGCTCTTAAACTTACATTATACGGCCTCAATGCCAAGCTGTCCGAGCAGGCTACAGATGCCGTTCAGAACGATCTGATAGAAAGCGCAGCTCTCGCCTACCGCGACGTCTGCAAGACGCACGCGTTGTTGTATAACTGGGAAGATAAAATAATCAAAACTCTCCAGGAAGAGCTCATAAAAAACACCGAAACCGCCATTTCCGAACTAAAGAGGAATCACAAGAAGACAGTTAAATATGAAGAACTTTTAGGCGGGATTAAAGCTATATACGATGAGTTAGCAGAGGCGTCATCAGAAGGGGCATATTCCGGATTTCTTGCGCGCTGGAACGATTCAAACAACACGCTGATACGTCAGCTTATAGATGAGGCTAAAGAACTTGGCTACAATCTTGCCGTTGTAAAGGAATTGCTCAGGAATTACAATGATTATCAATATGCGATCATTAAAAGGAACTTGTACATCGCCCAATGTAATGAGGCGGACGATAACTTGAAGATGTCCATGGGCGTCCGAAGAGATCAGAAGATAGATATACCTATGCTCGCTAAATTGAGAAAGATGGACCCTGCCCAGATAGCGAAAGAGCTTTCAGATGAGGTGAGGAATGTCGTCCAGTCTAACTACAACGCCGACGCCTATCCATTAGGTTCAAGGCTTGTTACCGAGATAGGCGAGCAAATAATAAAGTTAAGGGAAAAGGGCGATAATCCTAAGCTCACGTTCGGCATTAGTTTTAATGAGGACTCATTCTCGGCTATGTTCGGAACCAGCCTCTGGAAAGGCATGGTGCGAAGGGATCGGAAGCTTGATATCGAAAAGGCGCTCACCCAACGCGACATAGCGATAGGTAGATACAGGGCGCTTACCGCGAATCTTTTTAACGGTAAACTGCAAAACACGCAATACGTTTCGTATGCGCGGGAAATGCTGGAAACGAGTTCGAAGACATTAGCCGCATCAGAAAAAGCGGTAGAGGACTACAAAAGACAATTCTCCCCCGGAGGCACGGAAAGAGTCTTATACACAGACATACTAAAAAGTTCTATAGACGCTGCGTCGCACTATGGAGACACGATAGCGAAAGTATTTGACCTCGTCGGCGCCGAAGTCTATCACGCTGAATCATCGACGTTAGGACCGGAATACGATATGGCAAAAAAGAGTTTTAAGAATGATCTTCAGGTTCCGCAATATATGGATGAGGAGCCGCGTCTCAGGGCCAAGGAGGCGATAGAAGTGCGGCGCCTTGAAGATTTATTTGTGGTAGCGAAGAACATTGATGCCTGGTTTCAGGGGCGCGTCTATAGAAGCAGTGCCGGCGCCGGGCCTCAAGCACGGCCCGATTATCCAATAATAACACCATCCGGTTCTTCTCCGTCGAGCTCTCTAAAGAAGAGTCTGTCTAAAACTTCCACTCAGGCAGCGGTGGCAATGGGAACAAGCTATCGGATCGATGTGCTGGACAATGATAAGGTGATAGCAAAGAGGTCTTTGGATAAGAGCCTTTATAATATAACAGAACGGGATCTTAAGCTGAGAAGAGAGTTGATGGAATTGGTGGACATGGAACTATTGCCTTCGGCTATGGCTATCCGTGACGCCGAATACGCTCTTGAAAGAGCGAAAATTTATTACGAGGTCCTTAATGCAAGAAAAAACGCCGGCGCCCTGGACAATCTGGGAGACAAGGAAGGCGTAAGAGGGGCTTCTTACCTGCTCACTATTTCCCAGAGAGACCTGGATACCGCGAAAAATGCGTTTGAAAGCGCCAAAATAAAAATTTCTAATTTGCTCAAGACCACAAACGCAAGAATCCCTATATTCGGCGGGAGGGAGATGACAGAAGACGAGAGAAAAGAGGCCGGCGAAAAAGAGGTGGGTGAGATAAAGATGACTCCTTTCGACCGGTTCATAACGTTGATCTTAAAGCGGGATCCTACCTTGAATAGCCTTAAGGCGGAAGGCGTCGTAATATTGCTTCAGAAGGCATCGTTGGGTGAAGAGAACTTCCTGGGAAGGCTTGCACCTAAAGGAAGAGAGGGCGGCGCGAGGGCCGATTTATTCGCGTCGGGGACAGCCGGAACGGGCGGGAACGCTTTTGATCTCGGTTTTGAATACTCTATAAAAATCATAGGCAATACCGAAAAATTAAAAGTATTAAGAGAAGAGCTGAAGCATAGAGCGCTTCAAATGCTGGAAGAGAAAAGAGCTCTCGAGGTTCAGAACGAAATAGACGCTATTATAGACAGGATAAACAATTCGGCCAGAGACTATGTTGACGCGCACAACAGGGTTCGCGAAGTCGCGGATGAGTTGAAAACAAGATGGGGTGAGTATAAAAACAGCCCGGGCAAGATACTCTGGTCGGAAGTCTTTAAGATAGAAGAGGATTGGAGGTCGCCCGAAGC
>MHFG01000067.1:5014-5746 GCA_001804065.1 Omnitrophica bacterium RIFCSPHIGHO2_02_FULL_46_20
ATATCACGCGCTCTCGGCTTAAACGAAGGAAAGCCCTTAGAGACGCGGACATTTGAAGAAATGGCAAAAGAGCCGGAACCGGTTTTTGACCAGAGGCCGGCTACTGCCCAGACCTCAGCTATAAAAGAGGAGATCGAAAAAAGGTTTGAGGAGAGAGTGGGCGCGTGGGATAGGATATTAGAAATAGAGTCTCTCCAGAAAGAGATAGCGGCGGGCGCGAAACAAAATACGACGGAAGAGTCTGTCGCCCTCTCCCCAAATGGGGGAGAGGATGAAGGTGAGGGGGGACAGATACACTGGAGTGAGCCCGGCCGCGAAGAAAGGGCTCATCACATTAGACCTGATCTAAAGGCTAATCTCGACCCCTGGACGAATATACAAAAAATCTGGGATGCTTTAAGAAACGTGCGCGACGTAACCAGACAGCCCGATTCAAAAGGCGATATCGTAAACTACGATGACATAGTATGGTTCATAATAAACCAGAGGATGGCGTGCAACATCGCGGGTCATCCTATGAGTGATGTTAACAAAGAGATAGGATATATGGCCATGATAGCCCCCCGTATCGTGGAAAGGATGAACGCTTTCTTCGAAACGGTCTCCAGGGACATAATCGGTAAAGAGATAGATACACTCGCCCTCTCCCCCAATGGGAGAGAGGATATGATAACTTATGTTCTTACAGAGATACGCGATAGATATAGCCTTGAACTTGCGGCGAATATGCCT
>MHFG01000068.1 GCA_001804065.1 Omnitrophica bacterium RIFCSPHIGHO2_02_FULL_46_20
CTTCAATTTTAACGCCTGTTCTAAAATCCGCTTGGCGGCTTTGGCGTCCTTGCCCTGAATTTTATATCCGCCGAGTTTTGAAATAGTCTGAGGCGTCAGCCCAAGATGGCCGAGAACAGGTATGCCGGCATCAATTATTGCCCTTGTAACATCCAGGACCTCATCTCCGCCTTCGAGCTTTACCGCGTCACACCCCGCCTCTTTCATAAAACGCCCCGCATTTCTGACAGCCTCTTCTTTTGAAACCTGATATGACATGAATGGCATGTCGCCTACTAAAAAAGCGTATTTTGTGCCGCGTCTGACGGCCTTAGAGTGGTGAATCATCTCATCCATGGTAACGGGCACTGTGGACTCGTAACCGAGAACTACCATGCCCAGCGAATCACCCACGAGTATAACATCTATGCCCGCTTCGTCAACCAGCCTTGCCATCGGATAGTCGTAAGCCGTGAGCATCGTTATCTTCCTGCCCTCGCGTTTTTTGTTCTGAATATCCGTAATAGTTATTTTCTTGCGTTCCATCCTAATCCCTCCAATTTTGCGAAGCAAAATTGATCCTTCCCCCGCCAAGGCGGGGGAAGGATCTCTCCTTATAAACCTAAGTCAGACGGAGCCCTTCCCAAAGATTTTAACAGCGCGACCGCCGACTCGATCCTTTTCGAAACCATTATCCCTGTCCCTGCCCGTCCCGGGTATATCTCGTAAAGCCGCTGGTATCTATCAGGTGTCACGTTTATCATCAGAGAGTTAGCGCCCGCGAGCAAACCCCGACGCGCGCCATCCTTGTCCAGCGTTTCCAGCGCCGAGGTCACAAGTATCTTTGAGTCAGGATACGATATTCTCGCGCGCGCGATAGTCTCAAGCGCTCGCTCGAGCTTCGGCCTGGCAGCGCCATTTAGCGGCGTGCCCGGATGAGGTAAAAACGGCCCGAATGAGAATATCTCGCCGCCAAGCTTGCCCGTAAGATCGATATCGTTTATTATATCCTCATCTGTCTGGCCCGGCAGACCTACCAAAAATCCGGTCATAACAAGGTATCCCAGCTCTTTTAAACTTTTTATCAGCCTTTTGCGGTCCTCAAGGATCTTACCCGGCCTGTATTTCCCGTACAATCCCGGATTAGCCGTCTCAAACCTTAAAAGCGCCCCGCGGGAGCCTGCCTCGTAGAGCCTCTTATATAATTCGACGCCCCTCTCGCCTACGCTTACGACAAGCAGGGTAGCGCAGACCTGCCTGACTTTCCGTATTATATCGCAGAGCATCTCGCCGGTATAATACGGGTCCTCGCCCGACTGTAAAACAAGGGCCTTGAAATTAAGCTCATTTACCGCGTAGTCGCAGGCGCTGACTATCTCGTCCGCGCTCATACGGTAACGTTTGACCGAGCTGTTACTTTTACGTATCCCGCAATAGAGGCAGTCCTGAACGCAATGATTGGAGAATTCTACTATACCGTGAACACAGCATGCGTTCCCCGTATTACGCTGCCTGACCGAGTTCGCTATCTCGTACATATTCTTCGGCCGCTCGGCGAGTCTTAAGTCGGCCTCGCGCAGGTTAGAGAATACTTCCTGCCAGCTCTCGAGAACGCCTAATGCCTTGTCTGGCAGAACCTTCTCGATAACGAAACCGCCCTGGGCATATATATAATCGCCCGGCGCAAGGTCGTGGAATTCGTTCCTCGCCCGCTTCCTCTCGCCGAAGTAGTCTACGGTAACGATTTTATCTTTTATATCCAGCACTTTACCGGGTATCGCGTAGCACATATCCATACCGCTTTAGAAATACAGATCCCGCGCGCCTTTTTTTATGCGGGCCAATCTTTGCCTTGTCCTTGCGCGGAGCGGTTCCCCGTCGATCCTGGCAAGGTGAAAGTTAAGGACCTCGTAGCCTTTCTTGTATGTATCGGAGCTTGCAAAATCCTCGAGGTATTCCGCGAATGTCAATATGCCGTTAGGCCTGCAGAGGTTATGTATATGCCCCGGCTTCGACAGCTCCATAAATGCTTCGCCTGTCCTGCCGGTCCTGTAGCAGGCAGTGCAGAAACTCGGAAGTATCCTGTCGTCGAGGACGCTCTTTATGACAGAATCGAGGCCGCGTTCGTCGCAAATAGCGAATTGCGCTCTCGCTCGCCTCTTATCTTTGTATCCGCCGACGCTTGCTGCCGACGATGCGCTGGCCTGCGAGATACCGGATAGAAATGCCTTCTTCCTTATTGCCGGACTCTCCCTCGTAGAGATTATCATGCCGGCGTACGGCACCGCAAGGCGCAGAAGAGCTACCAGTTTAAGAAAATCTCCGTCTGAAACAGGATATCCCGCCCTGTATGTCACGCTCGGAGCCGGCCTGAAACGCGGCACGGATATCGTGTGCGGCCCTACCTTGTGCATGGAATCCAGATATTGCGAATGAGCGATAAGCGACATGACTTCGAATCTCCAGTCGTACAGGCCAAAGAGCACTCCAAGTCCTAAATCGTCTATACCCGCCGAAAAAGCCCTCTCATAGGCCGTTATCTGCCTGTCGTAATCCGATTTCGGGCCATCGTGCAGTTTTCCATAGGTCGGACGGTGGTAGGTCTCCTGGAAAAGCTGGTATGTGCCTATCCCCGCCTTTTTAAGCTTTCGATAATTTTCAACTGTGGTAGCCGCGATGTTGACGTTAACTCTGCGTATATTACCTTTACCCGCCCTCACGGAATATATCCTATCGATCACCTTTGCGATATAGTCGATGGTATTATTCTCGGGATCTTCGCCCGACTCGACCAAAAGCCTCTTATGCCCCATCTCTATAAGAAGCCGCACTTGGCCCTCAACCTCATCAAGCGACAATCTTCGCCGAGAGAGTGCGGTATTGCTTCTATGGAAATTACAGTATCCGCAGTCGTTCACGCAGAAGTCGGAAACATATAGCGGGGCGAAGAAGACTATCCGCTCGCCGTAGATTTCGTTCTTGACCCATAATGCCGTATCGAGCAGCTCTTTTGTGAGAGGGCCGCCTTTCAAATTTATCAGGATAGCGGCCTCGTCAAGATCGAGCCCCGTTTTGGCGCGCGCTTTTTTCAGGGCGGCCCGGCAGTCCTCTTTTGAGCTACGAGCCCGCTTTTTCAGGATACCCTCTATCTTCCTTGTATCCATTTGGCTTTCCTTGCTTTCAATTTGTCGTGATGCGCTTCCTTGCGCTCCCTCAAGAGCCGCGATATATCCTTCTGTCTCCTCGTTATTGTTTGCTTCGCCATATACTCAGTCTATCACAAAGTCTTTTGCTCGCACACTTGAGTTTTTTCGCTTCAAGAGAATAGGCGTAACATTTTGGCAGCCGCCTTCCTCTGACATAAATTCACATTAGGCATGTGAATTTATTCTGGAAAAATTTTGACAAAATTTTAACTTCTTTCAGGAATTTAAAATTTTTTCTATATCGCCAAAAGGTGTCAAAATTTTTGACAGCAGCGTCAGGCGGACCGCCAAAAGTTCCGCCTGCAAGAGAAGCGAAAAAATCACTTCTTCCTGTATGCATCGAGAAATGAGTCACAATAGATATTTTTATTCAATATTAACTCTGCCGCGATCATCGCGTCCATGAGTTCCTTATCCAAAGGATCGAGAATCGCCGCTGTCAGCCCACTCGCGACGGCCATCACGAGAAACGTCCTGTTGACAAGGCTCCGTAACTTCGCGCCCTGAGACGCGTTAGAGAGCCCTACTATCGTATTTGGCGCGGGATCGCTCAATAACTTAAATTCCCTTATAGATTCCAGGACCTCCACGCCTTGTGACTGCGCGACATTGACAGGCAATACTATTGGGTCCAGAAATAGATCTTCCACGTTGATTCCATAATCTATCGCTTTCGCGACTATAGTCGCCGCAACCTCGAGGCGCTTCTCCTTATTGTTCGGAACGCCTGACTTGTCCATTGTCAGGCCTATCACCCGGGCATTGTACCTTTTGGCAAGTTCAAAAATCCTCGACATCCTTTCTTCGTCCGCATTTGTGGAATTTATAATAGCCCTATTCTTCGCGAGCTTTAGCCCTTCCTCGATCACGTCAAACTTCGTCGAATCTATCGATAGGGGGACATCAGTCACTTTTTGTATACATTCGATAAGCCACTTCATGTCCTCTTTCGGATTTTTCGAGTAGGGCCCTGTGTTCACATCAAGCGCTCCCGCGCCCGCCTTTACCTGATCTTCGGCAAGATGCTGTATTACGTCTGCCTCTTTGCCTGTTATGGCTTTTCTAACATCTTTATACATCCCATTTATGAGTTCGCCTATGACAATCACTTGCACCCCTTTCAAATTTTCTATCTCTTCATCATCATATCTATATACTTCACTATAGCCCGCGCCGCTTGAGGATGCCTCATGACAAGCATATCGGCTCCTGATTGGAGCATAGCGGCCGCGGTAGCTATTTCCCATTTGACGCCCAGAGGCGCGGAGTCCTTCGCCTCTTTCACCCGCCAGACTTCCTGTCCGATAAAAAGTATAAACGGCATGGACAGCATCTTGTCCCCGGCAAGCGCCGAAAGGCGCGCGCGTTCCATTATAGAATATACATATTCCATACCGTAACCCAATGACGCTGTCGTTGGATCCATCACTATCCTCTTCGGGTCCAGCCCCATATCGCTTATGAGAATATTTACCTGTTTAGCGATATTAACGTCAACGGGCGACGCGGCTATTATCGAATGGCCGTCGGCAAGACAGCTTGCCGTAAGCGTCTTGTAATTATTCTGTGACGCTATTCCTAATATACATTTTTCATTCTTCGCGGCCTGGCTTGCTTTCGCCATAAGATCATTATCAATCTGAGCATCCCCGCACCCTATAATGACAAGCGGCGCCGCCACTTCCTGCAACAACGATTTCAGAAAAATAATCGCGTCATTAGTCGAACGGCCCCCCCAATCCGGATGCGGACTCATGAGCTTCACGCATAGAAACTGCGAGCCGAAGTCCGAAACGCATTTTTTAGCCCATTTTACGGGATCTTTTAGCGCGTCGCCAAACGCCTCCTTCAATCCATCAGGCCAGTCTGTCGGCTCACAATCGAATATCTCCATGCCCACAACAGGCGGATTCGGCATATCGCCTTCCTCAAACAGAAATGGCATGGTTGTTTCTCCGCCGATCTTGATAACGCCTGCCCTCGTGCCCCCGTTAGCGCGCGCGGCGCCCAGTTCAACGGTATTCACGCTTCCGGAATATTTTTCGCGCGCTAACTCTATAGCCACATTATCGCTCCATAATATTTTTCATTATATTTTCAATCGAGTTTCTTACCCTGTCGTTCTTAATATCCGACACGGGCTTATTTGTCAGGCTTAGGCACAATAATTCCTCATCATAATCTATCGTGCCGGCCAAGGTTATACCGGATGAATCTATCTCGCCCTTTAACGGATCGAGAGAGCCCGCTAATTTATTTATTATAAGAAAAAATCTCCCGATTTTTATGCCCATATCTTTGGCAAGCGCGTATATCCGAACGCATGATCGGACGCCGATGACGCTGTAATCACTCACCAGGACCATCTTATCTATGATTCGCTCTGTCCTGCGCGATATGTGCTCCATGCCGGCCGCGTTATCTATCACGAGAAAATCATAACCATGGATAACATCGTTGAGGATATTACGTAAAACGCTATTTATATAACAATAGCAGCCGGGGCCTTCCGGCCTGCCCATCGCCAAAAGGTCAAAATCGCTTCCTTCGCCTATCGATTCCTGAATCTTCATCTCTATAAATCTGTCTTTGGTCATGCCTGCCGGCAGGCTGTCCTTTTTCTTTGAGGTCTCGTCCACAACGCCTACCATCGTCTGCTCGATTTTTATACCAAGCACATCCGAGAGCGTGGAATTCGGATCGGCGTCTACCGCTAAAATACTCCCGAGCTTCTTTGATGCTATATAATCAACGATAAGGCCCGCCACCGTTGATTTACCCGTGCCGCCCTTGCCGTTAACAGCTATTATCATCCCCATTACCGCGAGGCTCCTACGGAGGGAAATTTGGCAAGATCGGTATGCGGAAAAAATAGCGCCTGTATATACTCGTCCATGTAGGCCGGCTCGACGCTCAGTTCCAGATACGCCATCTTCGATGCTATCTCCTCCGCTTTTTTAAAAGCCTCGTAAGAGAGCAGAGCCTCCCGCGCGCCTATGAGAGAGCTGTTTCCTATGAACGTAAAACGAGATCTTTCCAGGTCCGGCAAAAGGCCTATGGTCACCGCTTTCTCGATATCGAGATAAGTGCCGAATCCGCCGGCTATATAAAAATGTTTCACATCCTCGAAGCGCAGATTCAATTTCTCAAGAAGGATCGCTGTAGCGCTGTATATCGAGGCCTTTGAACGTTTAAGATTCTCTATATCCTGTTCCGTTATTACAATGTCCGCGCCTATATCCGTCTGGTCCTTAAACGCCAGAACAAATTCAAGGCCTGTCTCCATCCGGCGTATTCTCGATGATTTTATGGAGCCGGATATCTTGCCATTTCTTTCGAGTATCCTATGCGTAAATAATTCCGCGAGTATATCTATATAACCGGAACCGCATATGCCCCTCGGTTTAGCGTTGCCTATGGTCTCTAATACCGCTTCTTCAGGGCTATCGAGCCTCACGCGTTGAATGGCGCCTCTCGTGGCGCGCATACCGCAGCTTACTCCGCTGCCCTCAAAGGATGGCCCGGCGGACGCGGCGGCTGATATTAACCATTCTTTATTCCCTATTATAATCTCCCCATTAGTGCCCACATCTATTAATACCGTCAAATCCTTTTCTTCGTTTATGCCGCATGCCACAGCGCCTGCCACCACATCGCCGCCCACATAAGTTGATACGCCCGGCACGCACGCCAAGAGTCCCCGCGGGTTTATCTTTATGCCGGCTTCTGACGCGCGTATGGTCGGCACAAAATTGGCTGTGGACACATACGGCTCCATCCTTATAAATTTCGGATCCACCTTTAACAAAAGATGGATCATGGTCGTGTTTCCCGCGCATAAGACGCCATTCACATCGGTAAGATTCACCGACTTCTCGGTTATCAATTCCTTGGTTATCTCGTTCATGTTGTCTATTACCGCGTGGTGTAATTTCTCCAGCCCGCCTTCTTCCGTAGCGTATATGATGCGCGTTATGACATCATCGCCAAATACGATTTGTCTATTATGCGTCGCCTTAGTGCCAAGCACTTCGTCGGTATTCAGGTTCACCAGCTGGCCTACCACAGTTGTCGTCCCGATATCGAAAGCGATACCGTAATTCCTGCCTGACGTATCCCCCGGCTCAATCGACACTATCTCTGTCGTATCGTTTCTCTTTCCTAATAATACCGTGATCCTCCAATCGCTCTGCCTAAAGAGCGCGCCAAGACGTTTTATGTTGGTCAGGGCTGTCTGCATAATGGGGATATCTTTTTTACTTCTTATTTCCCGATAAAGCCGCTCGAGATCGCTCACCTTATCGTCCAGTGTGGGAGGAGGAAGCTCCAGATACATCTTAGTGGCCAACGGGCTATGCGTGAAAACTTCTTTATACCTGATCGCCTCGACTTCTGTCGTATCTTCCGCCTGAGAATATATGCCCTTAAGCCGCAGGAGCTTCGCGTCCTCTTCCCCTATCTTGGTTATGTCGAGCCTCGAGGCAGGCGGGACTTTGACTACCAGGTCTCCCTGGATGCTGGTCAGGCAGGCCAGCACATAGCCTTTTTTGCGCTCTTCCAGGCTTATCCTTCCCACTGGCTCTGTAGTAAAAGAGCCTTTCTCTATTATGACCTTGCACCTGCCGCATATTCCATCACCGCCGCAGGATGAGTTTATGTAAATTCCCCCTCTTATCGCGCAGGAGAGAAGTATCTCGCCTCTATCCGCGAGCATCTCTTTATTATCCGGCTTGAATAACACTTTAAATTTTT
>MHFG01000069.1 GCA_001804065.1 Omnitrophica bacterium RIFCSPHIGHO2_02_FULL_46_20
ATGCCGTTCATTCAGGGACAGGCGGTGGTTGCCCTGGTTCGAGAATGGTAGATTCGCGAAAGAAGGAAAAACCGGAAAAAGGCGAAGTCTCTTCGTGCAAAAATGAATCACAGCTCGAAACATGGCCGGTCCAGTTAAAGTTAGTGCCCGCGTTCGCGCCCTTTTTAAACGGCGCAGATATTTTGATAGCTGCCGATTGCGTCCCGTTTGCTTATGCCGATTTTCATGAGGATCTGCTGAAAGAAAGGATATTACTCGTCGGATGCCCTAAACTGGATGATGTTTCATATTATAAGGAAAAGATATCTCAAATTATAAAGAATAATGACATCAAATCCATAACTTATGCGCATATGGAAGTGCCGTGCTGTTTCGGGCTTCTGCCTGTGATAAAAGAGGCGATATCAGAGTCGGGTAAAAAAATTAATTTTAAAGATGTTAATATAAGCGTGAAAGGAGAGAAGATAAAGGAAAACATTGGAATAGTGCGTTAAGATGTGGTATTATATTAACCCCAAATAGACATACGAAGGAGAGAATAATGAAAGAAAAAGTCGAAGCTGCGTTAAAAAAAATAAGGCCCATGCTGCAAGCTGACGGCGGCGACATAGAACTTGTAGAGGTTACTAAAGACGGTGTCGTAAAAGTAAAATTGACAGGTGCCTGCGGGTGCTGCCCCATGAGCCAGATGACCTTGAAGACGGCTGTAGAAGAGAGACTAAAGAAAGAAGTCCCCGGTATAAAAGAAGTTATAGCGGCTTGAGCGAAAACCTCGCATTGTGTTCGGAGAGGCTCCATATGCAATCGTATAAGAGTCGGCATATGAAAAAGTCATAAAAAGCGGATGTCTCCATGGCAAAGGTGATACATTTTAAAGATGCCCCGCTAACGCTTGTAGGCAGATCCTTAAAAAACGGAATGCCGGCCCCGGATTTCAGGGTAGTAGATCAGGGCCTTAAAGAAGTGTCGCTTGCGGCCTTTAAGGGAAGGGTAAAGATATTTACATCGTTTCCGTCGCTTGACACGCCCGTATGCGATCTGCAGGTAAAAGAGTTCAATAAAAAGGCCGCTGCCCTTTCCAAAGACGCGGCTATAGTGGGAATAAGCAAAGACCTTCCTTTTGCCCAGGCGAGATTCTGCCAGGACAATAATATCACGAATATATCAGTCCTTTCCGATTACAGATATTCTTCATTCGGTATAAATTACGGCTTGCTCATAAAGGAATTAAACCTTTTAGGCAGATCCGTAATAATAGCCGACAAGAATGACGTGATCAGATATATTCAGATTATCGATGAATTGACAGCGCCTCCGGATTATGACGATGTCCTTAACAATTTAAAAGATATCCTTCAAATGCCGGTGTCGGTCGTTTCCAAGGAGGAATTGCCTCCTCGCTGCGCGCCCTGCGAAGGCGGCGCCTCGCCGCTTCCAAAAGAAGCGGTGGACAGGCTTCTTGCCCGGGCCCCTGGCTGGCAGCTCGTTGAAGATAAAAGAATCTCAAAAGAATTTAAATTCAAAGATTTTGTGGAAGCAAAATATTTTCTTGATATGGTTTCCGAAGTTGCCCAAGAACAAAGCCATCATCCAGCAATGACTATTGTCTATAACAAGATAAAGATAACTTTAACTACTCATGCTGCCGGCGGATTAACGGAAAATGATTTTATCATGGCCCGGATTATTGACGAAATGGAAGTTTAAATGGGGAGAGTCGCGATTTTAGTTGAGGACCAATATCAGGTATTAGAGGTTTGGTATCCCTATCTACGGCTCAGAGAAGACGCGTTTAAAACCGTGTTGGTGGGGACAGGAACTAAGAAAGAATATAAGAGTAAAGAAGGTTACCCCGCTCTCGAGGAGCTCTCAATAAAAAAAGCAAAGATCGAGGATTTTGACGGCGTAGTCATACCCGGAGGATACGCGCCGGATATATTAAGGCGGCATGAGGATATCAATTCATTCGTGGCCGAAGCATATCGCAGCGGTAAGGTGGTAGCCTGCATATGCCACGGGGGATGGGTATTGGTATCGGCAGGAATACTTAAGGGAAGGACGGTTACCGGATTCCGAGCGATAAAAGACGATCTAATTAACGCCGGAGCTAAATATCTGGATAAGGAAGTTGTCGTAGACGGAAATTTGATCACGTCCCGCTGCCCCTATGACCTTCCTGCCTTCTGTAAAGAAATTATCAAGCGGTTAAAAGGAGGTGAAATAAAATGTCTTGCGGAAAATGCGGGAAGAAGAAGCCTAAAAAATAATTGGGGGAGATAATGGATAAGTATAAATGCGTGGTTTGCGGGTATATTTATGATCCCGCAAAGGGCGATCCGGATAATGGGGCGCAGCCCGGGACAAGTTTTGAGGCTTTACCTGATAATTGGGTATGCCCTGAATGCGGCGCTCCTAAAAGCGAATTCAAAAAAGTATAGCTTGAAGCTAAAAATAGTCTAAAAGAGAGTTGTAATAATGGATTACCGCGCCTTCCGAAAACAAGTGAGTTTTTCGATGAAGGGGAAGCGGCTGATCACGAAAGGGAGGCGCTCTTGTGAAGGCGAAAGTTGATGCGGACACCTGCATAGGCTGCGGCCTGTGCGAAAGCACTTGTCCGGAAGTATTTAAAATGGAAGGAGACAAGGCGATAGTGATCGTTAATATGGTCCCAAAGAATATTGAGGATACTTGCAGGAAGGCTTGCGACGAGTGTCCTGTTACCGCGATCATTCTTAGCTGATAAAAGGGTTCTTTTTTATGGAATTTCAAAGCAGTGATTCCCTCTCCCCATCGGGGAGAGAGTTAGAGTGAGGGGAAGGGTGGAAAATTTCTCCATTCTTATAGGCGGGAAAGCCGGGTTCGGCATAGATAAGTCGGGATCTATCATTGCGTACATTATAAATCGGCTCGGCTACCGCGTATATGTTTATCGCGATTATCCGTCGATAATAAGAGGCGGTCACACATTCTCAATCATACGCTCATCCTCTGATAGAATTTATTCTCACAGGAACAGCGTCGACTGTCTTCTCGCGCTTAATCAGGATACTATTAACTTCCATAAATCAAGGTTAAAAAGTAACTCCATAATAATTTACGACGCGGATGCGGTAAGGTGCGAGGAGACTTGCCCCGTAAAAGACGCTATAGGCATACCGATAGCGAAAATATTAAAGGAAGAAGGCGCCCCCGAGATAATGCGAAATACCTGTATTATCGGAAGCCTCTCTAAGATTATAGGCGTAGAGTGGATCGTGGTTGAGCAGGTTCTAAAAAAAGAGATTACTAAAGAGATAGACCTTAATCTCGCAGTCGCGCGGCGCGGTTACGACCAAGTCAATACGCTTTCTTTTTCAAAATCTTTAGATAGAAACCCGCTTCCTTTATTGACCGGTAACGAAGCGATAGGTTTAGGGCTTATAAGGGGAGGGATCAAGGCTTATATCTCTTATCCCATGACGCCGACTTCTCCAATATTACATTTTCTTGCGGGCATAGCGGATGATTTTTCTTTAAAGGTTATACACCCTGAAAGCGAAATAGCGGTGATCCTAATGGCGCTTGGGTTTTCTTATTGCGGGATGAGTGCGGCGGTAGGAACGTCGGGCGGGGGGTTTTGCCTGATGACAGAGGGTTTAAGTTTCTCCGGAATGGCGGAGCTGCCGGTAACGATAGTTTTAGGCCAGAGGCCGGGCCCAAGCACGGGCCTTCCTACTTATACGTCGCAGACCGATCTGCCCTTTGCGCTATACGCGGGACAGGGCGAATTTCCAAGACTCGTTGTCGCCCCTGGCGACGCGGAAGAATCTTATTTTTGGTCCGCTGTAAGCGTAGAGATGTCAAGAAAATTTCAGATCCCATCGATAATCCTTGTGGATAAGACGGTATGCGAAGGCACATATAATTTTGATATCAATTCTATCGACGAAATTAATCTTGAGCCGGCGCCGCTTTGGGACGGGAAAAAGCCGTATAAAAGATATGCCGTTACCAAGACAGGCGTGTCGCCCTTGGCGTTTGTACCAGATAAAGATGCTGTTATAAAAGTGAATAGTTATGAGCATGACGAATACGGGATAACGACCGAAGATCCTGTAATGACGGTTCAAATGCAGAACAAGAGGCTGCGGAAAGAAAAATTTTTAATGAAAGAGGCAGCGCGGTATGAAACAGTAAAGTCTTACGGAAATAAAGATTCCTCGATCATCCTTTTATGCTGGGGCTCTAATAAAGGTGTTTGCGTGGAAGCGGCTGAAAAATTAAATATAAAGGTTGTCCAGCCTATTCTGCTTTCGCCGTTTCCCATAGATGAGTTTAAGGACGCCATAAAAGGGGCCGAAATGATAATCTCTGTGGAAAATAGCGCGACAGGGCGTTTAAGAGAGCATCTTGGCCGCTATGGCATTAATATAGATAAAGAGATTCTAAAATACGACGGAAGGCCGTTCTCCGTAGATGAATTGGAAGATAGAATCATAGCTGTCCAAAATAGCGCAATTGCCCCCTCACCTTTTTCCTCTCCCCCGAAGGGGGAGAGGGCAGGGTGAGGGGTATTTTAAGAAATCAAATTGATAAATCTAAGCACAACAGCTCAAAACACATGGTGTATCGGCTGCGGGAACTTCTCTATCCTTGGCGCTATCAAAACGGTCCTGCAATCATTAGCCGAAGAAGGCTTGGGCATGGAAAATGTCGTTTTGGTTTCAGGCATAGGGTGCCACGCAAAGATAGTCGATTATGTCAATGTCAATAGTTTTTATTCTATCCACGGCAGGGTTACGCCCGCGGCAGAAGCTATAAAACTGGCAAGGCCCGGCCTAAAGGTAATAGGGTTCGCGGGCGACGGAGATGCTTATGGAGAAGGCATAGAGCATCTCATATTCGCGGCTAAAAGGAATATTGATATAACCATGTTAATTCATAATAACCGCGTCTATGGCCTTACAACAGGCCAATACACGCCTACGTCGCCTTTAGGTTTTATTGGGCGTTCAACGCCTTTCGGCACGAAGGAACTGCCGATAAATCCTCTTGAGGTAATGTTGTCGAGCGGCGCCACCTACCTGGCGCGCGGCAC
>MHFG01000070.1 GCA_001804065.1 Omnitrophica bacterium RIFCSPHIGHO2_02_FULL_46_20
TGGATATATAATCGACAGAAGCTGCGTCAATATTGCCGAATTTAACTATATCATTCGAAGGATTACTGCTAAAACCAGCTCCTTGAATTATAACATTAGTTCCCGATATACCGCTATTCGGAGTAACGCTTGTTATGAATACGCCGCTTTGCGAGCCGGGATTGGGCTCAAGGAAAACGGATTGCGTATTGTCCGCGCCGGGCCAGAGCGCTGTCGCGCTTGTGCTGCCGCCGCTCGCGTTATTATCATTTGCGCCTGAAGGCGAGTCGATACTTGCCATGCCGTAAATAATTGCCGTGGGCGGGCTGGCGGCCGGCGGGCCGCTATTTGTCGCGGATGTTCCTGCAGGCCCGGCAGATGCGGTATTCGCGTCCGCGGGCTTGATCGGTTCATTAGTTCCAGCGTAACTATTTTGGGCTAAGGAATCGTATTCGGGAGAATCGGCTGACGGAGAACCGGTTAATACTTGAGGCTGAATTCTTACGGAAGGCAGAGGTACAGATAAGTGCCCTGTAGTTAAAGGCGGCAGCTGCATATCTTGCGGCGAATGGTACGCTTCCGCCACCAACGGTTTAGTATTGGGGGCGGTTGTTACCACCCCTTCATCTCTTAATGAGAGAAGGCTTATGATGGCGCCAGCCGATAGAAGCGCTATTCTTAAGTTTTGCACTTAATCATCCCCTAATGTCGCTGTAAATGCATTGTTGCCCAAATTACGTCATTGCGAGCGAAGCGAAGCAATCTCTAAAAGCGGGATTGCTTCGTCGCTCCCGCTTCGGCTTCTCCTCGCGGTCGCTCCTCGCAATGACGAAAAACTCGATAACAATTTAAAACCAAACCTCAAACACCTGTCTCCGTAAGAGACATTGCCGTAATTTGGGCATGAATAATGCAGATACAAAACTTGTAATAGCGATCTTCTTACGCTATCCATAAACACCCCTCCTGCAGTCACGATCAAAATCGAGTTTCCTCGCCGCCTTTTCCTATTTCCCAGTGATCCGGAAAATGAGGGTTTAGCTAATCCATCGTTAGTTCTGCACTATCGCTACGGTCAACTTGGCTGTGCTATACACCTGCGCCGGCTTACCTGTGAAATCACCGCCTATGGCTATATACATCTCGCCGCCCGCACTACTGTCAGTCTTAGAAAGCCTGGCTGTGATGCTGTCAGCAAACGATAACGTGCTGATTTTAGGCACGTCACCTATGTAATAAGTAGCATCTGTCCCTGAGCCTGTTCTTATACTGTACATGACAGTCGCTATGCTGCTATACAGAGACGGACTCACTCGAGTAGCATCCGTATGAACAGTGGATGAGTTATACAGATCGATGTCCCACAGTTGCGGATACAGCCCGTCATTAAGCGTATTTGCAGGCGTGTAGGCGGTGCCATCGAACCTGTAAAGCGTCGCGTTGTCAACGGCGGATCCTACGGTGGTAAAAGAAGCTGTGTGTCTTTTGTCCACTATATAGACCTCGCCAATGCCATCGTTCAGGTTACCGTCAAAAACGTAATCCGGATTCGTGTTCGGATCATTGTTAACACCGGTCGTCGTACCCCAGAAAAGCGGCACGGAGAAAACCGGATCCGTCTGCCCTACTAAACCCGCGCCGTCCACTCCTGTGGCAGGATTGACAGTCGGAGCCTTGTTGGGGAGAACGGTGTTGAGATCATTTTCGGTGTAGATTATGACCCTGGAATTCACCTGATTGGTTCCGCCCTTAATCTTAATGGCTTCTCCCGAATCCGATATTCCGCTAGGGCTTGTGAAATCTACCGTTGCCGCCACTGTACCTGTCCCTTGAGCAACTAAAGTAGCGGAAAACGCTATCGTCGTCCCGACAAGCGTACCGGTCGCGCTAATGGCCACCGGCGTCTGCAGGTTCGTGTAAGCCTGTGCCGGAACCACGTTTAATGTGACAGTCAATACTGTCAGCGCTATGCATAGACATTTTTTAATCATTCTTATCGCCTCCTTTAATGTTACTGTTGGTAAAATAATTTCTACTATTCCCATTTTTTTCACCCCCTTCCTTAATTAAATTTTCTAACTAAACTCACTAAAACCTTAATACTTATTTTACTTACTTAAATAGTATCATACGCAGAGGGGAAGTCAATCAACATTAAATAACTTTTTTATATCTTAAAATTTATGTAAAATTAGGGACAGACACCATTTTTCTGTCTATCGCCCTGCATGAAAAATGGTGTCTGTCCCAATTTTAACGGTTGGCTTTCTCCAATTCCAATATTTTATCTTTAGCCCCATTGACATAAGCGGCTAATTGCGGCGTGGCATACTTAATGAAATTTTTATAGGCCTCGATGGCGTCTTTTATTCGACCCACCTTTTCCGAGACAAGCGCTTTGTTAAAATACGCGTTGGCTGATTGCGGGTTTAGCTCTATCACCTTGTCAAAATCGTCGATGGCATTGTCATACAAAGCTTTTTTAACGTAAATTATACCGCGATTAACGTAGCCTGATACGTGATTTGGATTAAGTTCAATAAATTTATTGTAATCGGCCAGCGCCTTGTCATAATTTCCGTTGTTATCATATACAAGGCCTCGGTTGAAGTAGCCTTCGGGATTCTTAGGGTCTATGGATATGGCTTTATTGAAATTGGCTATTGCCTGGTCGTATTGTGTCCGGTTAGAGTATATGATCCCGCGGTTTAAGTAGGCCTCTATATATTTAGGATTTACTTCTATCGCCTTCGCGTAATATTTAAGGGAATCCTCATATTGAATCTTGCCGTCATAGATAAGGGCTAGATTGAAAAACGCCGCCGGAGATTTCGGATTTATCTCTAACGCTTTTTTAAAATCGTTTATTGCTTCTTCGGCCAATCCTTTTCGCGCGTAAGCAATGCCCCGGTTTATGTAATAATCTATATCGTTCTTATTCGACTCTATGCTCTTAGTGAAATCGGATATGGCGCTGTCAACGTCGCCCTGGCTTAAGTACGCGTTGGCGCGGTTAAATAATATCTGGGCGTGATCAGGCCTTATATCTATCGCCTTTGTGTAATCATAAATCGCCTGGTTGAATTCACCCCGCTTCACATAGACAACGCCCCGGTTAAAATATGCTTCGGCGTATTGCTGGTTTAGTTCTATCGCCTTATTATAATCCGAGATACTTAGGTCATTCTGGCCCTGATTAAAATACAGATTGCCTCTATTAAGGTATGCTTCCGCATACTGCGGATTTAATTCCAGCGCCTTATTGATATCGGACATGGCTTTTTCATTTTGCATCTTATTGGCCAAGGAAATGGCGCGGCCCAAATAACTTTCGGCATTTTTCGAATCTAACTCTATCGATCTATTGTATTCCAGTATCGCGTCGTCATACCTGCCTTTACGGGCGTAGGTCAAACCCATATTAAGGTAGGCGTCCGACGAGTCAGGCATTAATTTGACGGCTTTGTTGAAATCGGCCAATGCGTCGTCGAACATCTCTTTTTCATTGTAAACCTTGCCGCGGTCTAAGTACAAAGACGCATCGTCGTCGGATTCGATCGCCTTATCGTAGTAGAATAGGGCCTGGTCGTATTGACTTAGCCTTGTATATGTAAGGGCCAGATTGACGTATGCCTCGGAGCGAGATGAATCTATCCCCAGCGCCTTCATGTAATCCAGCAAGGCTTTATCATATTCGCCCCTTTTATAATATATGTTTCCCCTGTTTATAAAGGCTTCCGCATATTTAGGCTTCAGGACAATTGCCTCATTGTAGTCTGATAAGGCGTCGTCATACAATGACTTGGCCTCATAGGCGTTGCCGCGGTTAAAATAAGCTGGGGCGTAGGAAGGATCCGCTTCGACAGCATGACCGAAAGCGCCTATCGCTCCGTCCAGATCTCCTTTCGAAGCATATTCAGCGCCTTTATCGCAGGCTTCTTTTGCCGCGTTCTCGGCAAAAGAAATAGTCGAAAAAAATAAAGCGGCTGCCAAGCATATTATTAACGCTTTTCTTAACATACCCCTATTCCTCTTAGCTCCTTATGGGCCCGCTTTTTATTTTTCATCTTCGATAAGGTCAGGGTCCAGCAGCCATTTAACAGTGTAGCCGCCTATCGATTGATAGGATTGCCTTGTGCAGTCTACCTGTGAATTCATTACGAGCTCCTCTTCATCTTTATCCTTGCCCGGGACCTTTGTCATATTCCATATATTTATCCTGATCTCCTTAACCATGAATCCGTTTTTATCCACTAATTCTATAGTGAAGCCCGGCTTCATCAGGCTATAAACATAATCCTGTTTCTTTTTCTCAAACATCTTCTCCAATGATTTATACGGATAGGATGAGAACCGGTAACAGAGCTTATTCTCCCTCCATACGGTCTCTAATCTAACCTTAAGATTTTTCCCCGGATATCTCGACTCTTTCCAGTCCGCAGGCTTCTCCAATGAATCATCTTCCTTCGCCAAAACCTCTGCGCTCTTATGGGCCTTATCCGGCCGGACCGTTTTTTTATCCTCCAACACCATCGATAGCTCGCCTGTCTTTTTATTGAAGCGGTAGAGCGCGCCGTCGGAACCTGTCACTACCTGATACTGATTAGAGTCGCAGCCGAAAAGTAATAACGCGGCAATTCCATACAATAAAATATTAATCGCAGGCTTCATCTTGAGAGCTCCTTCCTATACCATAAAAAACGCGCTATGCCAAAAACAGTAACAAGCATACATAGATAGGCTAATATATCTCCGTAAATATTATATATGGTTCTCGTTCTGGATAATATTATTTCGTGAACCTTGAACCCCTCTACAAATAAGTCTTTATTGGCGCTTGAGACCTTCCCTATGACACGGCCTTTCTGATCGATAAAACAGGATAATCCTGTATTTGCCGCCCTGATGACGTTTATCCTGTTTTCAACGGCCCGAAAGATAGAATTTTGCGCGTGTTGATACGCGGCGGCGGATCTGCCAAACCATCCGTCATTAGTTATATTGACAAGAAAGCCGGAATTCTTCTTTACGAATTCCCGCGTAAGATCCGGAAATATATCTTCAAAACATATGAGAGTCGAAAAGCCTATTCTTTTTGATAAATTGAAGCTATAATTCTTATCCTTGGTCGAGCGCCGCGCAAAAAATCGAAAAATAGTAAACTCTTTTCCGGCAATGAAGTCTCCTATCGGCCTTCTGGCAAGTCTATGAACGAAGGAGAGGGCGTCTTTAAAAGGTAGATATTCGCCGAAAGGCACGAGATGTATCTTGTCGTAGCGATCCTGAATGCCGCCGTCCTTCAAAAACAGATACGCGCTATTAAAATAGATATCTTGTTTTTCGGTCTCTTCGCGCCGCGGAGCGCCCAGAAGGAGAGGCGTATCTATCTCAACAACAAGATTTTTAACTCTATCAAATAAATTCTTTTCATTTTCTACAAAACCCGGCACAGATGTCTCCGGCCATATTACCAGGTCCGCCTTCTCTTTGGCCGCCTCTTTTGTAAGGGCTTCGTATTTGGACATTATAATATCCGCAAAACGTCTGTCCCATTTTTCATCCTGCGGAATATTGCCCTGAACGATTGCGACTTTAAGTTTTTCTCCGGTAAACACATTATTGAGCCTGTAATACCCGTACCCCAAAACGGCACACATTAGAATGGCTGACATCGCGAGCGGAATATAAAAATCTTCCTTCTTCCTAAAATTTTTAATGAACATAAAAATTGCCGCGTTAAACATGACGATAAGAAAGCTGACGCCATAGACGCCGGATATGTCGGCGATCTGGATCACCGGCGGATTAAACGATTGTGAATAACCTAAGAGCTGCCATCCGAATCCTGTCAAGGCGTGCGAGCGTATCCACTCAAGCGTTACCCACGCCGCGGGAAAGAAAACAAGCGCCGCGTACCGCGCGCTGTATCCATCGGCACAGCGTATTATCAGGCCGAAGCACCCGAAGTACAACGCGAGGTATGCGGCCGCTATTATCATCCCCGGAAGCGTAACATGGATCAGCCAATAAACCGTTCCGAGAAAAAACAGAAACCCTGTCAGGTATGATATTAAAAATGCTTTTAAAGGTTTCTGATTTTCGACGGCAAAGAATAAAGGAACCAGCGCTATCCATGCAAGTATCCAAATATTAAACCCGGGAAAAGAAAAAATTAACAAAATCGCTGAAAGGACAACCAGCGATGTGCGACTTACGCTGCACGCTGTAGGACATTTCATTTTCCGCAGCACTTCTTGTATTTTTTCCCGCTGCCGCAAGGGCAAGGGTCATTCCTGCCAACTTTGGGCGCCTCTCTCTTATATGTATCCGCTTTTTGTTCCGGCAGCTGCCCTTCATAAAAAGCGGCTTCTTGAGTAGACTCACTTAATGCGGCGTCCTGAAATTGGTTTTTCTCTTCATGAACCAGGCGTTGTTTTGAAGCATCGAATACGGAGGTTTCCTGCTCTTCCTTCACTGCCCTTACCTTAAATAAATACTCGATCGTCTCTTCTTTTATTCTATCGATCATATCCATGAACATATCATAACCCTCATGCTGATATTCCACCAACGGATCGCGCTGGCCGTATGCCCTAAGGCCTATGCCTTCGCGAAGGCTGTCCATTGCCCAGAGATGGTCTTTCCATCTTGTATCTATAACCTGCAGTAATATCATCCGCTCGAAGTAGCGCGTCATTCGCTCGCCCAGGTCTTTTTCCTTTTCCGCGTACGCATTTTTCATCCGCTCGAGCAAAACATCTTTTATTTGGACGACTCTCATCTCTTCTAAATTAAGGTCTTTCGTCTTAATTGAAAATCTTGAATCAAGATATTGCCTGAACCCGTTGAAATCCCACTCATCTACCCTGAGTTTTTCATTAAGATATGTATCGATAGCATAGTCGATGATCTCTTCCATTAATCCATCAATATAACTTTTCAGGTCTAGGCCGTATAAGACTTTACGCCTCTCATCGTATATTACCTCCCTCTGCCTGTTCATCACGTTGTCATATTCCAGGAGATGTTTTCTTATCTCAAAATTATGCTGTTCGACTCTTTTTTGCGCTGTCGCGATGGCTTTTGTGATGAAAGGATGCTGTATCTCCTGCCCCTCCTCCATGCCGAGCCTCTCCATGATCAGCTTAATTCTATCAGAACCGAAGATCCTCATGAGATCGTCTTCTAATGATAAATAGAACCTGCTTGAACCCGGATCGCCCTGCCTGCCTGAACGGCCTCGCAGCTGGTTGTCTATTCGCCGAGCCTCGTGGCGTTCTGTTCCGAGAACGTGTAATCCGTCCATCGCCGCAACGCTTTCACCCAGGACTATATCTGTTCCTCGTCCCGCCATATTCGTGGCTATAGTAATGCCGTACTTCTGCCCTGCCTTCGCTATTATCTCGGCTTCCATCTCATGATATTTTGCGTTGAGAACATGATGAGGAACGCCCATCCTTTTTAATAGGCCGCTTAGGTGTTCTGATTTTTCTATTGAAACCGTTCCGACAAGGACCGGCCTTCCGATTTTATACAGTTCGGCTATCTCCTTACATACGGCGTTGAACTTTTCCCTTTCAGTCTTGTATATTACATCCGGGTGGTTCGTCCTTATCAAACGTCTGTTTGTCGGAACGACGACGACGTCGAGTCCGTAGATCTTACCGAATTCAGCAGCTTCTGTTTCGGCCGTTCCGGTCATGCCTGCGAGTTTTCTGTACATCCTGAAATAATTCTGGAATGTAATCGTGGCGAGCGTCTGATTTTCTCTCTCTATCTTTACATTTTCCTTCGCTTCGACTGCCTGATGAAGCCCGTCTGACCAGCGCCTTCCGGGCATAAGACGGCCGGTGAATTCGTCTACTATGATGACCTCCGCGTCTTTAACCACATAATCAACATCTTTTTTATAAAGCGTGTAGGCCCTTATTGCCTGCCTTATATGATGCTCCCACTCGGATTGTAAGTCGTCGTAGAGATTCTTAACGCCTATCATCTCCTGACATTTGACAACGCCTTCATCGGTAAGATTAGCCGTATGGTTCTTTTCATTCACAACATAGTCAATGCCTTTTTCCAGGTCAAGGCCTTTATATTTCGCGTCGATCTCTTCCTTGTCGGTTATTATCTTTCCCTTTAACCGCGGGACGATCTTATTTATAATGTAATACTTATCGGTGGATTCTTCGGCAGGGCCTGATATTATCAATGGGGTGCGTGACTCGTCTATCAGGATAGAGTCAACCTCGTCGACGATCGCGTAATTATGGCCTCTCTGAACCATGTCCTCCTGACGAATCACCATATTATCCCTTAAATAATCAAACCCGTATTCATTATTGGTGCCGTATGTAATATCGCTCGCGTAGGCCTTCTTTCGTTCGCTCTGATCCATGTCGTGATATATCACTCCGACTGAAAGGCCTAAAAATTCATAAACAGGGCCCATCCAGTTTCTGTCCCTCTTTGCGAGGTAATCATTTACTGTGATGACATGGACCCCTTCGCCTGTCAACGCATTTAGATAAACGGGAAGCGTTGCGACGAGCGTCTTGCCTTCTCCGGTCGCCATCTCAGCTATCTTGCCCTGATGCAGCACCATGCCGCCCATAAGCTGAACGTCGAAGTGGCGCATATTTAGCGCGCGTTTCGCGGCTTCTCTCACAACAGCAAATGCCTCAGGCAGCACATCAACGAATATTTCATTCTTCAGATCGCGCAGCTTTCTCTTGATCTTTTCCTTCTCATCGGAAGAGGCGGCGTCCTTGAAGAGCTCCTCCATCTCCCGCATCCTGTCAGCATAATCTTTTCGCCGCGCGACAATCCTTGCCTTAAATTCATCGGTCTTCGCGCGTAATTCAGCGTCCGATAATCTAGATATGGCATGTTCAAAAGAATTGACCGCTTCGACTGTCGGCCGTAATAATTTTACGATCCTTTCGTTTTGCGTCCCGACTATCTTTTTCAATATATAATTAATCATTCTTGACCCTTGGCCATTAAGCTATCGTCCTTAAGCTTTTCAAATACGCCTCGATAAATCCGTCCAGCTTTCCGTCCAGCACGGCTTGCGCGTTCCCTGTTTCAAATCCTGTCCTGTGGTCCTTCACCATTTTATAAGGATGCAAAACATATGACCTTATCTGGCTGCCCCACTCAATGTCCTTTTTAGAATCGTAAGAACAAGCGGTTTTCTCCGCCTTTTTCCGCTGCTCTTTTTCGTAAAGCTTTGCCTTCAAAAGTTTCATTGCCATCGTCTTATTTTTGAATTGTGAACGCTCGTTCTGGCATTGCGTAACTATGCCGGTAGGTAGATGTGTTATCCTTACAGCCGAGTCTGTCTTATTGACATGCTGCCCGCCTTTACCGCCCGCGCGGAATGTATCTATCTTAAGATCCGCTTCCTTGATATCTATCTTTATCTCGTCGGAAAGCTCCGGTATGCAATCGACCGATGCGAATGATGTGTGGCGGCGCTTATTAGCGTCAAATGGCGAGATCCTCACAAGGCGATGCACGCCCGATTCCGACTTCAAATAACCGTAAGCGTAATCTCCTTTAATAAGAAGAATCGCGTTTTTTATCCCCGCCTCTTCCCCCTGAAGCTGGTCTAGCCAGGTAATTTCATAACCTTTTGATTCTGCCCAGAGCGTATGCATCCTGATAATCATCGCGGCCCAATCACAAGCCTCTGTGCCGCCGGCGCCTGCGTTTACGATTAGGATGGCATTATTTGGATCGTTCTCACCATTTAGAAGGGTCTTGAATTCGAGATCGTCTACCCTGCGGCTTATTTTCGAAAGCTCTTCTTTGAAATATTTTAAAGATTCTACATCTTCAGCTTCAGCGATACCTATAATGTCGCGAACGTCTTCGACGCCTTCCTTAATCTTCAAGAAAGGCTCAACTATAGATTTTAAACTCTTTAGCTCCCGAACTATCTTTTGGGATGTTTGCTGATTATCCCAGAAGTTTTCGCGAGCTGTCTCGCCTTCTAAAGCTTGAATCCTTTTTAACTTTGCATCTATGTCAAAGATAACCTCGTAGTTGCCTGAACTTATCCTCAACTTTTTTCAGCTCTTGCCTTATCTCTTCTAACATCTATCTATTCTCCTTATTGACTATAATTATATCAATATCATGGTATGCGGTCAATCAATTCAGACTTTAGCAGCTTTCTCTTATGGCCAACCCCTTTCGCAAATCCCCCTATAGAGCCGTCTGATTTTACGACGCGGTGGCACGGAACTGTTCCTATATATGGATTTTTGTTTAATGCGTTTCCTACCGCCCTGTAGGCTTTTGGGCGCCCTATTTTTGCGGCGATCCATTTATATGAGCGCACCTCTCCGTGTGGAATCTTCAAGGCCGCAAGATATACCTTCTTTTCAAAATCGGTCAAGTTCTTCAGGATTTTTTCCAAATTCTTTTCGACATCAGTTTCTTATGGTAGGATATCGCGAATCTGTGCGCCTCATCGCGGACTCTTTCCAATAGATGAAGAGCCTTTGATTCTTTGGGCAAAAGAATAGGCCCTTTCTTATTTTTAACATAAATACGCTCGAACTCTTTCGCTATCCCTATCGTAGGAATGCTATCGATAGATAGCTTCTTAAGTTCGTCAAGGGCAGCTCCAAGATGCCCTTTTCCACCGTCAATCACTATCAGGTCCGGTAATTTCTTTTTTTCTTCCAATGATCTGGCGTATCTGCGGCGCACTATCTCTCTCATCATGCCGTAATCATCCATGCCGGATACAGTCTTTATCCTGAATCTTCTGTACTCATTCTTATCGGGTTTGCCTTTGTAGAAAGAGATCATGGAGCCGCAAGCCTCGGCGCCCATTATATTGGAAACATCAAATGCCTCTATTCTTTTAAGCCTCCCCTTTATGCCTAAAATCCTTTTCAACTCTTCCAGTTCATCCATCGGTTTATAAGCGACTCTGCCTTCCTTGACGGCGCTCAATGCCTCTAGCCTGTCTCTGCATTCTAATGCCTCTTCGAACCTCTCTTCTTTTGACAACTCTTTCATCTTATTCATTAATAGCTTTAAAAGTTCCGCGCGCCTTCCCTCAAGAAATAATTTTAACTCCGCGGCCAAACTATCGTAGCGCCCTAAGATGATCTTTCCGATACACGGGCCAAGGCACTGTTTCATATGAAACTGCAGGCATTCGCGTTTTGGTATCTTATCGCAAGTTCTTAAGGGAAATAATTTTTGTAAGATCTTTAACGCCTCTTTCAATAGTTTCACGTTCGCATAAGGACCGTAATATATCGCGCCGTCATCATATCTATCTCTGGTCATGATAAGGCGCGGAAAAGTCTCATTAAGAGTAAGTTTTAGCAGCGGGTAGCTTTTATCGTCTCGAAGCGCGACGTTATATTTCGGCGAAAGCTGTTTTATGAGGCCGTTTTCGTAGATAAGAGCTTCCGCGCTCGTTGCCGTTGATATGAAAGCTATGTCTTTTACCTTAAGAATGAGCGTTTTCTTGCGTTCGGGGAGCCTTCGCGAGGCTTGAAAATAACTCGAAACCCTTTTTCTCAAGTCGTTGGCCTTGCCTACGTATAGAACCTCCATGGAGCTGTCTTTCATTATGTAAACTCCGGGAGAGTTTGGTAAATTCTTTATTATTGTTTTAAGATCCATGTAAGGGCAGGCCTCATCCCTTTAACTTTGAGAATATACGCGGATACGATAAAAACTATCGCGCCTACTACAATTGACATAGATAAGCCTTTCACGCTAAATGCGTGAGCGGATAAAAGTTTTAACGCGGCCCCCATAATGATACTTGCTAAAAGGATCCTTAAAAAGGAATCAACTAATTCTCTGGTCCCCAAGCGGCCGATCCGTTTTTTTAATATGACATAAAGTATGACAAAATTCGACGCAGCCGATATAGAGGTAGCGAGAGCCAGTCCGCCGAGTTTTAGCGGCCGCATGAGAATAAGATTCAATACGACATTTATTATTACCGCGAAGAGCGCGGTCTTTACCGGCGTTATCGTGTCCTGCATAGAATAGAAACAGGTAACGAGAAGCTTTACCCCGCCATAAGCGCAAAGGCCGAATGTGTAGAAGAATAACGCGCTTTGCGTGATGTAAGCCGAATATGCGGTAAATTCTCCGCGCTGAAATAAAAGCTTTATGATTGGGACGCCGAGCACGCATAAGCCCACGCTTGCCGGGAGCATTATCAAAAATGTTGTCCTCAAGGCAAATGACAGCGTGCCCTTGAGCTTAGTCAGATCGTTCGAGGAGAATTCCTGGCTCATCCTTGGCAGCGCTGCCTGGGCAATAGCCAGGCCGAAAATCGCCAGCGGGAATTGTATCAATCTATTCGCGTAATAAAGAGCTGCCACGCCGCCCTCGCCTACGATCCACGCCAGGGACGCGAGTATCGTATCCACAAATATATTCACCTGATAGATCGCTGATCCGAAAGCCCTCGGGATCATGAGAAGGCCTATTCGTTTCACGGCAGGATGCCTTAGGCCGTCTTTTAAATTCATGGTGATATCGTTTTTGTACATGGCCGCCATATTCAATGACAGCTGCAAAACCCCTCCGATGAGAACGCCTATGACAAGACCGACTACGCCGATCCTCGGGCATAACAATATCGCCGCTCCTATCAATGCTATATTGAGAAGGCACGGCCCAAATGCCGAGCTTGCGAAGCGGTGCAGGGTATTCAGTATACCCATGGTATAAGCGGTGAGGCCGATTAGAATAAGATAAGGGAATATTATCCTATTAAGCTGTATGGTAAGATTTAAGGCGGCAGGGTCACGGATAAAACCGGGCGCTGTAATGCGGACTACTATTGGTGAAAATATTATTCCCAATAAAGTTAGGACAGAAAGCGACGCAAGCGATATATTAAATAATACCCTCGCGGCGCGTAAGAACTCTAAATCTAGGCCCTTCGCCTTATATTCGCTCAATACAGGCACGATCGCTGAATTCATCGCGCCTTCCCCTACCAGGTCTCTCAATGAATTTGGTATTCTGAACGCTACAAAAAAAGCCTGCGCTGTAAAGCTCGTTCCGAAGAAATTGGCTATCACTATGTCGCGCACGAATCCGAGGATCCTGCTGATAGCTGTAGCCGCGCTGATTACGCCGGTTGATTTGATAAGGTGCTTTTTAGTCATATCCCTTGACTACAGCTATTCACGCGTGATATAATTTCACCCATAAAAAGAAAGGCGCGATACAATGCCGATAAAAAGAGCTTCATTCAAAGATTTGCGAAAATCCAAAAAAAGACATCTAAAGAATATTACTATCAGAACCGAGCTGCATACGCTTACTAAAAAGTTCGGCGCCCTTGTATCCGGTAAAAAATCCGATGAAGCTAAAAACGCGTTAAAAGCCCTATTATCAAAGATTGGCAAAGCCGCGTCTAAGGGTATTATTCATAAAAATGCTGCCTCAAGAAAAACTTCTCGTCTCATGAAAAGACTGACGTCTCTATCCAAGGCATAATCTTATAATAGTAAATTCCATTATTAAAGACGGGCTATACTTCGGCCGCTTTACGCTTAAATCCGCCTCCAAAAGAACCATCATCTTCGCTTCTATCTGATCGCTCGAAAACGATTGGACCTGCGCGCAAAATTCTTTTGCGTTTTTTCTCGGTATGCGTAACAACTGCCTCGCGGAGGACTCTGTCGAGCCTTTTGAAATAAGCGCATGGGCTTTTAATATCCTTCTGAAGTGCAAGCACAAAAGGCCTATTATCTCGTAAGGTTTCTTGCCTGTGGACATAAGGTCGTATACTATTCCAAGGGCCCTGGACGCGTCTCTTTCACTCACTGAACCAGTTATGTCGAAGACAGAGGCAAGAACGCCTTTACCTACGAGCAACTCAACGTCATTTCGTGTAATGGTTTTTCTGCTGCCGACAAACGTTATCAGTTTTTCTAATTCCTGCGATAGATTGAGCAGCGCCGTACCCTGCGATTCTTTCAATATCTCTAACGCGTCTTCGTCTATAGCCCTGCCTCTGGAAGAGATGTATTTAGTTATCCAGTTTGATAATTCAGTATCGGCGAGGTCCGTAAATTTCAGGACATCGATGTATCTATTTAATGCGGGGTCTTGGTCTAAAATATCATCATCCTTTATATCGACAACGAGGCAGGTGTGCTGATGGGGCTTTTTTATATAGGAAGTAATTCTGGACGTGTCTTCTTTGGATAATTTTTCAAAGTCTTTTACAACTATGAGTCTTTTCGAGGAGAAGAAAGGGATCGTGGAGGCGCAGCTTAATATCTCGTTGGCTGATGTATCGCTGCCGTGCAATACCTTATAATCCAGCTCGCCCGAAGAGCCATCGAGAAGCGACGAGCGCAATTCATTTATGGCTTTCTCTTTGAGGTATTTCTCATCTCCGACAAGGAAAATTACGGGAGAACTTATATTCACCCCGCTCATTCTCCTATTCATTATCCCGCCTTTAATTGAGACCTGTCCCCTTGGGACCTGACCCCAATCATAGAATGGGCGGGGTGGTTTACCATTCCTCAATAGTTCTCTCCACAACGCGCCTTGCCAGATCAGCCCGCGCATCTTTTATGGCATCGGTTTCGCTCTTCGCGAGTGAGCCTGTGGTGTTATACAATGACTCGCCGGCAAATCCGGCCTCTTTCCACCTCGTCGAACCATCCTTGGCGTTTATAAGTTCCAGATTCACGACTATCCTTACCCTGTATTCTTCTATATTATCATTTCTGTTATACCTTAAAGCTTCATTCCTGAAATCCACGAGCTCTCCTTTGAGGATAAGGTCGGCGCTCTTGGTATCAGCTATCTTAAGATTTCCATCGAACAAATACTTGTCACGTATGGCCTTTGTAACATCTATTTCCATTCCGGGACGGTAGCTCTGATACATCCTTGCATCGCTCGATTCCGCGGTCATATTTATCTTATTTACAAAATTATCAACATAGATAGTTTTCAATTCGGATGGCAGCAGTGAGCGCGTAGTATAACCGCATCCGGAAATCAATAGAGTTGCCGAGAACAACGCTATGGCGCCTTTTAAAAGTATCTTCACCCCGCTCTTCCTTTCTAACCCCACACCCCTCTTTACCCAGTCCTGCTCGCAGTGGCTGGGTTTAGGAAGGGCGGGGTTCATCCCGCTCATTCTCCTATTCATTATCCCGCCTTCCTCTTATTTTTCAATGCTTCTATTTTTGCTTTTGCCGTACTGGCAAAAAAGCTATTGGGGTATGAATCAATCACATCCTGATAATAGATTATAGCCGCATCCTTCTTCCCTTGAGATTCATAGAACTCGGCTGTCCTGAATGATTTCTCCGCGACGTTATCCTTCAGTCGCTTCATCGTCTTATCCGCTTCCTTCGAAAGCTCGGCATCTTTGTTTTTGCTGACAAATTTCTCGAACGTTTTTATAGCGTTATCAGTAGAGGCTGCGTCATACGCGGGCATTAATGAGGCTTTGTAGGCGCAGTCCGCTTCCTCGAACATCGCCTGTGCTATAAACTTCGAATTAGGATAATCTTCTGCCAATCTATGAAACGCCTCGACAGCATCCTCATACCTTTCGCTCTTCTTCAATGCCTGTCCGAGCTTAAATTGAGCATCTTCCGCGTATTTGCCGTAAGGCGCGTTGCTAACGACCTTCTTGAATATCTCTACCGCTCTGTCAAGAGGAGCCATTATATCGGTTTTCAAAACCTTTGGGCTGGGTTTATTCAGGTATATGTTGCCTATATTGTATTCTCTAGCCAGGATCTCATCCGTATTGGCTATTTGAGGGAAATTGTCGATTGTCTTCTGGTAATTCTCAAATGCAATATAATACTTTTGCATGTTCTCGTAACAAAGGCCGACATGATATTGAGCCTTTGAAGCGTATTCGGAGAATTCATATTGCTTGGCTAATTTGCCAAACTCAGCCGCAGCCCTCTGGAAATCCTTGCCATTATAAAAACTCATCGCCCAATCAAACTGCTCTTTTGGGCTATCCTTGACCGCGTATTTAGGATTAACGAATTTCTTGGTCTCCGGCGTCCATATCCAATAGGCTTCGGCCGTGTTTACTACTAACAAAACAGCCGTTAATGAAAATATTATTATATTAAGGATAAACTTTCTCATAATTTCAGGCAGGCGAAAATTATACCATGCCAGAGGCTTAAGGTCAAAGAAATAAAGATATTGCGCGGGTGATTTGTTAGGGGTTAGAAATTGAGAAGTGGTTAACGTAATCTGTAATGAGGGAGCGGTCTTCTTTGGATATCTCCAGGAATTGGTTCCCTAGCTCATATTCGTCCCCGGAAGACATTTTCTTGATCCACGCGACTTTTGATATCGCCTTGATCGGCTTCGGAATCGTCGGAAGAGCGATCTCCACGACGAGTCGACATGCCAAAGAAATAAATTCGTTCGTCTTAAAGCTAATGCCCCCTTCGCCGATATTCTTAGTTAGCGAACCCGTTGGGATGGCGGCAGTTCTCAAGTTTCTATACTTTACCGGAACGTTCGAATCTATCCTCTGGAAACGACGCCTCTCTGTAGTGTTGCCGAATTGCGTTTCCATTTATCGGTTTTCACCTCATAGTTGTACTATATAAAATTGCGTAACATATGCGTCATTTATTGTCGAAGCAACTATACCACATGGCCTTTGATTTGTCAAGGTAATATATAAAAAAGTTAGTTTTCCCTCATGTTCCCTTAACTTCGAATTTTGAACCATTTGTAATGATTCTTATGGCTCCGCTTTTCTTCGTTTCGTAAATATTGGATTGCAATGAATCTAGGAGTCCTCGAGTCCGTTTGGAGGCCGCGAAAAATCTGTATTTTCCACCGGTGCTTATCACAGATACTTTGGGCGCTGCCTCTTCAAAAAATTCTTTCGCCGTATTCTCCTCCCCTATCGAGCCTCCGTGGTGAGGGATCTTCACAATATCCGATTTTAAAAATTCTCCGTAAGATATCAGGCGCCCCATGACTTTACTGGAGATGTCCGCGCAAGATAGAATGCTGAAATCTTTATACTCGAGTTTAAATACTATCGAGTTATCATTTGAATCCGCTATATCCTCTTCTTTGGCCGGATTCATAACAAAAATTTTCGCTTCCCCAAAACCCGTAACTTCATCGCCGGCGCCCACTACGATACGGCGTATCGACTTACGCCTTATTATATTTTTATATTCGTCATAAAGCATTCTGTCTTCCATCGGGACAGCGCCGTTATCCATAACGCATCCGACGTCAAAATTATTCAATATATATAAAAGGCCTCCGAGGTGGTCCTCGTGAAAGTGCGTGATTATTATCGCGTCGAGCTTTTTCACGCCGTTATTCCAAAGGTACGGCGCAACGACATTCTTGCCCATGTCGGCGGAGGCGTTTATCCCGCCCGATCCTCCATCGACAAGAATCGCGCCGGAGATCGGGAATTGCACTAAAAAAGAATCTCCCTTCCCAACGTCCAGAAATGTTACTCTCAGTAATTTTCTATCCGGGGCGATTATCCCGCTCCAAACAACAATATTCGCTGTCAATAATAGCGCAACGAGTAAATGGTTTTTACGCCGCATGAAAAACAGGGTGAATAATGCCAGATAATAGAGCGCTAAAAAGAGGAGGGATGGCGCGCTTACTCTTAGGTGTGAAAAAGGAACTTTCGAAAAAAGATGGTTAATATAAAATGTTATATGCACCAACGACGAAAGCAAGCCTCCTAAAAATGGGGAGAGAAAGGTTGCTCCCAAAAAATTCAAGAACAGAAAGATAAATGATGCCGATATGATAACAAATAGAGCCGGTATGACTATAAGGTTCGCTATTATCGCTATGGGCGAAACTATATTAAAGTACTTGGCTACTATAGGTAAAACCCCTACGGTGGCCGCAATGGATACAGAGATGCTTTTACTAAGATACGCGGGTTTAAACTTTAATCTTTCTTCTATCTTCGGCGCGAATAATATGATACTGAATACGGATGTAAACGATAACTGAAAACTCGGGTCAAAAAGCTCTTTGGGATTAGATAACAGGATGAGAAGGGCCGCTATCGATAATGAATTTAAAACATCGCTTTCCCTTCTTATAAGATATCCAAGAACAAATACGACGAATATTATGGTAGCC
>MHFG01000071.1 GCA_001804065.1 Omnitrophica bacterium RIFCSPHIGHO2_02_FULL_46_20
AGTTCTTCTCATGCTCGATGCCTCTACGGAAATCAACGAAGAAGATCTAGGCATTATCAGGCTGGTGGAAAGCAAGAAGAAGCTTGTTATTGTAAATAAAATAGATTTAGGCGCCAGAGGCGCGGCCAGAAGGGGTCTGGCCGCTTTATTTAAGAATGATCTTATTATTGAAGTATCCGTTGAGAAAAAGAAGAATATAGAGGCCCTGGAGAAGTCTATTCTCGAGATAGTCTGGAGCGGTAAATTCATTCAAGGCGAAAGCGCCATGGTCACTAACGCCAGGCACAAAGAGCTCCTTGAGAAAGCGTTCAACAATATGTTGTCTGTAAGCAAGGCGATCAAAGATGCCCTGCACCCAGAGCTGATGGCTGTGGACCTCAAGGATGCTATATTTAATATGGGCGAAATAGTAGGCAAATCGGTTTCAGATGATATTTTAGATAAAATATTCGAAAATTTTTGCATAGGTAAGTGACCCCTCGGGGAGTTTCTCTTTTTATTTCTCCCCGAGGGGTCATCCTGAAGCCCGAAGGGCTGAAGGATCTTTTGAGATCCTTCCTCGCTTCGCTCGTCAGGATGAGCAGTCGGAAAGTCGGGAAAACTTCCAGACTGCTCAGGTAGGTAAACTATGACCGCCGCGGCGGCGGGGAAAGCGAGAAAAGATGGATACTAAAAAAATAGAGAAAGCCATCCATGATATTTTGACAGCCGTAGGCGAAGATCCGAAGAGAAAAGATATAAAAGATACACCGCGGCGCGTGGCGGAGATGTACGAAGAGATATTGGCTGGAACGTCCTTGGATCCCGAAAAGGAGCTGGAGGTAATATTTGAGAAAGAGCACGACGAGATAGTGCTTTTAAAGAATATTCCTCTGTATTCAATATGCGAACACCATCTTCTTCCTTTCATCGGCAAAGCCCATGTGGCTTATATACCGAGCAATAACAGAGTAACGGGCTTAAGTAAGATTGTCAGAGTAGTTGATATATTCGCTAAAAGGCTGCAGGTTCAAGAGCGCATTACTACGGACATCGCGGACATAATCATGAAAAAACTTAAACCCGAGGGTGTGTTGGTGATAATCGAGGCGGAGCACCTTTGCATGAGCATGCGCGGGGTAAAGAAGCCCGGCGTATTGACAATAACAAGCGCTGTCAGGGGCATATTCAGGAAGAATGAGAAGACAAGGTTTGAAGTGATGGCCCTGATAAAGGGTTAATCGCCGGCCTAAATAAATTGAATATAATACCCCAATATAATATAATACTCAAGCTTTTCAAAGAAAGGCATTTAAACCATGTTTTTCACCGATCTGACCGAATTCTCTAAAAATTACATATTCGGGACCACTGTTGCCGCTTGGGTAATAGCCCAATCTATAAAGGTCGTCTTAGGCGTATTCAGGGAGAAGCGCTTCAATTTCAGATGGTTTGTAGGCACGGGCGGCATGCCGAGTTCCCATGCGGCAGGCGTTTCAGCCCTTGCTACCTCAATAGGCGTGTCGCACGGATTCGATTCTGCCCTTTTTGCCGTTACATTGGTGTTCTCTCTTATAGTGTTATTCGACGCGCAGGGAGTCAGATACTTAACGGGCAAGCAGGCTGAGATACTGAATAAGATGCTGGATGACATATATTGGAAGAGAAGGCTCGACGATAAAGAGTTAAAAGAATTTCTAGGCCATACGCCGGTAGAGGTTTTCGCGGGCATTGCGCTCGGGATATTCGTTTCGCTTCTACTGTATAGGTAAGGTAATAAAGTGAAAAATAAAATATTATTAGTCGCGGGTATAACCTTGGCGGCGATAGCCGCCATAATAATTGTCTCTAAGATGATTTCCGCGGATAAGCCTCAAATACCGGAAAAAATTGCGGCAGTTGTCAAAAGTGAAAATACTTCAAGGGAAGAGAAGGAGCTGTTTGCGCTCGCGGCGCGTTGTAAAAAGTCAGGGAACGCGCTAAGCGCGAGAGACGCTTATAAGAAGATAATGGAAAAGTTCCCAAATTCAGATAATGTACAAACGGCTCAGGAAGGCATGGAGAAGGCTAACATAGACATCTTATTCTCTTCTATGCCGACCCCGGATTCTATAATGTATGAGGTTGTGAAAGGGGACACGCTCGCAAAGATCGCTAAAAAATTCTCTACCACCCAAGACCTGATATTGAAGGCCAATTACCTAAAAGACTCTAAAATAGTTCCTCTCGGGAGGAAGCTTAAAATTCATAATGAAAAAGTAAATATAATCGTAGACAGATCGCAAAATATACTTACATTAAAATCAGATGATAAGATAGTAAAGACCTACCGAGTCTCTACCGGAATAAATAATTCAACGCCGGTAGGGACATTTAAGGTTATAAACAAGGTAATAAACCCGCCATGGTATACTGCCGGCGGCGTGATACCTCCCGATAGCCCCAAGAATATACTTGGTTCCCGATGGCTCGGCCTATCCGCCAAAGGTTACGGAATACACGGCACCACTGAGCCGCAATCCATAGGAAGACAGGTCACCTCAGGCTGTGTCAGAATGAAGAATTCCGACGTCGAAGAGCTGTATAAAATCGTTCCTGAAGGCGCAGAAGTTGTCATAGTCGACTAGTGCACTAGGAGGATACATTGGCCGTTAATATGCCGGGGCTTGATTTCGAAAAACCCATAATAGAGTTAGAGCGAAAGATAGAAGAACTGAAAGGGTTTACGACCCGCGAGGACTTAGGCATGTCCGGCGAGCTGAAGGGATTAGAGGCGAAGCTCGCCCAGATAAAAAAAGAGATATACGAAAACCTCATACCGTGGCAGAGGGTCCAGCTGGCCCGCCATCCAAAAAGGCCTTATACATTAGATTATATAGAAATGATAATGACCGACTTTATCGAGATCCACGGCGACAGGCATTTTGCCGACGATAAGGCCATAGTCGGGGGCCTTGCCGCGTTAAACGGCGAAAAAATAATGGTTATGGGACACCAGAAGGGAAGGGATACAAAAGAGAATTTGGTAAGGAATTTCGGAAGCGCGCATCCGGAAGGCTACAGAAAAGCGATAAGACTTATGAAGATGGCCGAGAAATTTTCTCTACCTGTAGTAACATTTATAGACACGCCCGGCGCGTATCCTGGAATAGGCGCTGAAGAGAGGGGGCAGGCGGAGGCGATTGCCTACAATCTGAGGGAGATGGCTATCCTCCAAATACCTATCATAATATTTGTAATAGGAGAGGGTGGTTCCGGCGGCGCGCTGGGAATAGGTGTCGGCGATAAGATTTATGTTTTGGAGAATGCCTACTATTCGGTAATATCGCCTGAAGGATGCGCGGCGATTCTTTGGAAGGAACGCGCGCGTTCTCCGGACGCGGCAAAATCACTGAAATTGACAGCCAAAGATTTACTTGAGATGGGCATCATAGACGGTATAATAAAGGAACCACTCGGCGGCGCGCACAGGAACCCGCAGGAGACAGCCGAGAACATAAAGACGGCTATAAAGAAAGATCTTGAGGCATTGAAGAAGACGCCAAAGGATAAGCTTATCGAGATGCGTTACGAAAAATTCAGATCGATAGGTGTTTTTAACGAACCGTCGAAATAATTTTTTGCCCCTTTCTTATGGTCATGAGGCCGGGGGCTTTGCCTATTTTTACTATCAAAGTATTTTAAGATTTTTTACCACTGAAAGCTGAAGCAAACTGGTGGAGCCGGGGAGGATCGAACTCCCGGCCTACTGAATGCCATTCAGTCGCGCTCCCAACTGCGCTACGGCCCCACTAATCTTTTACTAAATAGAGAGATTCGCCTATTAGTTGAAGTTCATACTGAAGATTTACGCTGTTGTATTGAACAGCGCATATTCCTTTGTAGTCAGGCTTTTTTGTAACCAAGCCTTTTGTGCGCCTATCTCCATAATTTTTATAAAACTGCCGTAAAGGTATTTGTGTAATGCGCGCCCAGTACCTGTTTAATTGCTTGCCGTCTTGGTCATATCTATGCATTATTCTACATCTAATTCTTTTCTCGTCAATAGGAAAATTATTTCTCAAAAGGCAAAGAAATGTTTTTATTAACCCGGGGTCCGTACTTCCAAATATCATCTGTTTTGAAGAAGGGTATTTCGCTCCTTCGCAAAGATATAATACCCCACACAGTAATTTAGCAAATGCGCTTTTTTTGTTAACTATCTTACCGTATCGTTTCGTCCGATAAACAAGCTCTTGCTCCCATTTTATTTTTTTCGCACGCTTTATTTTATGGGCCTTTCGCAACCCTTTCTTGCCACATCTAATCTCTTTCTTGTGCAATCTCTCCTTTTGAAGAGGTGTAAGCGCTACATCGCTTACCCAATGATATGCTGTGTTCTTTGATATCCCTGTTATGCGCGATATTTCCGCAAGAGAGCGCCCTCTCTTCCTGAGCTTAACCGCGTTGTCTATGACTTCCGAAGAGAATCTTTTCATAGTAAAATTATTATAGAAGATTAAAACACCTTTGTCAAATATGTCATTCAACCGTCATGGTGTACCAATTATGATAATTATCTATACCACTTTCATTCCTATAGCTTCCCTTTAACAAAACCATGCCTACAGACCATATTCAAGCTCCTGTATGCGATAAGCAATCAAAAAAATCTTGCTACTTATAACCAATAATCATATAATAGCGCTTACTGGGGAAAAAATATTGCCGAAGTGGTGGAATGGCATACACGTCGGTCTCAAAAACCGATGAGCGCAAGCTCATGAGGGTTCGACTCCCTCTTTCGGCACCATTCTGCTTCGCCCTTCGATAAGAAATAGCAGGTAGGGCTTCGCAGGAATCAATATGAGAAGAATCGGAGTTCATGTTTCGATAGCGGGGAAAATTTGGGAATCGTTGGAACGCGCAAAGGCGCTTGGCTGTAACACGATGCAGATATTCAGCCGCAACCCTCGCGGTTGGCAGGCTTCTCTTCTCTCACCGCCCGATATCGAAAATTTTAAGAGGCTTAAAAACGAGTATGATATACGTCCGGTCGTTGTACATACGCCCTATATAATAAACCTGGCGTCGCCGGACGACCTGTTATACAAGAGATCGATCATCGCGTATATAGAGGATATAGCTCGCGCGGATATTTTAGGCGCCGAATATTTTGTGACTCACCTGGGAAGCCATGTCAATACCGGTGAAGATAAGGGCATAGACAGGTTTTCCAAGGCGCTCGACCAGATTTTAAATAAAGCAAGGCCTGAAACGACGATACTTTTGGAAAATACGGCAGGGCAAGGCTCTTGCATAGGGTATAAATTTGAGCACTTAAAGCGCATAATGATGAGCCTCAGTAATCCAAAAAAAGTCGGCGCATGCCTTGATACGGCGCATACTTTTGAGTCCGGATATGATATAAAGACAAAAGCCGGGCTCGATAAAACATTAGAAAATTTCGACAAATTAATAGGCCTGGAGCTGATAAAGGTAGTGCACTTCAACGACAGTATCTCTTCGTTAGGATCAAATGTCGATAGGCATCAGCACGTGGGTAAGGGCAATATCGGGCTTGAAGGCATGGGCAGGATTATAAATCATGATAGATTAAAGAACGCGGCATTCATCCTTGAAACACCGAAAGCGACGGATAAGGATGACAAAAGAAACTTAGCCGTTGCCCGGAGACTATCCGGGGTTAAAGAATTGAATAGATTGAGGATAAAATGACTGACGAAAGGCTGTATCCATTCGATAAGATAGAGAAGAAGTGGCAGAGGTTCTGGCGCGATAAGGGCCTATTCAAGGTAGATACGGATAACTACAAGAATAAATATTATTGCCTGATGATGTTTCCGTATCCGTCGGCAGCGCTGCACGTCGGCCACGGCAGAAATTATATAATAGGCGATGTTGTCGCCCGATACAAGATGATGCGCTCTTTCAATGTGCTCGCGCCCATGGGGTTTGACGCGTTCGGCCTTCCGGCTGAAAACGCCGCGATAAAAGGAGGGATGCATCCCGAGGCATCCACGTTAAATAACATCAAGACGATGAAGAGGCAGCTTGGCCAATGGGGCGTTGAATATGACTGGAACAGGGAAGTCGTATCGTGCCTGCCCGATTATTATAAATGGACGCAGTGGATATTCGTGAAACTTTATGAGAACGGCCTCGCATACAAGAAAAAAGCGTTTGTTAACTGGTGTCCCTCCTGTAAAACAGTTCTCGCGAACGAACAGGTAGTAAACGGCGGTTGTGAAAGATGCGACACAGAAGTTACGCAGAAGGAGCTGGAGCAGTGGTTCTTTAAAATAACAGCTTATGCCGAAAGATTGCTTATGGATTTAGGTAAATTAGAGCACTGGCCCGAGCGGGTTAAGACGATGCAGAAAAACTGGATAGGCAGGAGCGAAGGCGTCGAGATAGACTTTAAGATAGAAGGTTCCGCCGAAACCCTAAAGTGCTTTACGACGAGAATTGACACTATCTATGGCGCCACTTTCATAGCGCTTGCGCCTGAACATTCTCTTGTAGAAAAGTTAGTCAGCGGCATGAAAGGCGAAAAAGAAGCGCTAAAATCCATAATCAAGATGCGTAACGAGAGCAAGATCTCCCGCGCCGATGCAAATATAGAGAAAGAAGGCGTATTTACAGGCCGGTATGTTATAAATCCGGTAAATAGCGAGAAGATACCTATATGGGCCGCCAACTACATTCTCATGGAATATGGGGCAGGCGCGATAATGGCGGTTCCTGCGCACGACCAGAGGGATTTTGAGTTCGCGAGAATTTATAAACTGCCGATAAAAGTAGTGATCGACGATCCGAAAAATCCTCTCAATGCCGAGAGGATGAAAGAAGCTTATGTCCAGGAAGGCGTTATGGTCAATTCCGATAAATTCAACGGAATGAAATCAGAGCTTGCCGTAGAAAAAATAGCCGATTATTTCGTAGAGTTTAAGTACGGTACAAGATCAGTTCAATATAAATTGAGAGATTGGCTCATTTCGCGGCAGAGATACTGGGGCGCCCCAATACCTATTGTTTATTGCCAGCGATGCGGGACGATTGCAGAACTTGAAAAGAATCTGCCTGTTTTACTTCCGAAGGATGTAGGGTTTAGGCCCACAGGCGAATCGCCGTTAAAATTCTATAAAGAATTTGTCAATACAGAATGTCCGAGATGTAAGGGCCCTGCCGCGAGAGAAACGGACACGATGGACACATTTGTCGATTCAAGCTGGTATTTCTTAAGGTATATAACGCCTCATCTTAAAGATAAGCCGTTCGATACCGAATTAGTGAATAAATGGCTCCCGGTAGATCAATATATCGGCGGAATTGAGCACGCGATATTACACCTATTGTATTCGAGGTTTATCACGAAATTCTTATACGATATAAAGATGATAGGTTTTGATGAGCCGTTCAAGAATCTATTCACTCAGGGAATGATAATAAAGGACGGGGCGAAGATGTCCAAGTCGAAGGGCAATGTCGTCAGTCCGGACGAGCTTATATCAAAATATGGCGCTGACACGGTAAGGCTCTATACGTTGTTTATCGGACCTCCGGAGAAAGACGCGGAATGGTCTGATCGCGGCGTAGAGGGCGCGTATCGGTTTTTAGGCAGGGTGTGGAGGCTTGCGGAAAAAGTCACAAGTCACAAGCCGCAAGTCACAAGTAAAGTAGAAAGAAAGTTAACAAAGGAAGAAGAATCTTTAAGACGAAAGACACATTTGACGATAAAGAAAGTGACCGAAGATATCGAAGGAGGGTTCCATTTTAATACGGCCATAAGCTCAATAATGGAATTAGTGAACGAAACTAACGATCTATTGGCTATAGACGCAGAGCTTGACCCGGTAAGAGGAAATGTCCTGAATGATGCGGCTTCGGCTGTGGTCATACTGCTCTCGCCTTTCGTGCCGCACATAGCGGAAGAGCTGTGGCAGATACTGGGGAAGGAGAATAGCATATTTAAACTAAAATGGCCCACCCATGATAAATCCGCTGTCACGGCAGACGTCATTACAATGGTCATCCAGGTTAACGGTAAATTAAGATCAAGGATTGAAGTTCCATTTGGGATAGAAGAAGATAAACTCAAAGAAGCCGTACTGTCAGATACAAAAATAAAAGAATTCGTTCATGGCAGAGCCGTAAGGAATTTTATAGTCATTCCGAAAAAATTAGTCAACATAGTCATATAGCTCTTGATGCCGGCAAAAAAAATGGGAGAAGAGGCCTTGACATGTTCGATCTCGAAAAACGCGAAATTTTCATAGTTTCATTTTTACTGATAGTTCTCATTATCGGATTATTCTCAGGGCTTTATCAGGATAAGTCGCCTTCTGTAAATGTGAGAGTAAATAGTTTTATTCCGGATGTCGATGTCCAATGGCAGCCGAAAAAAATAAATCTAAATGAAGCGGACGCAAAAGGTCTCGCGGCACTTAGCGGCATAGGCGAGTCGCTTGCGAATAGGATGTTGGAATACCGTTCCCAAAACGGATATTTCAAATCTATAGAAGAGCTTAAAAAGATCAAAGGGATCGGAGAGAAGTTATTCGATCGTATCAAAGATAAGGTTTGCATAGATTGAAAAGGCCGATACTATATTGCGCTATATCGTTCTGTTTAGGCATATCTTTCTCATATCTTCTTAATATACCAATACTACCCGTCTTAGTTTTAAGCCCTGCCTTGATATCGTAATATATTAGCGTAAAGAAGCACCCATTGTCATTGCGAGTCCCACCGTTTTTTGGCGGGACGAAGCAATCTCCCCCGTTGAATTGATCGCGTTCATTTTATCGTGTTTATTGCTTGACTTTTTATCCGAAGCATGATATACTGCTTCGTATGGAGAGATTGAGGCCGCCCGTTTATGGTGCCCTTTTGAAAGAGCGCGATCTGTTGGTAGAGAGCTTGAGCGCAAACGTCTTCATCTTAAGGGGAAGTTTACGCAGGCACGGTAATATCTGTGGAAGATCCAATTGCTCCTGCAAGAGAACCGAAGATCCCAAGCTCCATGGGCCTTATGACTATCTTTCCCACAGATATAAGGATAAGACACAGACTATATTCCTGAATAAAAAGAAGCTTTTGCTTGCCAAAAAAGGCATAGCCGGTTATAACAGGCTGATAGAGACTGTATACCGCTTAAGCGAGATAAACTTCCGCATTTTAAGGTATCACTACAATAAGCTGTAAGGAGATAAGGGCAATTGTTCGGATTTAAAAGATCGCAAGATCCGGATTTAAGGGCTCTGCGCAAGGAAGGTTTAAAAATAGTCCGCGAAAACCATCGCCTCCGCAGTAAGGTCGAATCTCTCGAAAAAGACATGAATATCATGCGCGAAGAGATACGGCGCTTACAGTTTATAATAAAAGAGTATCAACAGATGCTCTTTAAGTCGAAAGCCCAAAAGCCCCCCCCAGTAAAGCCTGGACAGGGCATGGGAGACAATGCAAAGGTTGAAGACAGGAACAATCCGCGGGTATCTCAACTGTTCGAATTAGTAGAATCATCGCTAAATAGCGAAAGGGCGAGATTTATTGAAACCGGTAATAGACTTATTAATTCTGTTCCTAGTAAACCGGATTTAGAAGTAACCTCAACCATTGGTGTTATTGACAAAACAATGGCAACAGCCGAGATAAAACAAAGGGTTGAGCGGGCTATAGCGGCTATTGATAGCATGAAAAAGGAAGATGTCACGCCAGAAACCCAAGTCGCCATTGAATCACTCAAGGAGAATCTTAACCAGCTTGAAGCGGATGGCGCAGTTGGATCTCTTATCGTCCTTGCTAGAAAGGCCAAAAAAGAAAATCAGAAGCTCATAATAGGTCTTGAAACGGACTGGATTCCGGGAATAAATGTAGAAAACAGCCTACAGCGGCAGGCCATAACTGCGCTTATGAAAGAGATAGACGCTATAGGCGAGGCCCTAAAATCCATGGGCTTGGATAATGTAGAAGTTGTTCGTGGGAGCGGTGAGAGGTTAGCAAATGCCTTGTTAAGTGAAGCCGATAAAACACACACCAATATGCATAATATAGTGGTTATGGCTTCGACACGCACTATAAACTCCGATGGCTTCGCGTCGTTAAGAAATGCTAACGAAAACGATAGGCCGTTCCTTACAGGCATAGATCCGACAGAGCTTATAAAGCTATATACAGAATTTGGAGAAGCGGTTAGTAAGCAGCTTTACATAAGACTGGCAGGCTTGCTTTATATGACGTTGGAACTTGCTGCAGGCAAAGAACCTCCACAGTCACCTATAATCGTCTCTTATGACAAGAAGCTGAGAATATTGATATTATTGCCAAAAGCCGATCCGATAGATTATGAGGTGCTAAAAAATACTTATGCGGCCGAGAAGACCGCTTTATCAGCGGCGTAATCTATAAAATTGCCTTTCGTTAATATAAGGGGCTATCGTTAATGGTAGCCCCTTGTCATGATATAAAAATTAACAGCCATGTGAAAATCTTACAGCAACATCCGGCGCTATCCGAATATTCCTTTATCCGAAGAAAGACATTTAATCTTAAAAGCTCAAAGAGGCTCGAAGAAAAGCAGAGACGAAATCATTTTCCGACACATCAGTTTTTTAAAATTTAGAATCCACAAAAAGGCATTCCCGCATTTGGCCCAACGCTTCGGTGATGATTTACTATCAGAGGCTGTTTTAATTACCTGCGAGAAGATCAAAAGCTATAATCTGTATTACCGTGATAAATACGGTAATCCTCATCCAGTTAAATTTGTCTCATACATATGGAATCGAATCGATGGATTTATCATAGATTTTTTGAAAAAAGAACTAAAGGAATTTAGTCTGTTGGAAAATATACCGGAAGATTAATGAAAATGCTTCAGAAAGGCTATCGATTGCGGATTAAGAGAGCCTCTTTATTTTTATGGTCAAGCGTCACCTTGAAATGTGTAAAAAATCCTGCCTGACCCAACAGACCAAACCCCATCTTATTCCATTCGTTCGAATAGTATATATTAGTTCTAAAGCGTATGCCGCTTATTTCCAGATCCGTTTGATGAAGGTAAGAAACGACCGCGCCGCCTATACCGGTAAACACACGCGCCTTACCCCTTGTTAAATTGTGGCCCAGAAACTCAGCTATCGCGCCAGGAAAGGTGCATTCATCCGCGCCGGAATCGATCAATCCGAGGAATCTGCAGGATATATTCTCATGTATAAGGCGGACAGGTATGATGGGACGACAGGCCTCGCCGACCTCTTTTGAGATAGGGTCACGGACTACTTCTCTTACGTATGGGAATTTCAGGATTGCTTCTTCGGGCATTATTATAACAGATACCCTAAGTTCTCGGATGGGATCTTGGTAAGGATAGGGTCTTTTATACCTTTCTTTTTCGCTTCGGACAATGCAATTTCGATAGTTCTGCCGCAGCCGGCAACCCTGGTTCTAGACTCATTTAAGGCAACCCATAGCCCTACGTATTTTTTCTCTATCTTCCGCATGTCTATGATAGCCATCTCTTTTAACCTCCTCACCACCAATATTATATACCACAGATTGGTTAAATTTGCAACAACAAAAATCAACGTCAGACTTTTATTTACACTATGATTTTTCTATGCTATGCTTACCCTAAAAAGAGAGGTAATCACTTTTTTAAATGAAGCGGACGCAAAAGGTCTCGCGGCACTTAGCGGCATAGGCGAGTCGCTTGCGAATAGGATGTTAGAATACCGTTCCCAAAACGGATATTTCAGATCTATAGAAGAGCTTAAAAAAGTCAAAGGGATCGGAGAGAAGCTATTCGATCGTATCAAAGATAAGGTTTGCATAGACTGAAAAGGCCTATACTATATTGCGCCATATTGTTTTGTTTAGGCATATCTTTCTCGTATCTTTTTAATATATCAATACTAACTGCATTAGCTTTAAGTCCTGCCTTGACATAGCTTTGTTAAATAGAAAAAAGTTAGCTATATTTTTCTTGATTTGCTAAATTATATGGTATTATTATACTATGTTTATTTATAAGAATGGGTATAGCATATTATTTAAAACTATAGCCATAGTGTTAGCATGCTTATTTTTGGTCTATGACGTATCGCTCAGCTTAGATTTAAAAAATTCCTCCGTAACTTCCACACTTGCTCCTATAGCCGGCAATCCAGAAGTCTACCAAGAAATGCGCAGCATGATGGAAGAGCGTCTTGCCGCGCATCAGGAACCTATAGATGAAGTTATAAAAGAGCACTCAAATAAAGCCAAAAACCTTTCATCTATTCCTCATCTGGAAGAGGAATTTATCGGCCTAATCAATGCTTGTAATGCTGATAATATGCTGGCCAGACTAAAAACAACTCTCGCTTCCGCAGGCGGGCGGATTCAGGTTATATTTGTAAAGAACGAAAATGAACTGCCAGTATTTGAAGGAAAGAAGATATGGGGACATGCCGGCGCTTATATTACGGCATTTGCTTTAGAAGGCGAGAAGGATTCAAAAGAAGGCAGGGGTAAAATAATCGCGCGGCTCTTCCATGAAATACGAGCAAGATCTACGAGAGCGAAGGAATTATTTGACGAGGAATTTGAAAATAAGAATCCGGATACCCCTGAAGAAATAAGCGCTTTTATAAGGTCGATGCGAGAAAGATTTGAAAAAGGCAATCTCCAAATACAGCAAGAGATAGAACAAAATAATCTTATCACAAGCCCTGCATTAGTTCGTGAATTTACAGACCTTGCCTTTGCCATTCACCCTGACATTATAAATAGAGATTATATGACAGCGAAAGATGTTTCACCGGAAAGGCCGCGCGAGAGCGCGAGCGGGACGCCGGTATCCGCGGAAGAACTTGACTGGAAGGTAATATGCAAAATGTCCGGCACCATTATCTGCGAACTAGCGTATGAAAAATCCCAGCATAACTTAACAAAGGCCGCCAAGCTGATAGATATAGGGTACCAGCATGTCAAAGATATTAAGAACCGCTCCTATTCCAATCCGTTTTATGAAACCGCAAAAGCCGCTCTTGTAAAAATATTATCGCCATTAATGGACGACAAAAATCATTCTGGAGAAATATACAAAAAGTCTATGCATACAGTCCGCCGTTCGCTTGCCTTGCTTGCTTTGGAAGAGACTAACGACAATAAGGTGGCCGCCGCTCATTTATTACGAATTTCAAATATCAGCATCGAGCGGAGTTTATGGGTTGAAATTCTTCCTGAGCCATATGAGAGTCAGGTGAGGAAGTTTCTCGCGGAATCGGCAATTCCTGTTTTGTTGCAACAGCTCAAGCAGCCGCCGCGGGAAAGAAAACAAGTACAGAATACCGTTGTTATCGAACAGCTTAACTACCACGAAATAGTCAAAATGGCAAGGACCGCTATCTGTGAATTGGCATACGAAGATAAACAGTCTCGTTCTGAAGACGCGGCAAAAGCGCTTGGTATAGGCCCTGTTTATGTAAGGGGGGGCCTAATAAGATATAGATATGTACATGCACATCCGCTTTATCATACTATGAAAAAGTCCCTTGGTTCAACGCTATCGCCTTTGTTGAAAAATAAACCACCCTTGCCAAGTCTTTATGACCTCACGATTAATACTATTGAACGTTCCCTGGTTATTCTTGCCCTGGAATATACGCACGGCAACGGCTCAGCAGCAAGCCGCCTGTTGCAATTGGCTCAAAGCGGTATGCGCAACACAGCCAGATTTAAACTTCTGCCTGAACCATACCTGGGCCAGGTTAAAAAATTTGTCGCAGAAGAGATATTCCCCGCGCTGATAAAAGAATACAATAACCCTCCGCCCCGGCCAAAGAGGCGTTTTGCCGCCATGCCATCCATTGCGGAAAAGCCGTCCGATATCGAATTGTATACGTGGCAAGGCCTTGTCCGGCTGGCAACTTCCGCTATGTCTCATGTTGTTTATGAAGACCTGGCAGGGAAGAATATTACAAAGGCAGCATCACTTATAGGCTGCGCTGAGCTAAACCTGAGATACCACCTGTCATATGCCTCCGATTCATTCCTATTCAATGCGCTAAGGACTCAAATGGGAGATATTGTCAACCGGTTTGTGGGCAGAAAGCGCTTTCTTTTTGATATACGCTGGGCTATAAGGCGTGTATGCGCTGAAGCTGCTTTAACCATTGCAGACGGTAAGCAAGATAATGCGGCTCGGCTGCTGAAAACAAGCGCCAAAGTGATTAATAGCGCTATGCAGAAAAAACAAAATGACGAGATGTACCGCCTGCTTAAAGACGCTGTAGGCAGCACGATATCTTTTGCCATACTCAGGAAGAATACCGTAGAGAAGGTTATAGAAATAGCGGATAATAAGCTCATGCAAAAAAACGATATCGAGTTACAACAACTCGCGCGGCAGCTTAAAAGGGAAGCGGGAAAAGGCGTTGCGCCAAATAAGATTTTGCCTTACGCATTCGCACTTTTTTACGAGGCAGCGCGACGCACAGCGGGATTAGAACCGGCGCGCGAGCAGGTCATGGCGGCCCTTGCGCTCCATTACGGCTTTGCGGTAGAGATGCTGCCGTCTGAGGGAAAGACGCTTGCCATTGCTATGGCGGCGTATCTCAATGCCCTCTATGCCCGCGGCGTACATATCCATACCTTTAACGATTTTCTGGCGCGCCGCGATTGCCAGGATATGGGCGGGATATTCGCGTTTCTTGGCATGACTACCGCAACGTTGGTTGACTACAGCACCTCGTACCAATATCAGCAAATGCCCTACAGGTCCGCCAAAGTTTACCCTGACACTCCGAATCTCATCCGCGCCAAAAAAGACAAGGCGTATCAGTGTGATATTACCTATGGCCCGCGCGATGAGTTTATCTTTGATTTTCTGCGGGATAATATGGTGCCGTCGCCTGAACACAGGGTTCAACGCGCCGCGGCCCCGGGGCTTATCATTGTTGATGAAGCGGACAACTGTATGATAGATGAGGCGTATAATCCGATGATTGTCGGAAAGCCTGGCATCGGCATTGGCGTGGAAAGCTACAGAAAAATTTATGAGATTGTTAGCCGGCTGGCGCAGCAGAATGAGAAAAACCGCTACTATGCCGTTGATTATCTCAACCAGCTGATACTTATTAATCCTGATGCGAGGGCAGATGAAGTTTTTGATGCGATGTCGAAGGATTCATTACGTACGAACCTATTCTGGCGCCAGGCGCCCAAAAGCGGACGGCTTAATCTTCTCACTTCCGCATTGTCCGCCATTCATTTTTATCACAAAGACGAAGATTATGTGGTCAGGGACGGAAAGATTATTATCGTCGATGAGTTTACGGGGCGTCTCAAGCCATCGCATATGTGGGCAAATCATATAACACAATTCGTCCAGGCAAGGGAGGGCCTTAAGATCTATCCGTCCCTGGCGCCTATCGGCATCATAACTTATCAGAATTATTACAGGATGATGAAAGAGCGGACAAAACTTGCCGTTACAAGCGGCACTATCGGCACAACGGCAGAGGAGTTTAGCAAGGTTTATGACCTTGCAACCATGTGCATCCCGCTACAATGGTCATCACTTCGCATAGACCGGCAACCCGAAATGCTCCCTGATGATGAAAAACAGGCTGCCCGGGTCATAGAGCGCGTCAAAGAGATTCACCGGAAAGGCAACCCTGTTCTTGTATTCACCCCTACCATCAGGAAGGCGCATAATCTTCGCGGCCTATTACAACAAAACGCCGGCATAAATGCCGCCACTCTTGACGGCCTTGATACGAGCGAAGAGTTTTCCATTATTGCGCGCGCGGGAAAGAAGGGCGACGTAACAATTGCCACCAATACCGTAGGCCGCGGAGTTCACATCAGGACAGACGATGAGGTTGATTCGCTCGGAGGGCTTTGCGTGATTCTGACGGCACAAAACCGCGACGGCCGCATTGATGAACAACAGCGCACCCGCACCGCAAGACGCGGCAGGAAGGGCTGGACAGAAACAATATTATCGCTTGAAAATGGCTTATATAAGCGTTTCGGCGAAAAAGATCCGCAGTTGGTAAGCGAGGAGCTCTATCGCGCCATGCGCCAAAAGACTTTTGATCTTGATATCCTCCTGGATAAAAAGCGCAGGGAATTCTATACGGCAAGAGAATATCTGCTCCAATCAGCCATCGACCAGACGCGGAAGAGGGAGTTGCTGAATCTGATGGACTCGGAATGGAGCAGGTTTCTGACGAGGCTTGAGCGCATACGCTATGTCGCTGCCAATGAAGAGTATAGACAATTGTGCGAAACCGGTTTCAACGCGGTGAAAATGAAAATTTGGGAAATGGTCCCAGGGGCTCGCGCAGGTACGCTTTTAAATGTAAAAGAAACCATGGAAGAAGTCCGTAAGATTCTTCCGAGGGAATGGTATGAGAATGATTTTAAGAGCGCTGAATTCTTCGCGGAGTTAGCACGTCTTTTGCAAATAGAAAATATCCTCGACCAAGATAAATCAACATTCATATTTTCAGAAAAGGTTACCTTCGATAATGGGATAGGGGTGCTTCTGCCAAAGTTAGCGAAATCCGGCATGAGAGTCGCGGTAATAGCTACCAATGGTAGACAGAGGGCTTTGATAGACGAATTGAATCAAGATAATCCTGAAAATGGAAGAATAATCTATGGCGAAACAATAGCTGATATAAGGACAAAGGTTCATACGGCAAGATACTATTATTTCAAGGTCAAGGGCGATCCCGATACAGATCTACAAGGCATTACTACTTTTGATATAACCGAAATAGTCAAAAAGATTATAGATGCCCTTGGTAAAGTTTCTGGCATAATAGAACGTGAAAGGCTTGAGCTTCTCCGCCAAGCAGCGCAAAAATTTGCGCAAGCCGCATAGCAGCCAAGTTTTTATTATAACATGAAATATCCAGCCCTTTATATCGCCATACCATTCTGTATTGGTATAGCGCTTTCTCATTTT